>JAITOE010000089.1 GCA_031290135.1 Eubacteriales Family XIII. Incertae Sedis bacterium
CTGCTGTTTGAGCCCTCCGGCGGCTCGACGGCGGCGCGAAAGCTGATCCCCTACACAAAGGGTTTGAAACGTGAGTTCCTGCAAGGGCTGTGGCCCTGGCTCTTGGATCTGGACAAAAACTTCCCCCGGCTAAAGCACGGGCAGCTTTATTTCAGCATCACGCCCGTCGCCGCCGAAAACGGGCGCACGCGCGGCGGCATCCCCGTCGGCTTCGCGGACGACACGGAATATCTGGGGCGGCTCGGCGCCTTTTTTGTCGGCAGGAAATTTTGCGTGCCCGCCGCCGTCAAAAACATCCGGAACATGGACGAATTCATGTACCGCACCCTGTTTCACCTGCTCAAGGCCCGCGACCTGCGCTTCATATCCGTATGGAACCCCACATTTCTGACCCTGCTCATGGATCAGTTCGCGGCGAACCGGGAACAGCTGACACGCGACGTCGCGGCGGCGGACAAAGACAGGGCGCGGGAAATTTCAAATGCCGGCACAGACGGCTTATGGCCTGACCTGGAGGTGATCAGCTGCTGGGCGGACGGCAACGCGAAGCCGATGGCGGACAAAGCGCAGAAGCTCTTTCCGCGCACCTACATCCAGCCCAAAGGGCTGCTTGCCACGGAGGGGATCATGACCGTGCCGGTGGAAGGTCTTGGCAAAAAACTGACAAGCGCGCATTTTTTTGAATTCGAGGACGACGCGGGCAACGTCACCCCGCAGGGCGGCGCGCTGCAGCCCGGCCGGATCTACGACATTATTTTAACGACCTCCGGGGGTTTTTACCGCTACAAGATAGGCGACCGGGTGCAGTACAGGGGCAAGGACTGCTTTGATTTCGTGGGGAAGGGCAGCCATGTCTCGGATTATTTCGGCGAAAAGCTGAACGAAAGCCACGTTTGCGCCGCCTTGCGGGATCTTTCGTGCGAATTTTGCATGCTGGCGCCGCGCGGGGACGGATACGTCCTGTATGTTGACGAAAAAGCGGAGGTCAGCCGCGCCTTCGCGGCCGCGCTGGACACGCGGCTGCGCGAGAATTTCCACTATGATTACTGCCGCAGGCTGGGGCAGCTGCGGGACGTCGCCGTTTTCCGGATCAAAGGGGACGCGCACGCGCAGCACGCCCGAAACTGCGTGGCGCGGGGGCAGCGCCTCGGCGACGTTAAAAACCTGTGCCTGAGCAACAAAGACGACTGGCAGTTTGAAGGGAGCCTTTTATGAAGATCGCGTTCCTCTCGCCCGCGGGCGCCATGCACCGGCACAACGGCAGTTTCGGGCGTTCCCTCCATTACGCGCCGCTCACGCTTACCACCCTGGCGGCGCTCGTTCCGGCGGAGCTTCGCGCGGAGCTTGTGATCCACGACGAAACCGTAGGCGCCATCCCCTTGGACCTGGACGCCGACGTCGCGGCCATCACCGCCATTACGGGCACCGGCCCGCGCGCCTACCGCTACGCGGATTATTTCCGCTCCAAGGGGATCACCGTCTTTCTCGGCGGCGTGCAGCCGACCTTAGACCCCGTCGAGGCGCAGAAACACGGCGACAGCGTGTTCACCGGCGTCGCGGACCGCAGCTTCCCCCAGGCGCTGCGGGACTACGCGGACGGCAGGCTGAAGCCCCTGTACCGCCAAAGCGAAGAAGACCTGTCGCTAAAAGGGCGCCCCCAGCCGCGGCGCGACCTGCTGAAACGACGCGCCTATATCACGGACAATTCCGTCGAAGCCGTGCGCGGCTGCCCGCTCCCCTGCACCTTCTGCGCGTATCCCGCCGCCTTCGGAAAAGGCGTGGTCGCCCGCCCCGTCAAAGAGGTGGTCGCGGAAATTGAGCAGCTGAAAGGCAAATACGTCCTGTTTCCGGACGTCAACCTCATCGCGGACATGGAGTACGCAAAAAAACTGTTCACCGCCATGGTGCCGCTGAAACGCAAATGGCTGGGCCTGACCACCTCTTCCGTGGGCTTCGACCGGGAATTTTTCGGCATATTGAAAAAAAGCGGGTGCAGGGGGCTGCTGATCGGCTTTGAATCGGTCAGCCAGTCCGCGCAGGGCTATCTGCACAAGTCCGTGAACCGGACGGGCGGCTACGGCGAACTGGTCGCGCAGCTGCACGGCATCGGTGTCGCCGTCAACGGCTGCTTCGCCTTCGGCGGCGACCAGGACGAAAAAAACGTGTTCGACCGGACGGTGGAACAGGTAATTCGACTGAAAATCGATTTACCCCGCTATTCCATCTTGACGCCCTTCCCGAATACGGAGCTTTACCGTTCGCTCCTGGCGCAAAACCGGATCTTTGAACACAACCTGGCGATGTATGACGTGGAGCACGTCGTTTTTGTGCCGAAAAACATGACGGCCGATGAACTGTACGCGGGAACGGAACGGGCATGGCGCGAAACCTACGCAAGCGGGAACATATTCAAGCGAATTTCCCCGTTCAGCCCCCTGGCCGCCGTCTGCCTGATGACGAATTTCGCCTATCAGGGCTATGCGAAGCAGTTCATAAAATTCACAAAAGAAGTGATGTGCGACAACAGCGACATCCCGGATGCCGCGGGGGCGGTATGAAGCTGCTGTTCATTCTCCCGGCAATCGGGCAAAAAGAGCACGAAAAATATATCGGGACCTGGCAGATGGAACCCCTGACCGTCGCCACGCTGAAAGCGCTGACGCCGCCCGACGTCGAAACCCTGTTTTTTGACGACCGGATCGAGGCGGTTGACTACGGCGCCGAGGCGGATCTGGTCGCGATATCGGTCGAAACCTATACGGCGCGGCGGGCCTACGGGATCGCCGGGGAGTTCCGCAGGCGCGGGGTGCCGGTCGTGATGGGCGGCTATCACGTCACCGCCGCCCCGGAAGAGGCGAAAACGCAGGCGGACAGCATCATCGTCGGCAACGCCGAGGGCGTATGGGCGCGGATGCTGGAGGATTTTAAACGGGGGAACCTGCAGGCGGTCTATGCCGGCGGCACGGCGTTTTCGCACAGCCTGCCGGACAGAACGGTCTACGCGGGAAAAAAATATCTGCCGCTGACCTTGATCGAAACGGGGCGCGGCTGCCCGCACCGCTGCGAATTTTGCGCCGTCACCGCTTATTACCGTGCAAGCTATACGCCGCGCGGCCTGGACGACGTCATCCGCGAGGTCCGGCAGTCGAAAAACAGGTTCATCTTCTTCGTTGACGACAACGTGTCCGCGCAGCGCGAAAACCTGGTGAACCTGTGCAAGGCGCTGATCCCTTTGAAGATAAAATGGGCGGGGCAGGCGTCGCTGCAGATCGCGAACGACGATGAATTGCTGCGCCTTCTCCGGCAGAGCGGCTGCCGGGTGCTGCTGATCGGTTTCGAATCCATGGACAAGCGCAACCTCGACCAGATGAAGAAAAGCTGGAATTACCGCCTGGGGGAACGCGACGAGATGGTGCGGAAGATCCACGGGGCGGGCATCGGCATCTACGCGACCTTCGTGTTCGGCTTCGATTTTGACGACGCGGGGATTTTCGACGACACGGTCGCTTTTGCGATGAAGCACAAATTCTTTTTCGCGGCGTTCAACCACATGCTGCCGTTTCCGGGAACGCCGTCCTACGCGCGCCTGAAGCAGGACGGGCGGCTGCGCTATGAACGGTGGTGGCTGAAAGACGGCTACCGCTACGGCGATATCCCCTATGAACCGCTTGCCATGGATCCGGAGTGCCTCAAAAACCGCTGCGCTGCGGCGCGGCGGGCTTTCTTCCGGCCGCTCAGCATCCTGAAGCGGGCCTGCGCCGCGTGGCTGCGGAACCCGGATCTGCTTCTCAGCTTCCTTTGCCTCACGCAGAACATCAATCTGGGGAAAGAGGTGGACCGGAAGCTGAACCTGCCGGTGGGGGACGGACTGGAACCCCGCGGCATATGAAAGGCGAGGTGCGGCATGTCCGGGAATTATACCTATGAACTGGCATCTGAAAAGGACGGCGCGGAGATTGCGGCGCTGTTGGAAAGCACGGAATTTAAGGGCGGCATAGCCCTGGCGTGCGCGCGCCGGCCGAACGCGGTCGCCTCGCTCAGGCGGGACGGGGAAAACGCGGCGTTCTGCGTGGTGCGCGACGCGCGTGGCGGTTTGGTCGGGACGGGCGGCTGCACGGTCAATAAAATGCGTGTCTTCGGCGAGCTCGTGAACGTCGCGTATCTGACCGGGATGCGCGGGACGGGACGGGCGAACATCGCGAAATGCTACGCCCTGCTCCGGGATTTCTGCCGCGAAAACGACGTGCGCCATACCTACACCACGATACTCCGCGAAAACACGGCGGTGCAGCGGATGCTGGAAAAACCCCGCAAAAGCATGCCCGCCTACCGTAAACACGCGGCATATACCGTGAACATCGTCCGGAAGGGCCTGCGGATCCGGGACGGGCATGTCTTGCAGAAAGCGGCGCCCGCGGATCTGGCGGATTTGCTGGCGGAACGCGCCCGGCTGGATTTTGCGCCCTGCGTCCCGGACTATGATGGTTTTTATGTGCTGAAGGACGGGCAGGGAACGGCGCTGGCCTGCGGAAAGGTTTGGCGGCAGCAGGACTACAAGCAGTATATCGTCAAAAAATACGGATGGAAATTCAGGCTGTTAAAGCCGTTTCTGCCCTGGCTCCCCGCCGAAAACGACGTTCTGAAGCTGTTCGCGCTGTCCTTCGTCGCCGCAAAGGACGACGCCGCGCTCGAAAGCCTGCTGCGCCACGTTTCAAACATAGGCGGCGGCGAAGACTTCTTCCTGTACGGAGCGGACGTCTGCCCCGTGCCGCATTTCTCCTGCGGGAGTTTTATCTACTTGGTGGACTGGGACAAGCAAGGTCTGGAGGAACGGCTGCGGAACGCAACGCTGTCCATTGAGCCGGGGATGCTGTAAACCATTCCCCGTGTTGTACAGTTTGCGCGGCTTGCTACGCCCTGTTCTGGCTAAGCGCGATATGGCGCGCGGCGGCGTTTACGTCCGGCTGCGCGCCGTCCGCGTAATCCGTCGCGAAGATGATCAGGGAACCGCCGAACTTCATCGGGTAGCAGCAGGTCTGATGCGTCAGGCCGCCGTCCTGATCCACGATATCGGCCTCGTAAATATACACGAAACTATCCGATGTTTCCCAGACGGAATACCGGATGTTCGTGAGATCGCTCGGTCTTTGCGGGATCACGACTTCCGAGATGTACTCGAAAAAGCTTTCGTACACGCCTTTGTCCCCGAAATCCATGTTGTCGGGCATATCCGTCGCTTTCGCATACTCCACCACGATGTTGGAAGGCTTCAGGCTCAAATCGGCGTCCGCAGCCGTGTAAAAACGAGCATAGGGAGACCCCTCTGTCATTTCCGGGCGCTCCCCCCAGCCGGCAGGGATTTCATAGCTTAGCTCGCCGAAATCCACGCGGGCGGTTTCAAAATCAACGGATTCACCGTAATGCACCATCTGGATGTCCCCGGAGCCGGAAGAACGGGCCGTATCCGGTGCCTGTGAACCCCCGCCGGCTTCCTGTTCCGATTCTTCGCGCACGAGGTCACTCGTTTCCTGGATCACGGATCCGAACAGGGAGCAGCCGGACAAAAGGAGCGTGATCCCTATCACCGGCAACAGCAAACGGACGGGTTTCATGTAAGGCATCGCTTCCCTCCTTGCCAAAAAGTTGCTATTTACAGCCCCGCCGCCTTTTTGGCGATGAGGATCACGTCCGCCATCGTGATCCGGCCGTCGTTGTCCATGTCGGCTGCCAGCTTCTGCGCCTCGTTCAGGAGACCGGAGTTCAGAACCGCGCCGGCCGCGAGCAAGGCATCCGCGATGGTCGCTGCCCCGTCGCTGTCAAGGTCGCCGGAGCCTGCGCCGCCGAACGCGGCTTCAATGGTGAAGTTCACGCTTGCCGTGCCGGAGAAGTTGCCGCCGGCCGTCGCCGTGAGCGTGACGGTGGCGGTTCCCGGCAGCGTGTTGTTGGAGTAAGCCACGGTGTAATCGGTTGAAACCGCGCGCACGCCGTCCGCGGCCACAGCTAAAACAACAGGCTTGATCTCG
Organism: Eubacteriales Family XIII. Incertae Sedis bacterium; assembly: GCA_031290135.1. Taxonomy (GTDB): domain Bacteria; phylum Bacillota; class Clostridia; order Peptostreptococcales; family Anaerovoracaceae; genus JAITOE01. The sequence continues at coordinate 6,024 of JAITOE010000089.1, forward strand.
CTGCCCGTGTAGGCAAACGACGTGCCGGAGAGCGTGACTGTCGCGCCTGTGAGCGCCCTTTTGCTTATCGTGAAAGCCACCGGTTCAGACGCAAGCGCCGGGGCGTACTTCGAGCTGGTCAGGTCGCCCATGTTGATCGCGTATGTTCCGGCGTTTTCGCCGTTGGCGCGTGAGAGGGCGCCGTTGAATGAATTGAAAGGCGTGTCGCCGCTCACAAATCCGGGCGAAAGCGCGTAGGCCAACACCGGATCCGCTTCGCCGTAAACCTTCGCCTGTCCGCTGCCCGGCATGACGGTCACCTCTTTTTTCGCAACCGGGCCGGCCGGGTCTGACGGTATGATGCCCGTGCAATTCGACGCCGCGACGGTGACGGCGACGGACTGCCCGACGTCCGCCGCAACGAGCGTATAAGACTTGTTCGTGCCGATCGTCGAATCATCGCCGCTGCGTTTCCACTGATACGAGAAAACGCCTGGAACGTCGCCGGCGGATGCCGTAAGCGCGTCCGTTTCCGCCGTAAGCGTTTCACCGTAGGTGAGGCTGCCCGAAATCGTCACCGTCCCCGTCAACACCGGCAAAGACGGCAAAGACGGGCTGGCGTTTATGGTGAACGTTTTATCCTTAAAACCCGTGTACAGCCCGCTGCCTGCAACGCGCACATACGCGGCCGAACCCGCATCTACGTTGTCGAAATATTCGACCCTGTAGTCCATGCCCTTTGTCAGTGTCTGCGAGCCGTCCTTGACGATGACGTCCGGCGTAAGGGGGGCGCCTGTGTATGTCATCGGCGCAATATCGTCTATCGTAATGTCTGTTTCGGTCACCGGCTTGCCCGTGATCGTGAAATTTGCCGTCGCGGTAAGGTTCCTGTAAAGAAGTCTGCCCGTAACTGTTACAATCCCCGAAGTTGCACCGACGTCAATGTTAGCGCCATATTCTACGCCATATTGGCCTGCGAGGAGCGTAATCTCTCCTACTTTTACCGTAATCTCAGGAGTAATTTTGTTGCTCGTCCATGTTTGAGCCGGAATAGGTTCGATCGCCAACGTATCTGATGGCGTGGACGGCGGCGTAGGCGGGTCTTCCGGATCCGGCGGCTGCGTAGGCGGGTCTTCCGGCGGCTGCGTCGGATTTTCCCCGAACCGCGCGCCAAATTCGCCGACGTCTACATGCAAAGGGTTGCCGCTGCCGTAAGTCTTCATGATCGTGTTAATGTCCGCGTTGCCTAAGCTCCTGTCAGCCGTTTTAAGCATTGCGGCCGCCGCTGCGGCGAACGGCGTCGCCATGGAGGTCCCGGAGCCGACCGTGTAGCTGCCCTTGGCGACGGGAATGATGCCCTCGATGCTCACGCCGGGCGCGTAAATATCGACGCAAGTTCCGAAATTGGAGAAAGAAGCCCTGTTTCCGTTTTTATTGACCGCCCCGACGGTTATTACCCCCGGAACATTCGCCGGGGAATATGCGCCTGCGTCCTTTCCGTCGTTCCCCGCCGCCACAACGACGGCGATATTTGCGTTCATGGCGGCGGTACACGCGGTTTTTTGCGTATTGCTGGTACCCAGGCCGCCAAAGCTCATATTGATGACGTCAACGCTTTGGCCGATCGCAAAGTATATGCCGTTGTAAGCCGTAAGATCCGTGCCGCTTCCGGTGCTGTCCAAAACCTTAACAGGCAGAATATTGACATTCGGGAGCGTGTTGTCCGCCACGATTCCGGCGACATAGGTTCCGTGGGAATTATCATCATAGGATGAATTTTCGGTTCCGGAACCGGAGAAATTTTTATTTGCGGTGAGCACGCGGCCGCTCAAAAATGGATGGCCGGAATCCACGCCCGTGTCTATGACGGCCACTGTCACGCTGCGCGCCGCCAGGTTCTTTTGCGTCAGGTATGCATTGAAAATGTCCGACCGGATATACGCGCGTCCCCAGCTTGTCCCCGGCGACAGCTCGGCAGTTCCGACGTCGGAAGCATATATCACGCTGTCAATGTCCACAAATTCTATGCCGCCGAGTTTTGAATAGGCTTCATATGCCGCCTTCGCTTCGTCCTCCGTGGCGTACTGCAGCACGGTCAAGCCGTCCGCCGTGCCCCGGATGACGCCCGTCGCGCCGTATGTTTCCACGTTATCGCTTGTTTTAACCACGAGCCGCTTCGTCTGGTACGGGCGGGTTATCGTAACGCTTTCGCCGTCGCCTTGAACCTCGTAGCCAAAATCTTCAGCCGCGCTTACGGGAACAAACATGACGCCGTCTTTCATTTCGGGCGATTCTTCCATCGTGATTTGCGTATCTGAATTAATGATGACCGTGTTGCTGCCGACCTCAAATTCCGCGACGATTCCATTGGCTTCGTCTGAAATTGTGCCGTTTGCGGGGTCATATTCCACTTCGCCGCCCATAAGCTGCACCAGCGCCTCCGCCGGCACCATGATCTCGTCATGCGCCCTGAAGGCTTCGCCGTCTGTTGCGATGTCTTCCCTGCCCTCAACGTCAATCGCCTTGTCTCCCGCCGCGATTGTCGCGCTTGCAAAGAAATCATCAGACCAGTTTTGCGAAATGATCTGCGTGGTTAAGCGCGCGAACTCATCCGTGCCGTAGCCGGGGCTGCCGGACGCCCCTGCTTCGCCCAGGGAAATCCCCATGGCTAAGGCGGCAATCAGGGCAATGTTTAGCAGTTTTTTCACGAATTTGTTAAACGATTTCATTGTGTGGTCTCCTCTGCGGATTTTGGTGTGGGGCGAACATCGTTCGCGGTTTTTAACGCAACCCTTTGGCTTGCCGGTCCGTGCCGTTTGCCGGATGGGCATGCCAAACCCAATTCTACAGGTATTATACAATATGCCGCCGTGTTTTTCAAGTATTTTGTGGCTGCGTTGTGGCTGCGTGACGGCGCGCCTGCTGTATTACGGGGACGGGGTGTCACCCCCGTCATTGCGAGGCGCGTAAGCGCCGAAGCAACCCAGAGCATGTGGATTGCTTCGCTCCGCTCGCAATGACGGAAAAGTGCGGCGGCGATACGTTAGGACAGCTTGCATGATTCGCCGTCTCGATGTATAATAACATATATGATTACCTGCAGGCTGAAAACAAAAATGCGGGGTACTGATTGACGCACGGGATGGAGCGTGGAACATCATAATCGACGAGCAATGATTTAATCAATTCATCAATTCAAGCGAAAGGAGCATCGCGTCAGCATGAAATCAAATTTACAAGAAAAAATCAAGCAACTGAACGACGAGAGTAAGTATTATGAGGTAATCTCTCTTTTCGAGGAACTCCCAGAGGAAGAAAGAGACTGGAAAACCATAGGCGCGTATGTCCGTGCGCTCAACAACATGCGGAAGTTGGAACGGGCGGTTGAGGTATCGCTGCAATATGTTGATCAAGGCAAAGACGACGCACTCTGGCATTACCGTCTGGGCTACGCTTATGTGAACCTCGGCAGGAATGACGAAGCAAAGTCGGTTCTGCTGCGCGGAAAAGAATTAGCCAAGAATAACACGGAGCTGCTTGAGTGGTTTGACGAACTGCTGGAGCAGATGAAAGATAATGAGAGCCGAGCCGAAGCAGAAGCCCGCCGCCGCGCTGCGTACAAACCCCGCGACCCGAGTGTGCCGCCTTTTGAGTGCATGGATTTCAGTGACTTTTGGAATGACAGCGATGAAAAATATTTTGGTGCGCCCGCTACCGATGAAATGTTCAACGAGACGGAAAAAGCTTTGGGCTACAAGCTCCCGAAATCCTACAAATTGCTGATGAAGCAGCACAATGGCGGATACCCGAACCGCCGTCTTTTCCGCTTGGCAGATGTAGGCATTGATGAAGATGCTGAAATTCGCATTTATGGTATTTCAGGCGTTGATCCTGCAAATGAGTGGTCAATTAACGGCGAGTTTGGCAGTAAATTCTGGATGGAAGAATGGGGCTACCCGGACATAGGCATTGCCATCTGTGACACCCCGTCCGCAGGACACGAGATGATATTCCTTGACTACCGCGCCTGCGGCAAGGACGGTGAGCCGGAAGTAGTCCGCATCGACCAAGAGAGCGATTACGCCATCACCTATCTCGCAGGTGATTTCGAGAGCTTTATATGTGAGCTATTGGTGGGTTGAAATCCGCCAATATTGGAAATGATTGTTTTTTGCCATCTCTCTTTTCGAGGAACTCCCAGAGGAAGAAAGAGACTGGAAAACCATATTCATAGGGGGAATTCTTGTGGAAATTCATGGGAAATTCCCCGGACGGATTTCTCGGAGAAGAGGCATCTGCGGCAGCAAAGCTGCCCGCAAAAGGTTCGCTTAGCTATTTCATGCCTGCGGGAGGAAATAGAGCGAGACCATTTCCGACGTACTTCTTGGCCGACGTTAGCGACAGAGCCTCCCCTCGCGTTCCCCTCGGGGCGGCGTTGGCGTTATCCGCCCGGTATGTCGGGTTTGCCTTTCGAAGAGACATCCCAGCGGGACTACCCCCCAGACGGACACACCTCTGAATCCTCTGAATAGTAACTAAAAATAGCGTATTCCATTAAATCTATGGTTTAACGGGAGATGAGTATGAGGAGGCACAAAAATGGATTATCCGCAGCTGTGCCGGTTGAGGGATGAACTGCTCCGTAAAAAGAACCAAATCCCAAAGGCGGCGTTTGAGAGCTTTGACAAGAGCTTTGACATTGAATACGCCCACAATTCCACCGCGATTGAGGGCAACACTTTATCGCTGATTGAAACAAAGGCGGTTTTAGAGGACAACCTCAGCGTAGGAGGGAAATCCCTGCGGGAAATTTATGAAGTCGTGAACCACGACAAGGCGTTTTCCTACGTCAAAAAGTGCATTGCCGATGGTAAACCATTGGATGAGAATACTGTCAAGGATATACACGCGGTCCTGATGGAAAACATCTTGGCCGGCGGCGTTTACCGCAACGTCGCGGTCCGGATTACCGGCGCTGCCCACAAACCGCCCGCCCCAAGCGAGATGTATTCGCAGGTCAAGGGTTTTTTTGCCGCATTGCCCGCCAAACACGCCGAAATGAACGCGGTTCAACTGGCGGCGTATACCCATGCGGAGTTTGTGAAAATCCATCCGTTTGAGGACGGAAACGGCAGAACCTCACGGCTGATCATGAATTATCAGCTTATGGCAAACAGATTTTTGCCGGTTTCAATCGCAAAGGAAAACCGGCTGAATTATTTCAACGCGTTGGAAGAATACGCAACGAACGGGAATTTACAGCCGTTTACGGAGATGATAGCGGCGTTGGAATCCGTAAAACTGAAAGATTATCTGACGTTAGCGCCGCCCGGATAAAGACCCCAAAAGGCGCTATGCTGCGCGGACATCGTGGCCACCGCCGTGGTAACGAAGCCTGACGGAAAAAAGACCGTCACGACTCCAAGGTTTAGTTATCGGAGCAATAACTCCGAACATTGCTTAACTCCGCTTGTGCAGGATTAGTTTCTATTGCCTTTTCCGCAACATCTTCATCAAAATACAAATTCATAATAGTAACTGTCAGTCAACCGTAAATTCAGCCGTCGCTGTTTCACCTCCCCCTGAAATGGTCACCGGATATGTGCCGGGCGTTGTCCGGCTGCCGATTTTCCACGTCCAGGACGCATGGCCGCTTCCGTCCGCCGTATGGTCCTCCAGGCCCGCCGCGGTTGATTTGCCGGACTTATACTCGACCGTGATGCTGTACGCCGTGTTAGGCTTGCCTTGGATTGTCACGGCGGCGTTCCCGCTGCGATGTGCCGTGCCGGGTGAAGATACGATGCGCAAAGTCTGTCCCGGCGCGGGCGGCGCGGGCGCGGGCGTGGCGGACGGTGCGGGCGTGGCGGACGGCGCGGGCGTCGCGGGCGCAGGTGTTGCGGACGGTGCGGGCGTGGCGCCCGCCTGCAGGTCTTGCGCCCACAGCCCCGCTCCCGCCGCGCGGGCGCGTTCCTGCGCGGCAAGCAAACGTTCGTTGTACTTCACGTCGGGCGGGTAGGTATAGAGGACGGCGTAGCCCGCCTCGGTGACGGCCTCGTTGTACATTACGTCGCCGACCCAGACGTAGGCGAGCAAGCGTCCGTACCTGTCGCGCTCCGACACGTCCTGCTCCAGGCGGACGTATTTGCCCGTAAGCTGTTCTTTTGTATACGCGCTGGCGATTTTGCCCGATTCGGTGTTCTTCGTGCTGTCCGGATGAACGCTCTCCGGCGTGTCTATTCCGATCAGGCGCACCTTTTCGAGCGTGCCGTTGACGTCAACCTCTATCGTGTCGCCGTCAACGACGCGTGTGACCTTGTAGGTTTCGGCCGCGGCCGGCGCTGCGGCGGCCGGCGTCGCGGCGGCTGGCACCGCAGTTGACGCATGCTCCCAGAGATTCATGACCGTGACAATCGCCTGTTCGTGCGTGTATGGCGATTTCGGGCTGAACACCAGCGCGTCCGCACTCGTGCCGCCGATGATCTTTGCCGCATACATCGCGTCAGCGGCGGACTGCGCCCACGAAGATATGTCTTTTGCGTCCGTCCAGGCCACGGCCGGGGCGGAGACATCCTTGCCTGTCGCGGCCAGCACGTTGTTAAGCATGGCCGCCGCCTGTTCGCGGGTAAGCTGGCCGTCAGGCGAAAACAGGTTCTGTGCGGCATCCGTTCCCGATGTTATGCCAAGCGCCGCCGCCGCTCCGATTGCGGCGTCGTCCGTGTCGGAGAACATTTTAACCGCGAGCCTGCGTTCGTCCAGCACGTCCGCCACCGGCTTGCCGTAATAAACTTCGATATAGCGCACGGCAAGGCGGCAAAACTCGGCGCGGGTCGTTCCCAACTGGTATTCCGCGTCTATCTCGCCAGTCACAAGGCCTGCCTGTTTTGCGGCGTTCCGCTTGTCAACCGCCCAGGACGACGGCCCTGACGTCGCCGCGTCCGCCGTCTGCGGCCCTGCGGCGAACAGCCCCGCCGACAGAAAGGCCGCAAGCAACAGCGCGAGAAAACGCGCGGATCCGGTAATAGGTTTCATCTTTGTGTTCCTCCCTTGCAATGATAATTGCAGCGCGCGGCGCGACAGACAGCCGCGCCGTATTCCGCTTTGTTGCCAAAGCTGTATCTTTTCAGGGCTTTCGTTGCTCTGCCTGATCCAGGCGAACCGGCACATGTCCTATTGTAGCACATCTTAGCGAAAAAACAACAAATTTGAGCGAAAAATGACAAAAACAGAAAAAACAAAAAACAAGATGTATTCGCTGGTCATGAAAGATTATCTGACGTTAGTGCCGCCCGGATAAAGAAGAAAGGGAACGGTGAAAATGTACTTTATGCGGCATTATTTAAACAATGCGTCCGCCGTCACTTCTGACTGTATGTTTGCGGCATACACATTTCGGAATAGCCCGTAAACCGTCACAAAGGTTGTGTGGAGCGCCTTCTTCGTTTTGGTTTCACGGAGGAAAGCGTCTCTTTTGTTTCGGAGTTTGCTGTCGTATTCCTTCGTGACGGTATATTCCCCGTTCGCGTATTTCAGTTCGCAAAGGTTGATCACGCCGTCGCTCCGGTCGATCACGAGGTCGATTTGCGCGGCAGGGCCGCTTTTTTCGCTGCGCCATCCGGCCACGTCCGCGATCATCCCAGATATGCCGAGCGCGGCCTTGATTTCCCTGACGTGCCACTGGCATACCTGTTCAAACGCGTACCCGCTCCACGCGTGATGGCCGCCGCTTTCAAGCGCATGGATCCAAAACGATTCGTCGTTTGTCTTTCCGCCTTCCATGAAGTTAAAATGGAACAAAGTAAACGGGTCGGCCAGTTGATAGAGCGCCCCTCTGGCTTTCTTGCCGAATGGCCTGTACACGCGGATGAAACCGCTCAGTTCAAGTTCTTTCAGGACTCCGCTCAACGTGCCGCCCTTGGGAAGCTTTGCGAGTTTTGCGATTTCGTCGCGTGTCAGACCCTTGTTTTTCGTCGCCAAGGCTCTTACCGCGGAAACATGCCGCTCCGCTTTGCGAAACAGCGAAGCATAAAGCACCTCAAACTCGCCTGTCAGCTCCCCGTCCGTGCCGAAACAGAGATCGTTGATGTTTTGCGCGGGGCTTTTCCGTTTGCTGATCAGGTTCAGGTAGAACGGAACGCCGCCGAAAACCATGTACGTTTCTATGATTTGATACGGCGACATCACAACACCCTTTTGCTCGAAAAAGCGCTTGCATTCCGCAAGGGAAAAGGGGTTTAGCACGATCCGCCTTGTGACCCTGTTGTGCAGGCCGCCTGTGTTATTGAGCAAATTTTTGACCATCCAGGATGCTGCCGATCCGCATGCGATGAGCATGATTTCCGGCTGCGAGGACGCGAAGCTGTTCCAGAAATGGTCAAGCGCCGAAACAAATTCCGATTTTTGGGCGTCAAACCAAGGCAGTTCGTCAAGAAATACGAGAATGCGTTTTCCGCGCT
>JAITOE010000017.1 GCA_031290135.1 Eubacteriales Family XIII. Incertae Sedis bacterium
GCTTTTCTTCTCCATTATACGCGTTGCGCGGCGGCGGGTCAAGGAAAACTACATAACCGCCGCCACGCCAATATGTAACTTATATACATATTATACAGTAAATGGAATCCAATTGCAACACATGTTTGGGAATTTTTTGAAAAAATTCTGCCGGAGCCTGCTGTTTATTATGGCGAAATATTGAATTTTCAAGGTTCAACGGCATGTTTTAACTGCCGTCCGTGCGTATATTTTTAACTGCCGGCTCAGTTTCTTTTTATAAGCCAGCAGGTCTTCTGTATCTACACATGTCACAGGCTAAGATGCATGGTTTTCCTTTTTACATCATTACTCCCGCCAATTTATGTTTGGATGCCATGTCAAAAATACGTATAATCTTGATACAATGAATTCATTTTATTTATCCTGCTTTCTATTTACGATAACCATCATTTTTAAACGCGTATTACATTTTTAAACTCATATCGTTCAAGATTATCGCGAACTGCCGGATAATGCGCGGCTCCCACCGTAACTGCGATTACACAGACATACTTTTGATCTATAATCTCATGCAACTCGTAGACTTGAACCCCCTCCGCTTCGGATCCTGCCCTATGACCGTCGCTTACCAAAATCAGCTCAATATTGTCCCAATTCTGGTTGTAGACCGACCACAGTGCCGCTTATTTCTTCCTCGTGGTTATAACAGGGAACCACTATGCTTACCTTTGCCTGTGTCATATGCCTTACCGCCCATTCCCAAATCAACACACTCGTTCAAGCCAAATGCTGCCACCGACATTTTTTTCTGCCAACGGGAAAACCGAATACAATTTATTTTTATTGAAAGCAGTCAAATAATTTGGCCAGAACTTTATTTTAAAATCCATGTTGTTGTACAAAAACGCCCTTAACATATAGGTTTCATTCCAATTTCTCCCCTCCTTAATCCAATGGACCGGAATCTCAAACGGGTAAAAAACATCGTGGAAATGAATCAGAACTCCCGGATTCAATCTGGGCAACACATCGAAAATAAAAAAATTCACGTCGCTTCCTGTTTTCGATACGTGAGAGCTGTCTACGAAAAGGATATCTCCCGCCACCAATTTTTCAAATTTTGACATCTCTACTGCCTGTGCTTGTTTTTCTATAATTTCAACCTGATCGCGCTCATGTTTTCTCAACAAGGAAAACAGCCTGTCTAGATTTGGTTCTATGAACGTGAATTTTATCGGATTTGAAACAAAAAATTGTTCGTTGGTATCCAGCATAACCGCAGATGAAAAACCGCAGCCTACTTCTATAATTTGTTTTGGTCTGAAGCAGCGGAGAAAACTGTACAGCGTGATTGCATCGCCATAAGAAAACCATTCGTTTTTATAGTAGTATCTGGCTTGATCCGATTTTTCATCCTGAAATGGCATTTCAGAATAAAACATCGCAAATTGTTCCAATAACGCAATCTGTTCTGTATGGTTAAAGCTTATTCCGGCTAAATCTTTCGGCTGGCGACGTGCAAATATTCTCTCTTTGTCACGATCAATTTCATCCAATGAAGCGATGGGCGAATAGTAATGCCCCGCAGGAAATGCCATCGAACTTACGTTATCCACACCTATGTATTTCTTAAAAAAACCATCTTGTGAAAATTGTTCTTCAATATATGAATCCAGTCCCACTATTTTTTCTTCCGGTACGTTCCATTTCATTTTCAGCGATGTGGCTATTTCGTCATAAAAATCAATGGAAGAAATTAAAATCGCCCGGAAATCAATTCCCTTGGAAAAAAAATCAGATGGTTCCATTACCATTTTCCCATACAAGGTATTTCCTTGTTTCTTTTCATCCATGTCTAAAAAAGTTACGATACGTTCTGTGAAGTCAAACAATCTATCTCTACAGTATAATGATTTCATTTTCTTAAAAAAATGCTTCCCTGTTCCAAAAATTACTGTATCCAAGGCAGTCGCCCTCCTGTTTCGCCGGGTTTGTTCCAAGCTCTTCATTCTGATCCTTTACCATCCATTCAAAATAACAGCCGCTTGTTCCACCCCTCCACAAACATACAATCCCCCTGAAGCTGCGGGAAGTAATATGCTTCTAAAAATCTTTTCACTTCATCTTGTCGAAGAAAACATTGCACGGCGCGTCCCTTTATTTGTTGTTGTAAATCTGTCAGCACGGATATGTCTTTAGGGAAAACAATTATGACATCTTCTTCCGTAAGGAGGGCAAACTCCGGTTTTGTAACTGCAGCATTGGATGGCTGCACATCCGGTGTTGCCGCGTTATCCCACAGAATCATCGGCATCAACGGCGTTCCCATAAGCAACGGGAGCAATTTTTGCGCAACTTTTCCCATTGATCCATAACCTATTATTTTGCCGTGCTTTTGCGGAATGGGCTTCGGTTTTCGCTCTTCACCAAATATCCATTTTTTCAAAACAAGAGGAAACCATGCCTCGCCAAAATCCATTGCGTTTTTCAGCTGGATTTCCTGCGGCAGAACAAAATTCCGATTGATGGCCTCTGTCATCTCTTCTATCAATTTTGGCCCATACTCGCCAAACTCCAAAAAATTTCTTGTGGTGCTCAATAATATTTTGAATTTGGCGATCTGTGCCAGAATAAGAAACCTCTGTTTATCCATGTCAGCAATGCATAATCGTTCAATTGATTTTTCAATCAACCTGAAATATTGCTCATGAAAGCTTTTTGTTTTGGCGAATGATTCCTTTCGTCCAACTGCAGCCGTGTCCAGATTGTATAAATACAACGCTTCCTCAAAATATTTTAGTTTTCCCTCTCCTGCGGCTAACGGCACGATAATCTGCGGTTCTTGGCTGACGCATGGCATTGTGTGTACGTTCAATACTTCGCATTTTTTAATATAGTTCGTTCGGACTATATAAACACATGCGGAAGTTATGATGCGATAAAACATATAATTTTCCAGAATCTGTGGCATGTCCGGTTTGCAATCAAATTGGGCTATGTTTACTTTTTCCCCTTTCTCCAAAGTATACGCACACCCGCACGCGGCCCATTCATATTCCAAGTGTTCCACCAGCCAGCCGGCCATTGTGGATACATATGCCGGATCCAGCCGGTCGTCACAGTCAACCGTGCAAAAATATTCTCCGCTCATATGTTGCATGCCCTTATACACCGCCGCCGCTGCCCCTTGGTTTTTTTGGTCTATGATTACCACTTCATAGCCTCTTTCGATAAACTTCGGTTCCCATTCGCCAATGATCTCCCGCGTCCCATCCGTGGAGCCGTCGTTGACCAGGATCAATTCAATGTTGTCCCATTTCTGGACGTATATGGATTGCATCATGCCTTCAACATACGGAGCCTTGTTGTAGCAAGGCACAACCATGCTCACTTTTCCCTGTGTCATCGCCATTTACCTTCTTTATGCAATGCCTTCTGTTAGTCTTTGAAAGTAACACGCCGTTTGAATTTCCCGTATGTCGCTATAGTACAAACAATTGTTGAAATTCCGTTTATCCAGTTCAAGCTGGATTTCCGCCACGACTGTTTCATCCTTGGGAAATATCAGCACCGTGTCATCATTTGACAGGGTGGCAACGTCCGGTTGGCACACCCGGATGCCGCACACTTTCTCTCTGTCTGTTGCGGATTTATCCCAGAGATCGGTAGGAAAGAACGGCGTTCCTTGTAGTTGCGGAATACGGATCTGCCCTACTTTTCCAAGAACGCCATATCCGACGATTCGATTTCCTTCTTTGGGAAATTTGAATGTTGGTATTTTCCCTAGAATCACGTTTTCAATGGAATTTAACAGAGTAAAATGACCCTTTTGTTCTACTTCTTTAAGTGTAATTTCCGGAAACGGGGCAAATGTGAGATTTAGAAAATTTACCAATGCTTCAACGAAAACATGCAAAGAGTCAATGCCGTCAGGGAATTTTTCACAATGGTACAAAAGCTCTTTTATTTGCCCCAGCTTGGCGATCTTGGACAGCCTTGATTTCTCTTTGTTATCTATGGGCAAACGTTCGATCATCCAGCTGTCAAGGTGAAAATAATCTTCATAAAATGACTTTGCATGCGCAAAGCTTCTGAATTGGGATAATCCGTTTCCTGAATCCCTGAACCGGTAAAGCGGTTCGTGGAAATATTTTATGCGGCCATTCCCTGCCGCAATTGGAACGATAAAACAAGGTTCATACGAAGCCCTCCGTTCCGTGCAAAAGTGTCCCATTATTTTAAGCGATTTTATATAATGCACACGGATCATATAAATCCAGACGGTCATGATTGTCCGAACCAGCAGATAATTCTCCAGAAGCCTTGCCTCGTCCGGGAAACAGCCGGGTTCGGCCATTTTACCGTCGCTGTCATTAGGGGAATCCGTGAAGCGCATATAATTACAGGCTGCCGCTTCATGTTCCACGTGTCCGTCCAGCCATCCGGCCATCCTCGACACGTACTCCGGATGAAGCATGTCGTCGCAGTCCGCCAGGCAGAAATACTCGCCCGTCATGCGAAGCATGCCGTTATACACGGCGGCGCAGCAGCCGGCGTTTTCCTGATCGACGGTCACGACCGAATAGCCGCGCTTGATCAGTTTCGGCTCCCATTCCGCTATGACCGCGCGTGTGCCGTCCGTGGAACCGTCGTTGACTAAGATCACCTCTATGTTGTCCCAGACCTGGTCATGTACGGATTGCAGCATCGCGCCGATATATTCAACTTTGTTGTAACATGGCATGACCATGCTGACTTTGCTTTGCATACTACACCATCACTGCTTTCTTAATATAAGCGTATATCGCCTTGCCGCTTGTGCCGTCCGTGTTCACGTTCTGCTCATCCGGCTTATCATCTGCTTCTTCCGTGATTCGTGTCGGCCTGCCCGCAGCCAAATCGTCCAGAAAATCATCAAGCGGGTAATACGGATTCTCCCATAGTTCACGGGCGGACGTCCTGCTTTTTTGACGGTATAAATCCTCAACGCCCGTAACATGCCACTTGCGCCGGTTCGATATTTCGCCGGTTTCCAGGTCTATGTCCGCCAAGGCGTAATCATAAGGAAGCTGCGCCGTGAATTTCATGCATTTACCGTTGAAAACCAGATAAGGCAGCGCCATGTCCTTTGCCCAGCCGTTATAAAACTCCGATTTTCGCTCGAAAAAGTCAAAATCCGGCGTTACCGCCACACGTGTCACTTCATCGGTTTCAAGGTCTATTTTCAATATCGAATCGCCTTGCAAAGGCGTGGCATATAATTTGTTTCTCCAGTACAGAAGCCCGCTGCATGCGTTTTGCGTATGCTTCGGGGCGAAATTTACCGGGAGATCTTTTAATTCCGCGATGCTTTTTGTTTTTATGTCCCACTTGACGATGGCTTCCGTCCACGGTTCTTTTCCCGGTTCGCGGAATTTTATCAGGTACACGGCATCCGTGTCCGGAACAAGCAACGCCGACCTGAAACCGCAAGGGTCATTGCCCACTGCGTATGACCGGATGACCGTCATCGTTTCCGGGTTTATTTCAACGATGCGATTTGTCTGCTGCGACACGACCAAAAGCGATCCGCGGTAAAACAAAACGGTACACACAACGCCCCAATCTGCATTTTCCACCGCCTTTGGAAGTTTGGCAATCCAGTCCCTGTGATACGTTATCTCATGCGTGACGACGTTGCACTTGGCAAATGCGCCGCTTTCGCCCGGGAAAACGATGATCTCATCGTCATATACTATCCAGCCGCCGAACGCGGCGCGCCATTCTTTTGACGGATGCAGTTCTTCGGGCACTGCCCGGAACGTCCATTCGTCCGCCGCCAAATCGTAAAACGCCCACCGGCGCGCGCGGCACGGAACGAACAGGAACGTATCACCCCGCCTGACCGGCGCGTGGTACAGCCAGGCGTCATGGCGCATCCAGCCGCTGACGTCGTTTGCCGGGAAGCTTTTGAAGTATTCCGCCCGGCCTTTTTCCGCGTCCAATTTGTAGACCGCGTTCAGGAACGAGGACGTTCCGTATTCATAGTCAGGAACCAGCACGTGTTTCGCCTGTCCCTCGTTCCGCAGGGGCAGCCAGTATTCATGCCACTCAGGATATTCGCGCCTGAACGCGTCAACGGTAAGCAGCCGCTGGCCGAAATTGACGACGTCCGAATGCAAATACTCGTCTTTCTGTGCGTCATCGGCTTTCTCCGTGACATCTAAGTTTTGAATCATCAAGGGTTTTCCGGTCGCTTCGTACAGCGCGACCGCGCTGCTTCCGTCCCCGTAGTATCCGTCAGACACCGCGATTGCCCTGTGAAAATCAGCCGTGTCGTCAAAAATGCCGAAGCCGCCGCGTTTATAATCCGCGATGATTTTCCTGTATCCGTCTGACAGCTGCGCGCGCATGGACTTATACGTCGCTTCGTTTAAGGGATGCGGCCGCCACCAAAGCACCACGTCCTCCCGTTTGCGGAACGTGTCAAGCACATGGCGCAGTTTTTCAAGGTACTGCTCGTTGCCTTGCAGGATTGCGGCGATGGTCGTGTTGTAAAATATCACTTTTTTGCCGCCGGCGCGCACACGCCATTCGTCGGGCAGCCTGCAGTCCCCGCGCTTCGTGTTGATCACTGCGTCATACTTGGGCGAACCGAGCGCGACGAATTTTTCCTCCGGCTTACCGAAGCTTTTGCCATAGGCAGCCTTGAATTCGCGGATGTAGGTGCTGCGGATTTTTTCCGACTGCAAAATGACCTTATGCGCGAACACGCAGCCCGCCACCGTGCAAAATTGTTCCTCCACGTCGTCCGCCGTCACAAAATACGGAACATAACACAACAGATCCGTCAGCCCGCGCAGGCGTTCGCAATAGAAGTCCGGATGGACGCTCGTGACGAAGTTGCCTGCGTCATAGGGCGCGAACGTAAAGACCGCGTCCGGGCGGCGGGCTTCAAGGTCGTATTTTTGCCAGTCCGTACATTCGACGCCGCCATAGCATTCCGCGCCGTCAAGGTGCATCGTGCCGAAGGAACCGCCCGCGTTGCGTTCGTAATAGGGGATGGGTATCCAGTACGCGTCGCAGTCCGGGTCGGCTTTCGCGGCAAGGTAGATGCTCAGGATGCTGTCTGACATGCTGGCACTGTACGACAGGAACGCGGCCTCTATCCTGTCCGGAACCAGTTCGGATCTCACCGTGTTCTCGATTTTGGCAAGCTGCGCCTGCAGCTTTTTTGTATGGTTCGCGCCGCCGGTGCCAACGCTTGCATAGTAAAGCAGTTCGCAGTATTCTTCAAGCAGCGTGACTGCCTGCGTGCCCTCGCCCTCGGTTTCTTCTATGAATTCGCCGATCCGCCGGGCAAATTCCTGGCAGCCGGCAAGCAGGTTCACGGCGGCCTCCGGCGCGGATTGCTTCCGCAGTTCGCCGTGGGCCTCGCCGAGCGTCCGCAGCAATTCCAATATTTTCGCTTGCTGGTGCTTCCGCATAGAGTTCCTTCTTCCGCAGCCGTAAAAAAAATCAAAGAATCCCACAGTTGGCTGCCGGCATGGCGGGGGATTCCCGCATGTGCCCGCTTCGCTCCCGTTTTTCAGGGTCCTGGCGCCCCAGCTCCGCCGTCCGCACGGATGCTCGCGGCCTAATGGCACCGTTCTTTTTTGGATGCTTAGTGCTGTATTAAAGCACCGTCCGGACGGGTCCTTGCGGTGAAGCCTCCCTTGGGCTGCTTATCCCGTCCCGCGGTGGGTTAACCTGCGCGCCTATCCCCGTTTGTGAAACAAACGGATGGAAGGCGCCATGCGAGAACTCCCCGGCTTTAGCCGGCCGGAGTTTACCGCTGTTGCGGCGTTTTGAACGTCCCCTCCGCTTTTTTGAGGATGTTCCGCGCCGCGTTCAGGTGGTGGGGGCCTTTCGCGCCGCAGGCTTCGCAGACAAAGACCCGGCCCGACCGCCTGCCCGCCGCCCCGCAGTCCGCGCAGGCCGCCCCCGTGCAGGCGGCGTTCACTTCCGTGAGCTTCACGCCGTCCAAGGCGCATTTGTCGGCGAGGCGCTTCCTGGCGTAGCCCGCCGTCCAGCGCGACAGCTTCTGCTTCGTGGCTTTCTGCATGTGCGGGGCGAACAGCTTGCTGCGGGCGGGTATTATTATCTCGCGGGGCTTCTCCGTTTCCAGCATCCGCCTGATCTCCGCGTTTATGTACGCTTTTACCCCCGACATCTCGCGCCGGTTTTGCGCCAGGAGTTTTTTCGTTCCGAGGTTGCTGCCCCTGATCGCCCGCGCCCGCCTGGCGTCGCCCCGTTCCAGCGCCTTGCGGCACGCGCCGCAGTAGGCGCCGCGCAGCCTGCGCTTCCCGTAGACGCGTTCGCTCCGCGCGGAGAGCATTTCGCCGAGCCTCTGCCCGTATTCCGCGCCCCCTGATGAGGTGAACATCGTGGAATACCCGATCGACAATGCCACCTTGTTTGTCCAGCCCGGATGGCGCTTCGGTTTGCTTTCGACGGGGGCCAGCACTTCTATCCTGTCTTCAAGCAGGCGGATTTTCAGCTGCTTCGCGTGGACGGCGTTGTCCGTGAGCGGGATGAACACGCGCCGCTGCGGCGTCCTGGAGCCCAGCCGTATCCCGCCGTCCCTGTAGGCGTAGGCGTTGGGGGAGACCCCGAAGTAGTCCGCTTCCATGCGGGTTCCGAGGGCGACCTTGTATTTGCGCGTGAGCCTGCGGACCAGGTTGTCCAAACGGCGGTAGTCCGGTTCGGCGCCGGGCAGGACTTCCGGGCGCTCGAACGGCTTGTCGTTCAGCACCGCCGCATACATCGCGCCTTGTCTTAAAACCGTGAAAATATACTTCCGGTCGCCGTCCGTGAGGTTTTCGTTTTTCTTCGCGAGTTCGGCGATCCTGTTTTTCAGGTTGCTCCACGCGCTCCTGATGCCGCCCAGGGCGTCCATGGCCGCCACCGCCATGTAGCTGTCCGGCAGGTTCAGCTCCTGCCGCAGGCCGGACGCCCGCAGCTCCTTCTGCACGTCGTAGCCGGGGTAAATCTTCCCCAGGCTCCCGATGCCGGAATAGCGCCGGTAGACGTAACGCTTCACTTTCGCGTAGTCTTCGGCGAGCCCCCGGAGGAATTCCATCGTCTCTTCCGGCAGCGGCTCCGAATGCTGCCGCACCGTCCGTATGATTTTCGCTTGCTTCGCTTTCGCGGGCGGCATTTTCCCGTCCTTTCGAATCTGCCCCGCCAAAACAAAACAGGCGGCGTAACATTATACCTTATATGTTACATGGGCTTTGTTATTGCTGTTTCCGTCAATGTTCCGGGCGTGTCCCGCCGCCGGAAAAACCGCTTCCGGGGGCGCCGCATGCGCCCGCTTTCCCCTTAAAATCAAGCTTATGTCAGGCGGCGTAACATTAAAGGTATAATGTTACATGGGCTTAATACCACCAAAAAAAGGAGGGACTCGTTATGGCAGCCACGGAACCCATCAGGGACAGGCGTCAGCTCCGCAGGCTCGCGGATTATTTCCTAGAAAAGAACCAGCCGCGCAACCACGTGCTCGTCGTGCTTGCCGTCCACACCGCGCTCCGCGTCGGCGACCTGCTGCGCCTGACGTGGGACGACGTGTACGACTTCAGGAAAAACCGCGTCCGGAAGACCGTCTGCGTCACCGAGCAAAAAACAGGCAAGCCGAAGACCGTCGCGCTGCATGAGGCCGTTGCCGGGGCGCTGGGGCTGTTCGCGGGATCCGCCCGGAAAGGCCGGTTCCTCATCGAAAACCCCCGGACGGGGAAAGCCATCAGCCGGATCCAGGCGTACCGCCTCATCCGCGCCGCCGCCGAAGAGCTCGGCATGGGGCGCGTGTCCTGCCATTCCCTGCGCAAGACCTTCGGCTATTTCGCGTGGAAGAGCGGCAGCCCGCTGGCGGTCATTATGGAGGTCTACAACCACAGCTCGCTTGCCGTCACCCGGCGGTACCTCGGCGTCGCGCAGGACGACAAGAACAAGCTCTACCTCGGCCTGCGGCTCCTGCTGTAGCAGGCGCCCTGTGGTTATTGTACCATAATGCTTGCCATTATGGTACCCGCCATCTCCGGCGGAGCCGAGGGCACTCCAATCTGCACTTATAACCGACCTGTGGTTATTGTACCATAATGCGCCGGCTCCTACAAGCGGAAAAATGCGGCGGCCTGTTCCGGCGCGCCTTGCGCCGGACGGATTTTCATGCCCTATAGTTATTATCGGTTCATACTGTAGAAAACTTAACCCCAAACTCAGACGATAATCTCCACGAAATCCCCAGAGTTGGCACCGGCGGCGTTCCCCTCGTCGGTGTCTAAGTGCAGCTCGCTGAGGTGGGCATCCCCGGAACGGACCAGCACCTCTTCGAAGACCAGGGCCCGCTCCCCGTTGATCCGGACGCTTACGACGTCCTTGTCCTTCACGCCGGCTTCCAGCGCCTCCGACGGCGAAAGATGCACGTGGCGCAGCGCCACCATCACGCCGTGGTCAATCTCCACGGAACCCGCCGGCCCCACCAATTTGCAGCCCGGCGTGCCTGTCAGCTTGCCGGATTCCCTGACGGGCGCCTGAATGCCGATGCCCCGCGCATCCGTCGCGGCAAGCTCCACCTGCGTTTCCGGACGCGCGGGTCCCAGGACGCGCAGGCCCTTTATCGTCCCCTTCGGTCCTTCCAGATCCACCTTTTCCTCACAGGCGAACTGCCCCGGCTGCCTCAAATCCTTCGTGGGCGTCAGCTGGCGCCTCTTTCCGAACAGGATGTCAATATGCTCGTTGCTCAGATGCAGATGCTTGTTTGACAGACCGATCATAACCTTGTAAGCCATAATTTGCCCCTTTCCGCCACGCTGTGGCCGTTAACTCCTCCGTTCCGGTCCCCGCCCCGCCATGAAGCGCGCCGGGATCTCTCACAATAACATTCGATTTTGGCGCCGTCAGCGGCCTGCTGGCGGGTTACGCCCGTCCCCAGACGGAACTATGTACCTAATATTCATTACCCTGCGGACACCGACGTGATATAGGGCAAATTCCGGAATTGCTGGTCCACGTCCAGCCCATAGCCCACGATGAACGCGTCGCCCACCGTGAAGCCCGTATAGTCCGCCTGTATCTCCGTGCGCCGCCCCTCGGGTTTGTCCAGCAAGGTGCAGATCCGCAGCGATTTCGGCCCCCGGCCCAGCAGGCTCTCCTTCAGGTATGCCAGGGTGACGCCGGAATCCACGATGTCCTCCACGACGATGACGTTTTGCCCTTCAATTGCGCTGTCCAAGTCTTTCAGGATGCGCACCACCCCGGAGCTTTTCGTGGCGGCGCCGTAGCTGGATACCGCCATGAAGTCGATCTTCACGGGGATGGTGATGTGCTGGATCACGTTGCCCATCCATAAGAACGCCCCTTTCAGGATGCCGACGACAAGCACCGTCTCCCCGGCGAGGTCTTCTGAAATCAGGCGGCCGATCTCCGCCGCCCGCCTGTCTATCTCTTCCTTGGAAATAAGGATTTTCTCTAATTTGTAGGACTTGCTTTCCGCCATAATCAATCCTTGTCCGGATCCTTTTTCACCTCGAACGCCACGTCGCTGATGATCTTCTTTCCCCGGTATTGCTTGGAAAGATCCACTTCTTTCTCTCCGAACCAGTATCTGTCCAGCGTGTCCTTCAGGTGCCAGAGGATCCAGAGCCACAGGATCAGGTCGTCCACCCATGCGATGGGGAAGAGGACGGGCGGGATCAGATCCAAGGGCAAAAACAAATAAATGATGCCCACGACCACGAGCAGCTTCTTGCGTTTCGGCACAGTTTTATCCGCCATCATGAAACGAATCGCTTTGATCCTTTTGATGATCACCCGAAATGAAAGAAACTGCATCTTTTTACCTCAATAAATCTTCCAGCGCCGCCAGAAGGTCTTCCACGCCCGTTCTTTTCAGCACGGAGACCGGAAGCAGCTTGTCGGCGTCCGCCAGGCCGAGCGTTTCGCGGATCACCCGGAGGTTTCTCGACGCTTCGCTCTTTGAAATCTTGTCCGCTTTGGTCGCGGCCACAAGGCCGTCCAGGCGGTACGCCCGCAGCCATTCGTACAGCTGGATGTCCTGGGCGGTGGGCTTGTGCCGGATGTCCGCGAGCAGCACGACGACGGTGAGGTTCTGCCTGCTTTTGAGGTAGGCGTCCACCATGTCGCCCCATTTTTCCGTCACGGAGCGGGAAACCCGCGCGTATCCGTACCCCGGCAGATCCACGATGCGAAAGCTGTCGTTGACGCTGTAGAAATTGATGGTTCGCGTCTTTCCGGGGCTCCCGCTGACCCTCGCAAGGCTCTTCCGCCCCGTCAGAAGGTTCAGCAGCGAGGATTTCCCCACGTTCGACCGTCCCGCAAAGGCGATTTCTTTCCTGTCGTCCGGCGGATACTGGGCCGGCTTGACCGCCACGGCTTCCAGCTCGGATTTCGTGATCAGCATTGCAGCGGTTCCGCGCCGCCGGGTTTTTCTTTCGTCTTTCCGGCCGCCGCGCGCGCGGGCTTCACGGCCCGTGTCAGGACATGGGGCAGGGCTTCGTTCGCGTCCTTGCTGAGCACGAATTCCAGCCCCCGCCGGACATTGGCGGGGATCTCGTCTATGTCCCGTTCGTTGTCCGCCGGCAGGAGGATTTTATGGATGCCGGCCCGGTGCGCCGCCAGCACCTTTTCCCGGACGCCGCCTACCGGAAGCACCTTGCCCCGCAGCGTGATCTCGCCCGTCATGGCCACGTCCTGCCGCGCCGGGACGCCTGTCAGCGCCGAAATCATGGCGCAGCACATGGTCACGCCGGCGGAAGGCCCGTCCTTGGGGGTCGCGCCCTCCGGGATGTGGATGTGCAGGTCGTCGTCTTTATAAAAATCCGCTTTGATCCCCAGACGCTTTCCGATGGAGCGGATATAGCTGACGCCCGCCCGCGCGGACTCTTTCATGACGTCGCCCAGCTGCCCCGTGAGCACGAGCTGCCCCGTGCCCGGCAGCACCGTGGTCTCGATGGACAGCGTCGTGCCTCCTACGGCCGTCCATGCCATGCCCGTCGTCACGCCCACCTGGGTTTCGTCCTCAATCACGTCATAGCGGAAGCGTTTCTTGCCGAGGTACTTTCCGAGGTTGGCGGGGGTCACGCGGGAGTTCGCGATATTTTTTTCCACGACGCGGCGCGCCGTCTTGCGGCAGATGTTGGCAATCTCCCGCTCCAGGTTGCGCACGCCCGATTCCCGCGTGTAATAATTGATGACGTCCCGTGTCGTCTTCTCGGATATATGGAGGTTTTCCGGCTTCAAGCCGTGTTCTTTCAGTTTTTTCGGGATCAGGTACTGCTCCGCGATCTTCAGCTTCTCTTCTTCCGTATAGCCCGGAACCGCAATCACTTCCATTCTGTCCAAGAGCGGGCGCGGGATGGTGTCCACCGTGTTGGCCGTCGTGATGAACATCACCTTTGAGAGGTCGAAAGGGATCTCCAGATAGTGATCCGTGAATTCCTTGTTCTGTTCCGGATCCAGCACTTCCAGCAGCGCCGACGCCGGATCTCCCCGGAAATCATTCCCTATTTTGTCAATTTCATCAAAAAGAAACACGGGATCCATGGTTCCGCCCTCTTTTATGGCGGAAATGACCCGGCCGGGTATGGCGCCGATATACGTGCGGCGGTGGCCGCGGATCTCCGCCTCGTCCCGCACGCCGCCCAGGGACATGCGCACAAATTCCCTGCCCGTGGCCCTTGCGATGGAACGCGCCACGGAGGTTTTTCCGGTTCCCGGCGGCCCCACCAGACACAGGATAGGGCCTTTCAGGCCCTCGGAAAGCTTCATGACCGCCAGATATTCCACGATCCGCTCTTTCACTTTCTCCAGCCCGTAGTGATCCTCGTTCAGGATGGTCTCCGATCCGGTCAGATCGGTCTCCGCCATCGTATAGTTGTTCCACGGCAAGGCGAAAATCCATTCTATGTAGGTGCGGATCACGCCGCCCTCCGCGGAAGACGACTGTATCTTCATGAGCCGCTTGATTTCTTTTTCTATTTTCTCCGAGATTTTCTCCGGCAGGTTCAGTTCTTCCAGCTTGTTCAGCCAGTCTTCGATCTCGTCTTCGATGATGTCGCCCTGCCCCAGCTCCTCCTGGATGGCGCGCAGCTGTTCCCGCAGGTAGTATTCCCGCTGCGATTTATTGATCTGGACGCGCACCTTTGAGTTGATGTCGTGTTCTATCTGCAGGATGTCGATCTCTTTCGTGAGGATTTCGTTCAGGGTTTCCAGACGCTTGTCGGGATCGAAGGCCTCTAAGATCGACTGTTTGTCTTCGGGCTTTATGTCAAGATGCGAGGTGATGACGTCCGCCAGGCGGCCAGGCTGTTCCACGGAAGCCACGGAGGGGAAGATGTCCTGGGACACCTTGGGGCTGAGGCGCAGGTATTCCTCAAACCTGGACAGCGTGCTGCGCATCAGGGCGGTGGTCCGGTTGGGGATCTCTTCGTATTCGATTTCTTTGATTTCGCGGACGGCGCACTTGAAGTACGGCACCTCGAAGACCATCTTGTCCACCATGCCCCGGCTGATGCCCTCCACCAGCACGCGGATGGCGTCTCCCGGCAGTTTCAGCATCTGTTTGATCTTCGCGATGGTGCCGATGCTGTAGAAGTCTTCTTTGGTCGGCAGATCCGTGTCCGCGTCCCGCTGCGCCACGAGGAAGATCATCTGGTTCCGCACCATGGCTTTTTCGAGCGCGCTGATGGACTTCTCCCGGCCGATGTCAAAATGCAGCACCATGTAGGGGAATATGGAAAGCCCCCGGAGCGGAATCATGGGAACGACCCGTATGCGGCTGTCGTCCTCGCCGACAAAGACGTTCTGTTCTTCCGTCAGGAACTCCGGTTCGGATGGCTTTGCTTCATCCGCAACCGCGTCATTTTCGCCGTCTGCGTCATCGGCCCGGTTCATTCTTTCAATGTCATTCAAAAGCTCCTGCAGCTTTTTATTCTTATCATCGCTCATATGCTGTCCTTATCCACGCCGTTTATGAAGCGTGTTCTTTTTGTTTTATTTGGCCCTTTTTATCCATCAAAACCAAGGTGGGCCCCGTATTGTGTTCTATGGTGCCCATCGTCACGATCACGCGCTTGATGTCCGTCCTGGACGGGATATCAAACATGATGTCGGTCATGACGTGCTCTATGATGCTTCGCAGCCCCCTGGCGCCCGTCTTGCGCTCAATGGCTTTCTCCGCGATCCGGGCGATGGCGTCGTCCTCTATCTCCAGCTCCACGTTGTCCAGCATGAGAAGTTTCTTGTACTGCTTCAGGATGGCGTTTTTCGGTTCTTTGATGATCCGGACCAAGGCGCCGGCGTCCAATTGCTGCAAGGTGACCATGACCGGCAGGCGGCCTATGAATTCAGGGATCAGGCCGTATTGCAGCAGATCCTCCGACTGCACCAACCGCAGGATGTCGTCGGCTTCCAGCTTATTGTTCCGGAGTTCCGCGTTGAAGCCTATCGTCTTCTCGCCGATGCGCCGCTGTATGATCTTGTCCAGGCCGTCAAAGGCGCCGCCGCAGATAAAGAGGACGTTGGTCGTGTCGAACTGTATGAAATCCTGGTGCGGGTGCTTCCGGCCGCCCTGGGGCGGGACGCTGGCGACCGTGCCCTCCAGTATTTTCAGCAGCGCCTGCTGCACGCCTTCCCCGCTTACGTCCCGCGTGATGGAAACGTTTTCGGACTTGCGCGCGATCTTGTCGATCTCGTCCACGTAGATGATGCCCTTCTGCGCTTTTTCTATGTCGTAGTCCGCCGCCTGGATGAGCTTCAGCAGGATGTTCTCCACGTCTTCGCCCACATAGCCCGCTTCCGTGAGCGCGGTGGCGTCCGCGATGGCAAAGGGAACGTTGAATATCTTGGCTAAGGTCTGCGCCAGCAAGGTTTTGCCGGAACCCGTCGGTCCCATCATGATGACGTTGCTTTTCTGGATTTCGATCCCGTCGTCGTCGCGGTCGTCCATATGCTTCACGCGCTTGTAGTGGTTGTACACGGCCACGGCCAGGGTTTTTTTCGCGGCTTCCTGGTCAATGACGTAATCCGAAAGGATGGCGGCGATTTCCTGGGGCTTGGGGACGTTGAACATCTCGTCGCCCTGGGAAAGCTCGTAGCCCATGCTTTCAAATTCTTCTTTGATAATGTCCTGGCAAAGCTCGACGCATTCATCGCATATGTACACGTTCGGGCCCGCTATGAGGCGCTTCACCTGATCCTGCGGCTTCCCGCAGAACGAGCACTTCAATTGTTTCGTATCATCATATTTACTCATTGTTTTCCTTTCGTGACTGCCATGAGTCTTTCGGTATATATGACCGCCGCCATGGAGCGGCAAATTCCTAACGGAACGAATCACGTAGCTGCGGGGCGGGCGTAACCCGTAGGGCGGGATTGCGGGCATACAAGGCGCTCTGCGCCGCCCGCATAGGCGTCAGCCGCCCCGACCCGGAGGGTTGCGCCCGTCCCGTAGCGGCGGGCGGTACTGGATTGCTTCGCTTACGCTCGCAATGACGATGCACATCCCCTACGGGCGGGACTGTATGACCCTGTCCACCAGCCCGTATGCCGCCGCGTCCTGCGCCGACATGAAGTTGTCGCGATCCGTGTCCTGCGCGACCCGCTCCAGCGGCTGCGAGCAGTTTTCGCTCAAAATCCGGTTCAGCTTCGCCCGCGTCCGGATGATGTTTTCCGCGTGGATGCGGATATCCTCCGCCTGGCCCTGCACCCCGCCGAGGGGCTGGTGTATCATGACCTCCGCGTTGGGCAGGGCAAAGCGTTTTCCCTTCGCGCCCGACGACAGCAGGAACGCGCCCATGCTGGCCGCCATGCCCACGCAGATGGTGGAGACATCCGGCTT
This sequence comes from Eubacteriales Family XIII. Incertae Sedis bacterium, assembly GCA_031290135.1. Taxonomy (GTDB): domain Bacteria; phylum Bacillota; class Clostridia; order Peptostreptococcales; family Anaerovoracaceae; genus JAITOE01. The sequence goes on from JAITOE010000017.1 coordinate 16,859, forward strand.
GATGTACTGCATGGTGTCATAGATGGCGAAACCTGCGGACACCGAACCGCCCGGACTGTTGATATAGAGGCTGATATCTTTGTCGGCGTCCTCTGATTCGAGGAAAAGCAGCTGCGCCACGATGAGGCTGGCTAAGCCGTCGCCGATCTCCTCGCTTAGGATGATCACCCTGTCTTTCAGCAGCCTGGAAAAGATATCGTAGGAACGCTCCCCCCTGCTGGTTTGTTCTATGACGATTGGCACTAAACTCATTTTCCGCACCCCCTTCGATCCATATTTTACTGCGCCGGCTTACGCCCCCTCCCCGATTACTCGGAAGCCGCCGGGCTTTCTTCTTTCACCGCGTTTTCATATAGGAATTCCACGGTTTTACGGTTTCGTATGTCCTCTTTGAACAATTTGAAATGGATATGATCCAAGTTTTCCCTGAACTTCGCTTCGTCTGTCTTGTACAGGGCCGCCATCTCCGTGATCTCCTTGTCGAGTTCTTCGTCGCTGGCTTCTATCCCCTCCGCTTCGGCGACCGCCTTGATCAGGAGCCTCGTTTTCACGGTTCTGGCAGCTTCGTCACGAAATTCGGCACGTACATCCTCCGGCGTTTTGTTCAAGTACTGGAAATATTGTTCCATCCGCAGCCCCTGCGACGCGAGACGGTTGGAGAATTCTTCCATCATCTCGCCTGTCTGGTTCTCTATCATGGCCTGCGGGACGTTGATTTCATTGGCAAGGTAGATTTTTTCCACGACCGCGTTTTTCATCTCGGTTTCGCTGCGGGCCGCTGCTTCGGCCTCCTTCCGCTGCCGTATGTCCGCGCGGAACTCTTTCAGCGTCTCGAATTCGCTGACGTCCTGCGCGAATTCATCGTTGATTTCCGGTTTTTCTTCCGCCTTGATCTCATGGACTTTGCAGTGGAACACGGCTTCCTTGCCTGCCAGTTCTTCCGCCTGGTATTCTTCGGGGAACATGACCTTCACGTCCACCTCCGCCTCCGGCGCCGCGCCGACAAGCTGTTCCTCAAATCCGGGGACGAACGACGCCGAACCTAATTTGAGCTCCTGCCGCTCCGCCGTCCCGCCTTCAAACTGATCTTCGCCCACGAAGCCCGCGTAGTCGATCAGCAGGGTATCGCCCTCCTCCGCCGGCCTGTCCACAAGCACGAGCCTCGCGTTCCGGTTCTGCAGGGCCTCCAGCTCTTTTTCAATGTCCTCATCGGAGACCGTGTGTGCCACCAAGGGGATTGTAACGCCCGCGTATCCGCTGATCTCCACCTGCGGCGGGACGGTCACGCTGGCCGTGACGGTAAAGCCCTTGCCTTTTTCCAGCTCGCTGAAATCCATGTTCGGCCTGTCCACGGGTTCTATCCCCAGTTCGTCAAGGGTGTCGGGATAGGCACCCACGAGCAGCTCGTTGACCGCTTCTTCAAAGAAAATATCCGCGCCGTAGTGCAGCTCTATGAGCTTCCGCGGCGCCTTGCCTGTCCGGAATCCATCGACCTTAAACCGGCCTTTCGTATCCTTATATACCTCAATTTGCGCGTTTTCAAATTCTTCCGGCGTAAATTCCATGGAAAATTTCGCTTCATTTTCGATACGTTCGATAAACGTTGATTTCATTCAACCACTCCTTATGGGATAATTTTTGTTGCTATTCCACATAGCTACGGGGCGGGACACCGCTACGTCCTTCGTCGTTGCGAGCGAAGCGAAGCAATCCAGTGCGCAGTATGGATTGCTTCGTCGTTTCACTCCTCGCAACGACGGAGGTGTGGCTACTGCCCGGCCAGACGTTTATAGCCTTCCAGACGCTCTTTCGCGTCTTCCTCCGCCGCCTTGAACAGATCCTCCGCCACGTCCGGAAATTCCTTCGCCAGGGCCGAATACCGCACCTGGTCCAGGATGAACTCCCGGAAGCTGCCCGTGGGTTCTTTGGAATCCAGCGTGAACGGATTCGCGCCGGCCTTTTTCTTTTCGGGGTTGAAGCGGTAAAGCTGCCAGTAGCCCGCCGCCACCGCGTCCCGTATATTCTCCTGCGCCTTGCCCATGCCCTTGCGCATGCCGTGGTTGATGCAGGGCGCGTAGCAGATGATTATGGACGGACCCTTGTACTGTTCCGCCTCCAGGACGGCTTTCATGAACTGCGCCTTGTCCGCGCCCATGCCCACCTGCGCCACGTACACGTAGCCGTAGGAGATGGCCATGAGGCCCAGATCTTTTTTCTTGATGCGCTTCCCGGAAGCGGCGAACTTGGCGATGGCCGATACCGGCGTGGATTTTGACGCCTGTCCGCCCGTATTGGAATATACCTCCGTGTCAAAGACCAGCACGTTGACGTCTTCCCCCGAAGCCAGCACGTGGTCCAGGCCGCCGTACCCGATATCGTAAGCCCAGCCGTCGCCGCCCAGCGCCCATATCGACTTTTTCATGAGGTAGTCTTTCTGCGCCAGGATTTCAAGGCAGAGCGTGCAGGCCGGGCAAGGGCAGGTCGCCTGGCCCGCGCCCTTCGCGGCTTTCATCGACGCGGTCATGTCCGCGTCGCCCACGCTTTCCGCATAGGCGATGGTTTCGTCTATTGTCGCAGCGCCCCATTCAAGCGCTTCCGCGTAGGCGTCCGCCGCCGCGCGGGCTGCCGCGTCGCCTTGGTCCATGCTGTCAAGCCAGGCCTGCGCTGCGTCCTTTACCCGCGGATTCACCCATTCGATAGCCATGAGTTCCCGCGTCTTTTCCGCGATTCCGTTGCGGATCTGCCTGTTGGCGACCGCCATGCCGAAACCGTATTCGGCGTTGTCTTCAAAGAGCGAGTTGGCCCAAGCCGGCCCCCTGCCGTTTTTGTCTTTGGTATAGGGCATGGACGGCGCCGAAGCCCCCCATATGGAGGAACAGCCGGTTGCGTTGGCGATGATCATGCGGTCGCCGAAGAGCTGGGTGATCAGTTTTATGTAAGGCGTTTCCCCGCAGCCGGCGCAGGCGCCCGAAAATTCGATGTAGGGTTTCGCGAACTGGCTTCCCTTGACGTTATCCTTGCTGATCAGCTTGTCTTTCACGGAAACGTTCTGGCCGTATTCCCAGTTTTCAGCCTCACCCAGCATCTCAGCGAGGGGGATCATCTCCAGCGCCTTATTCTTGGACGGGCAGATGTCGGCGCAGTTTCCGCATCCCAGACAGTCCAAGGGCGACACTTGCATGCGGTATTCCAGGCCTTCCAGCCCTTTCCCGGCGGCCTTCAGCGTGGCGAAGCCTGCCGGCGCGGCGTTCTTCTCCGCCCCGTCTAAAAGCACCGGGCGGATGGCGGCGTGGGGACAGACGAAAGAACACTGGTTGCACTGGATGCAGTTCCCGCTTCTCCAGGCGGGAACGCGGATGGCTACGCCGCGTTTTTCGTAGGCTGCCGTCCCCGGCGGGAAAGCGCCGTCTTCCCTCCCCGCGAAAGCGCTGACGGGCAGGGAATCCCCCTCCTGCCTGTTCATGGGAACCAGCACTTCTTCAATGAACGCGGGGATGTCTCGTTTTGCGGTTTTTTCGTCCTTCAGGTCCACCCACGCGGCGGGGACTTCCACGGCATGGACGTTTTCGATGCCTTTATCCACGGCGGCGAAGTTCATGTCTAAAACTTTCTGCCCTTTCTTTTCGTAAGATTTGACAATGCCGTCTTTCAGGTACTTCACGGCGTCGTCAACGGGAATGACGTTCGTGAGTTTGAAGAACGCCGCCTGCATCACCATGTTGATCCGGTTCCCAAGGCCGATCTCCCCGGCGATCCCCACGCCGTCTATGATATGGAAACGGATTTTTTTCCGCGCGATTTCGCGTTTTACATAGGAGGGCAGTTTTTCTTCCAATTCCGCCGGGGACCAGCCGCAGTTCAGCAGAAATATCCCGCCTTCTTCCAGATCCCGCAGCATGTCGTACTGCGTCAGGTATGCCTGGTTGTGGCAGGCCACGTAGTTCGCCCGGTTGATGAGGTAGGTGGACTTGATGGGCTTCTTCCCGAAGCGCAGGTGGGAAATGGTGACGCCGCCGGATTTTTTGGAATCATAGGAGAAATAGCCCTGCGCGTACATGTCCGTATCGTCGCCGATGATCTTAATGGCGGTCTTGTTCGCCCCGACGGTGCCGTCGGAGCCGAGACCCCAGAATTTGCATTTGATGGTACCCTCCGGTTCCCCGGACAGGGCATGGTCATAGGGCAGGGAACTCCCCGACACGTCGTCGTCGATGCCGATGGTGAAGTGATCCTTGGGCGCGTCCTTTTCCAGGTTTTCATAGGCGGCCACCACCATGCCCGGCGTGGTGTCCTTGGAACCTAAGCCGTAACGGCCCCCGTACACCTCCGGCGCGTTTTTCTCCGTGTAAAGCATGGTTTTGATGTCCTGGTACAGCGGATCCCCCAAGGCGCCCGGTTCTTTCGTCCTGTCTAAGACGCAGAGCCGCTTCGCCGTTTTAGGCAGGGCCTGAAGGAAGAATTCCGGCACGAAAGGACGGTACAGCCGCACCTTGATCAGGCCGACTTTTTTACCGGCCGCCAGCATCCGTTCCAGACATTCTTCCGCAGTTTCGCAGACGGAACCCATGGCCACCAGCACGTGTTCGGCATCGGGCGCCCCCACGTAGTCGAAAGGCTTGTAGCTCCGGCCGGATAATTTTCCAATTTTTTCCATATAATCGGCGACGATGCCCGGCAGTTCATCATAGAACGGCGTCGAGGCTTCCCGCGCCTGAAAGAAAATGTCCGGGTTTTGCGCGGTGCCGCGGATCACGGGATGCTCCGGGTTCAGCGCGCGGTCCCGGAACGCCTGCAGGGCGTCTTTGTCCAACAGGTCTTTCAGATCATCGTATTCCAGCGTTTCAATCTTCTGGACTTCATGGGAGGTCCGGAAGCCGTCGAAGAAATGAAGGAAAGGAATTCTGGAACGAATGGCGGAAAGATGCGCGACGGCGCCCAGGTCCATCACTTCCTGCACGGAGCTTGACGCCAGCAGCGCAAAGCCCGTCTGCCGGGTTGACATGACGTCTGAATGGTCGCCGAAGATGCAAAGGGCGTGTGCCGCCAGGGTCCTGGCGCTCACATGGAAGACGCCGGGAAGCAGCTCCCCCGCGATCTTGTACATGTTGGGTATCATCAGCAGCAGGCCCTGCGAAGCAGTGTAGGTGGTGGTCAGCGCGCCGGCCGCCAGGGATCCGTGCATGGCCCCCGCCGCGCCGGCCTCCGACTGCAGCTCCGTCACCCGCACCGTCTGGCCGAAGATGTTCTTCTTGCCGTATGCCGCCCATTCGTCCACGACTTCCGCCATGGTCGAAGAGGGCGTAATGGGGTAGATTGCCGCCACTTCCGTAAACGCGTAAGATACATACGCCGCCGCGGTGTTCCCGTCCATTGTCTTCATTTTGTTTTTACCCACGTTCCCATACCTCCGGTTCTTTTTTTTGTTTCTGTTTTGTGTCTTTTGTTTTGTATCATAATGCTTGCCATTATGATGCCGCCATCTCCGGCAGGGCCGGAGGGTACTCTAATCCGAACCATAGCCACGTTCTTTGTGGCTATTGTATCATAATAAAATCCGTCTTGCAAATGTTATTCGTTGTATTGTGTCCGATGGGTTTGAATCTACCCAGCTGCGGGGCGGGCGTAACCCGGAAGGCGGGATTGCGGGCATAATGGTCTCGCTCTATTTTCCGCCGTAGGCGGGAAATAGCTAAGCGAACCTTATACGGCGGCATAATTACCCGCGCGAATTCAGCGACAGGCGCGCACAAATCTCCGCGGGCATCTGCAGGAGCGGCAGCTGCTTCGCGACCGCGCCCGTGTTGAACGCCACCATCGGCATCCCGTAGACGACGCAGCTGCCCTCGTCCTGCCCTATCGTATGCGCGCCCTTTCCCCGCATGTTCAGCAGCCCCTTCGCCCCGTCCGCGCCCATTCCCGTAAGAATGACCCCTATGGCGTTCGCGCCCGCAGCGTCCGCCACCGAATCGAACAGGTAGTTGACGGAGGGCCTGTGGCCGCTCACTTTCTCGCCCGCAAGCAGGCGCACGCTGTAGCCCCTCGGCCCCTTGACAAGCTTCATGTGGCAGTCGCCGCCGGGCGCCAGCAAGGCCAGCCCCGCCGTCACCGCGTCGTTGTCTTCCGCTTCTTTCACCGTGAAGGCGCAGGCTTTGTTCAGCCGCTCCGCATATAGCTGCGTAAAGCCGGGCGGCATATGCTGCACCATCACGATCCCCGGAATATTGGCCGGAAGCCGCGTCAGCAGGTTGAAAATAGCCTCCGTCCCCCCTGTGGAGGCTCCGACGGCAATCACGATTTCCTTGCCGGGCGCCGTCCGGATCTGTGCCAGGGGCTGCTGCCGCACGGGCTGCGCCGGCAGCGCCGCCGCAGCCTGCCGTTTCGCCAGGACGTTGACCCGCGCGGCAATCTTGATCTTCGCGGTCAGCTCCCTGGCGTAGTTTTCCGTTTCTCCCGGACCGATGCCCGGCTTCGCGACAAAGTCCACCGCGCCCGCCTCCATGGCGTCAAAAACGCTGCCCGCCAAGGAACTGCTGACGATCACCGGGATCGGGTATTGCGGCAGCAATCGCCTCAAAAACTCTATGCCGTCCATCTTCGGCATCTCAACGTCCAATGTCATGACATCAGGGTTCAGGGCTACGATCTTGTCGCGGGCGTCAAAAGGATCCGTGGCGGTTCCCACGACCGTAAGAGCCGGATCCTTGCGCAGCTCCCGCGCCAGCATTTCCCTGAACATCATCGAATCATCGACCACCAGCACTTTAATCATAACCTATCCCACCTATCTTCGCGTTTGCATGTATTTCCGTAATTATGTATGAACGGCGCCGCCAGGTCAAGTAACTTGTCCGCCGCCCGCATAGGCGTCAGCCGCCCCGCCAAAGGGTCATACCCGTCCTGCGGTTAAATCACCCCCGCGCCCTTCAGTCTGGTTACCCATTCAGTTCGTGCTTACACTGCCACGTCGTCGCTGTCGTCGATCACGCCGTATTCATCGCCCCGCAGCAGTTTGTGGCAGTCCAGAAGCAGCTGGACGTGGCCGCCGATCTTTCCGATCCCCATGATGTAACGGTTCTCGAAGCCCGTGCGGTTGGCTGGCGGCGCGGCGATATTATGCTCTTCGATGGTCAGCACCTCGTCCACGTTGTCCACGATAAGCCCCACGGACACGTCCGAGAGTTCAATGACGATGATGCAGGTCCTGTCGTCGTATTCCGCCGGCATTTTGCCGAATTTCAGGCGCACGTCGATCACGGGAATGATCTTTCCCCTCAGATTGATGATGCCCTTGATGTACTGCGGCACTTCCGGCACCACGGTAATGGACTGGATCCCTATGATCTCCACCACATATTTTATCGCGATGCCGTAGACCTCTTCCCCCAGTGTAAACGTTAAAAATCTTCCCTGTAACGTGTCTTCCTCCCGTACAGCCCCTTCAAATACTTCAGCCATGACGCATTTCTCCTTTCTTACATAGTGCTATAATTCAAGGATGTTTTTCCCGATTGACTGCACCTTCATGATGCCTGTGGCAAGGTCAAAAAAGACCGTTCTGCCGTAGTTTTTGCCCGTGTCCTCCGCGATGATGGGAATCCGCAGCGCCGCCAGCGCGGCTTTCACCGCTTTCACGTTCCGGCCGCCGATGTCGCCCATGGCGCCCATGGCAGGCGTGGCGAACATCTGCGCGCCTCCGGCGATCTTGGCGGTCAGCCGCCCCGCCCCTACCTTTGCCAGGTCGCGCGCCAGATCCACGATGGCGGTATCGGCGAATTTCATGCGGTTTGTTTCGGTCTTCGCCGCCAAGCTGCTTTCCGGCAGCATGATATGGGAAAGGCCGCCCATCTTTTTCGCGTTGTCGTAAAGGCATATGCCCACGCAGGAACCGAGCGCGTAGGTCACGATGATTTCCGGTGCCCTGGACTTTGCGTAATCGGAAATGCCCACTTTAATCAAATCACTCATTCTTCAAGTCCCAATCTTCTCATTATGCTCTGCAGCGTATCCACCTCGGCAAACATGATGACGTCGCTGTTAAGCTCCCGCCCGTCCGTATAGAAGCCTTCCTCAATGAACATGACTTTGTCGCCTATCGCCCCGAATTCTATGATCGGGACGCTGAGGATCGCGCCCGCCATGTCGATGGCGATGTAAGGCACGGAAAGGTCGATCTGCAGCCCCGTAAGCAGCGCGATGGAATTGACATACGAAGAACCCAGGATGTTCCCGATTTCCTTTATGGCGGACAGTTTCATTTCGCTGAGCCCCTCTTCCCCGCTGTCGTCCTCCTGTACCAGGATGCTCGTTATGTTCTGCGCGTCTTCCATGCCCAGAAGGAACATGATCATGCCGTTGGCCTCGCCGAAAAAGTTGACCAGCACGCCGACCGTCATCGCCTCGGCGCCGCCCAGCGCGTTGACCGCCGTGTCAAAATCCGTGATCTGCACCTTGGGAAGCTGGATGCCCACTTCGGCGTTCAGGATCATGCCCAAGGACGTCGCCGCGTTCCCCGCGCCGATATTTCCGATTTCCCGGAGGACGTCTATATGGACGTCGTTCAGTTCTTCGTAATTTTTAATCAATGGGTTCTCCTCCTTATTCGTACAAATCATCGATGATTTCATGCCGGGGCGTCTGTTTTACGCGGAGGCATGCTTTTGTCAGGGCCAAAAGGACGTCGAGTTCATACTGCTTCTTGTATACTTCCAGCTGCGTGTACTGCTTCCCCACGTCCGAGGTGACGTAGCGGGTGGGGAGGGTGTTCAGCGCCAGCGCCAGCACGTTGGCCGTGCAGACCGGGCAGACGCACACTTCCATCTTTTCCATGACCGACGGCAGCAGCTCCTTGGTCAGGATTTCCGAAAGGTTGATGAGGTTCCTGCTTTTGTTGAGGAGCGCGCTTTCTATCTGGATCTTCCGCGCGCGCCGCTGCTCGGCGCTCTTGATGGACGCGTACTGCGCCTCCTGCTCCAGCAGCCGTTCTTCCTCGGACAGGCTGCGCGCTCCCATGAAAGGCCGTCCGCGCGGCATGATTTCTTCATCTAACTTTTCATAAGGCGTCCCGTCCGGGATCTCCTGGGGCGACGGTTCCCGCGCGGCCTCCGCCCCGTCCGGTTCCGCGTCTGCGAACGTGCGTTCTTCCGCAGGCTGCGGACTGCGGACCGGGGCTTCGGCGCGTTCCGCAGACAGCTTCGGCTGCCGGGCATGCACCGGTTCTTTTACCTCTATTTCCGGTTCGATCTCTATCTTCAGTTTTGTCTTGTAATTCAGCTCATTCGTTTTGGGCGCCTTCACGCTGGCTTCCACCCGGTCCGCGTCTATCCGCGCGTCCGGAACGTCCGGGGCTTCCTGGGTTTCCGGGGCTTCTTGGTTTTCCGGGGAGGCCGGGGCGTCAGAAACATCCGCAGCGGAATCCGAACCGCCGCTGTCTTTCGTGATCAGCTTCATAACATGCTCGGTTTTATTGTTTCTTCTGGCCATCCAACCTCATTCCCTTCTGTTTAAGCAATTCGTCAACGAATAACATATAGTCTTTGGCGGCATTGGATTTGGGCGCGTAGGTAAAGATGTTCCGCCCCTCGTGGGCGGGGAACTCCGCCGCCGCCACCGAAGCGCGTATCTTTGCTTTGAATACTTTTGTGCCGAGTTCTTTCGCGAGCATCTTCGCCATGTCCTCCACGTCGTGCGTCAGGATGCGCCGTCCGTCGTATTTGTTCAGCAGGATGCCCAGCGTTTCTATCTGCGGGTTGTAGATGCTCTTCACCAATTCCACTGTTTCCCGCAGCTGCGAAATGCCCATCAGGCTCAGGATTTCCGGAAGCATGATGACGATCAGGGCGTCTGCGGCGGTATAGGCGTTCACCGTCAGTATGTTCAGGGCCGGCGGCGTGTCGATGATGATATAGTCGTACTGGTCTTTCACGGGCGCCAGGCCCCTTTTCAGGAGGGTTTCCCGCCCTATCATGGAGAATTCAAGCTCCGCGCCGGACAGCAGGATATTGGACGCGATGATGTCGATCCCGTCCCGCGTCTGGATGGTTTCCGCCGCCGTTTTGGATCCTTTCATCAGATCGTATACCGTGGGTCCTTCCGTGTCTGCGCCGAGGCAAAATCCGAAATTTCCCTGCGGATCCAGGTCTATCCCCAAGGTTTTGAAGCCTTTTCTGGCCAGCCCGGCAATGACGGCGCATGCGGTCGTCGTTTTCCCGACGCCGCCTTTTTGGTTCGTGAGAACCACAATTTTCGCCGTTTTCGCCGTTTTCGCTGTCTGGGCTGTTTTTGTCGCCTTGGCCATGTCTGTCCCTTCTCGGAAGATCAGCGCCGACGATTTCTTTCAGAAATCATGCGCGCCGCGCGCCGTGTCCTTCTTTCCTTCTATGGTAATCCGACAGCTGCACCTTGAACACGTATTCGCATACAAGCCGCTCCTGCTCGGCGGTGATTTTGAGGATGCGCCCGCCGTAGCGGAATTTATACCGCGCGGCCGGCGACGTTTCGTCCGCCGCGATGATTGCCGGAATCCGTTCTTTGCGGAGGATTTGAAACTCCGCCACAAAGCCCTCCTTTAAATAGCTGAGGTCAAGCCAGATCCGCTGTTTTCTGAAGAACGTGTGGTTGCAGAAAAAGCCGATGCCTCCCATCGAGAGATCCCGGACGCGGATCGGCACGTCCATCTGCATTTTGCGGCACTTTTCCCCCAGGGAACACATGCCATTCACCTTTGCGTCAAAGGACGTCCGGACTTTGAAGTTGCGCCGCCGTTCCTGCTTTTGATCCGCCACGGAAATGATTTCAACGTTGATTTGTTTCGCCATGGAGAGCGTAACCACGCCCAGCATGAACTGGAGGCCGTCTTCAAAATAGGCAATTACGTCCACCTGCGTGTGGTGCGGAATTTCCCCAAATGTCCGCCCGCGCAAAATCAAACGGTTGTCCTCCAGCGTCACGTCTTCAGAAGACGCGAATACCCCTTCGTCCTGTTTTGAGACATCGATTTTTATTATTTTGTCTGCGAATGCCATGATGTCACCTCTTTATCCCAGTATCCCCTGATTCCCTCATTTTTTTGTTACGCCAGACCTTTCACCCACTCGCCTTTGTCTAAGTAGAGCCGGCAATGTTCCAGGTCGGACTGATCCCGCTGCATCATCAGGTGCCCCGCGAAAATATCCACGCCGGAGTATAAGATCCGCCTGCACCGGATGCTGCCCGGAAAACGGTTCCCGCCCGGGTCGCCGCCTGTCGCCTGCTTCACGGCTTCCTCCGCGACATGCAGTTTTTCTTTCAGCGGCGGCAGCTGTTCAGTCATCTGCTTCAGCAGCTGCTCCATCTCCGGCTTGTCCGCCTTGCTTAACAGGTTGCGGATCTTCGTGATGTTGTCCGTATGGGCCTTCAGCTCGTCCCGCAAAGCGTCCCGCGCCGCCGTACACGCCAGGAGGACTTCTTCGTCAACGGGGATCTCCATCAGCTCCACGCGGGTCCGGATGCCCCGCTCGTTCCCTATGTAATTCGCCGCGAGTTCCCCAAGAACGGATGTTTTCCCCCCCACCAGCACCGATTTTTTTCCGGATAGCAGAACATTTCCCTTGCAGGCGACCTGGCTGTCTATGATATAATCCGCGAAAATATCCCCGTCCGCGGAGATGGTTCCGCTCTCGATGTAACGGCACCGCAGGAAGCCCCCCACGGTGATGGATTTCATCCGGCTGCCGTTGATGCCGTCCGAAACAAGCAGGTTCCCGCCCACGCGCACCTCCGAATTGCCGATCTTGCCTTTGACGGACAGGTTCCCGCCGCACTCCACGATGAATCCCTCGTTGACGGAGCCTTTCACCACCACGTCGCCGGAAAAGCGGACGTTCCCGGTGGACATGTCCACGTCCCCCTGGATGTTCAGGACCTCCATGATGTTGATCGTTTCGCCGGTAAAGCTCACCGTTCCGTCTGCGGAGGCCACCAGGACCGCCTCCTCCGCGTTCCATTCCGTATTCACGCCGCGGGGGACCGGGACTTCTTTCCCGTTCCGCGCCGGCACGACGCCGCCGAAAACATTCGTGCCGTCCTGCCCGTTAGACGGCGGCGCGATCTCGCACAGAAGCTGCCCTTTTTTCACCAACTGGAAGATATCGACGTTTTTGTAATCCACCAAGGCCGTGTCGTCGTCCCCGCCGTAGGCGGGTTTGTATTCGTCCGACCGCGTTACGTGCAGGGTGAGAACCCCGTCGGAACCGTGTACCGGTTCCACGCCGCGCGCCACGCAAAATTCCATGTCAAGCATCGGTTTCGCCGCCAAAATCCGCAGCGCGTTCTCGTCGATCCCCCATGAAACCTTTGCGTCGCCGAGCGATTTTTGAAGATCTTCCGGAGAAAGGGGTTCCGGCGCATCGTCCGGCGGACTCCCGATGGTTACAAACGCTTCCATATTGTCGCCGCTAACGTGGGTCTTTATTAAATATTTACCCATATTTCGCACTCCTATGCAACAAAAGCAAATTTCGCGACATGTCCGTAATGACGTTACTGTATGGATTGCTTCGTCGTTTCACTCCTCGCAATGACGGGGTGACGCCCGCACTCCTATGCAACAAAATATTACCGCAGCTGGTTCGCCGTGTCGTCCATTTCGTCGATCGCCTGAATCACCCGTGAGTTGAATCCGAACGCCCGCGAAGACTCTATCATCCGAACCATCTCCGTACTCAAATCCACCCCGGAACGTTCCAGATATCCCGCCCTGACATCCGGCTGCTCCACAAGCTCCGGCTCGCCGGACACCTCCGTGGCCGCCAGCCTGTTGGAACCCCTCAGCTCCAGGCCGTGCTGGTTGGCGAAGCGGTAAACGCCGATGCGGGCCGGCGTAATCTCCTCGTGCGCCTCCAGTTCGACGGGGCTGCCGCTTTCGTCCAGCACGTATCCGCCGAAAGGATCCACGAGAAATTTCGAGTCGCCGTCCACCGAATATCTGAATTCGCCCGCCCGCGTATAGAACACGTCGCCGTCCTCGCCGACGGATACCGCGAAGAATCCCTCTTCGTTGATGGCCATGTCCGTCGGAATCCCCGTGCTGGTAAAGCCCGCTTGCGCGTAGTTGACGGCCGTGTGCTGCGCGCGGACGCCGTGCCCCGTGCTTACCGCAGTGCCCGCGCCGCCCGGAAGCTTTGCGTACAGCAGGGAAGAAAAGGCTGCCTGCTGCGGCTTGTAGCCGGTGGTGCTGACGTTCGCGAAGTTGTTTGCGATGGTATTCATGTTCGTCTGCTGGCCGATGAGGCCGGAGCGGGCCGAGTAGAATCCTCTGATCATCTTTTTGTCCTCCTATTGCTATTAAGAATCTTGGTTACGTTGGATCGCCGCTGCGGGGCGGGTGATTCAACCCTCAGTCCAAGGAGCGGTGGCACGTCGGTATTTCTCGGAGAAGAGGCTTCCGGTGTACTGCTTAGCCGTCGTGAACGACAGAGCTTTCCCACGTTCCCTGTGGATTGGCGCTGATTTCATCCGTCCGGTATACCGGACTGCCTATTCGAAGAGACATACCGACGGGTCGCCCCCCAGACGGACAAATGGCTCTGCATCGCTACGCGATCCGCCCGATCTGCGTTACCAGCGACTCGTTGAGCTGGTCGTACATCTTCACCACCTGGGAGCAGGCGTTGTACAGGTTTTGCCCCGACATCACCCGGCTCATCTCCATCGCCATGTTCACGTTCGACTTCTCGATGGTGTACTGCACCACCTGGTAAGAAGCGGCCGCCGCCTGTTCCGGTTCCTCTTCCGCGGCAAAGAATCCCTTGTTTTCAATATGGAGCAGCGCGTCCGGATCCTCTACGCTGAAGACGCCAATCCGCGTCGTCTCTTCGCCGTCCACGATGATGGCGCCGCTGCTGTCAACAACAAGGCTGCTGCTTTCCAGCGTGATGGGGGACATCCCTTCGTCCAGGACCTGCCCGACGCCCGGCAGCACCAAATTCATCTCCGCATCCACGCTGAACTGGCCGTTCCGCGTAAGCACGTCGCCCATGTCGTCCGTGCGGACCATGAAGAAACCGTCGCCGTTGATGGCCATGTCCAATTCCCGCCCCGTGTTCTCCATGCTGCCCTGCGTGAAATCGGTGTATTCATCCACGTTCGCCGTGAAAAACGAACCCCTGCCGATGTTGCGCGTCTGCTGGATGTCGCCGCCACCGACCCGCGCCACGAAATGCTCCGCGAAAGACGAACCGACTAAGCTTTCCGACTTGTAGCCGGCGGTGGCGACGTTGGCGATGTTATTCGCCACGACGTTGAAGTTTCTAAGCTGTGACAGCACGCCGGAGGCGGCTTCGTAAAACCCTCGTACCATATTTTGCTCCTTCCCGTATAAGCATCCGCGCCAGACGGGCAATGCCCGTCCGGCATCTTAGTATCAGCTGCCGTTATAAACCTCTATTTTATGTCTAAGCTTCAGGAGGGAGGCCGAATGGATTTGCGAAACGCGGGACTCCGTAATCTCCATGATGGCCGCTATCTCCTTGATCTTCAGGTTTTCGTAGTAATAAAGCGAAATCACCAAGCGTTCCTTCTCGTTCAGCCCGCCCACGGCCTGCGCCAGCTGCTGTTTGAGCTCTTCGCGGAGGATTTCCGCTTCCGGCGCGTCCAGGTCCTTCTGCTCCGTCAGGAGCGGGAACGCCGTCATCATCTTTTCGTTGATGGCTTCCTCATAGGACAGGATCATGGCGTTGTGGCGTTTTTGCAGGATCTTTTCAAGCTGCGCCGCGTCCACGCCCATCTTGGCGGCGAGTTCCTCCTTGGACGGCTCCTTTCCCTGCTCCGCGTAAAGCGTCTCGTAGGCGGCGTTCAGCTCCTTGACAAGGCTTCGCTGGTTGCGGGGGATCCAGTCCTGCTTTCGCATGAAATCTATGACCGCGCCCTTTATCTTCAGGGAGGCGAAGGTTTCAAACTTGTTCCCCATCGCCGGTTCAAACTTTTCGACTGCGTCGATCAGGGCGATCATGCCCTGGTTGATCATGTCGTCAAGCTGCCCGTAATTGCTGTAACTGCCCTTAAAGCGCAGGACAATCCGCCTTACAAGATCCATATAGGCCAGCACGATGTCGTTCCGCGCGTCCACGCTGCCGCTCTCTTTGTATTCCTGCCACTGCGTTATGTAGTCTTTTTCATCCTCTCCGGTACGGATGGGTTCCACCATGTTCTGCCTCATTCCGCCACGCTTCGGCGGCACAATCGTTCATAAAAAGTAACTGTTCACCCGGCTGCGGGGCGGGCGCCGCCCGGAGGCGGCGAA
>JAITOE010000110.1 GCA_031290135.1 Eubacteriales Family XIII. Incertae Sedis bacterium
CTGGCGGCGGACGTGGACAACGACGGCCACATAACCATGGCGGACGTGATCCTCATCGCCAGAAAGGTGGCAGGGCTGTAAGGCATCACGACTATTGCAAGCGAACAGAACGCCCGGCAAAGCGCAAGGCTTGCCGGGCGTTCTTCCTTTTTGATGTCGCGATACAATTTTATGATCTCTATCGCCAGTATTGCGAGCACTACGATATCACTTAAATTTATGCAAAAAATCGACATTTTTTTGTCAAAATGAAAAATTCCGCTTGCGTTTTGAAAAACCGTAATATACTGGATATTGAGGGATGGGATTCCATTTATGGTCTCTCCTGCCAGAAGCCGGTAAGACGGGCGAAAGATCAGAAAGGAGTTTTTGTGTGAAAAATCTAAAAAAACTGTTTATATCGGCGCATTGGCGATTGCTGCCGCAGCGGTAATCAGCTCGGCCCTTGCGTTACCAACCGGAGAACCAGGGGAACTTGGGAAAGAGCTGCTGTCACCAGATGATTTCGAATTCGTTGGGGCGTTCTACCTCCCTGGGGATCAACCCGATCCAAACGTAGATTATTGGCACGCGTATTACCAAGGCTTGACGCATCGCTATGTAGACGGCAAACTGAAACTTTACACAATCCCCGGCCCGTATGCTTCAGTGGGCCACTTGATGGAGTTTGAAGTGCCTGAGACCACTTCGCCAACCCTGCCTTATCCGCGGCAGAATGCTTACATCAGCTTCGGGGACATCTACCAAGACAAAATTACGCAGACCGCCGAATTTTTCACCCCCGAAAACCCCGCAGTCGGGCTGGATGAGATCGAGGCGCCTGTCCAGGGCATATTCTGGGACGAACAGGACCAGCGCATGTATTGGACCAAGCTGACCAGCTACGATATGTCTTATCTGCCTGACACCGCAGTCGGCTATGCCGTATTGGATGATGTCACGCACACCGGCGTAGGCGTTGGCAACTGGGTTATCCCGGCGGACAAAGGGGCGCGCTTCGCTTTCTCCTTTGCCGCGATACCGCTCCATAAGCGGCAATACGATTACCTTTACTGAGTCGATTTCCCGAATGTGGAATACCCGCTGCCGGGCGGCGCCTGGGTGAACATGGAGACGTATGGGGCCACCTTTGACAGCCAGACCAACCTGCTTTATCTATTGTCCGGGCTAACAGGCGACACGGTCTATATTTATCATTTTAATGATGAGCCCTTGGAAGACACGGGCGCGCCCGGCTCCGGCGACATTGACGGCGACGGGACCGTGACCATAACCGACGCCCTGTCCGCGGCCCGCGCGATTCTCAACCTGGAGAGCCTGAGCGAAGCCAAGAAGCTGGCGGCGGACATGGATGAAGACGGCCAAATAACGATGACGGACGTGATCCTCATCGCCAGAAAGGCGGCAGGGTTGTAAGGACGACGCCCCGTCATTGCGAGGTGCGCAAGCGACTTCCGTCATTGCGAGGAGCGCAAGCGACGAAGCAACCCAGCGCAGAAACAGGTGCTGGATTGCTTCGCTCCGCTCGCAACGACAGGCATCCCGTCCGTCGCAGAAGAACCGAAGGACGCCTGGCAAAGCCGTCTCCAAGGCTTGCCGGGCATCCTTTTGCGTATGCGCCTGTCCCGCCGCGAAATTTCCGCGGGGGAAAAATATGTGTTGCAATAGATATCCATATAATGTATAATATGGATATAAATTACATGATGGCGCGGACGGAATTGTTCTTGACCGCCCGCTGCGCAACGCGTATAATGGAAGTGAGGAAACATGGGAAAGCTCAAACACACGTTCAAAAGCGACATACTCTTTAAGCTGACTTTCGTGAAACACCCGCACCTGCTGAAACGTCTGGTCGCGGCGGCGCTGGAAATCCCGCCCGGCGACATCCGGGAGTTCGCCGTCCTGAACAGCGAGATCACGCCGGAGGTGCTCGGCAAGAAGCTCTGCCGTCTCGACATGCACATGAAGGTCAACGGAGAATACATTGATGCCGAAATGCAGGTGGACGACGAAGGCAACTTCGCCGAAAGATTGCTCGTATACTGGTCCAAGGTGTTCTCCGGGGCGCTGGATTCAGGCGAAGACTACGCGGCCGTGCCGCGCGCGGTTTTGATCAGCTTCGTGAATTTTGACATGTTCGGCTGCGGCGGATACCGTTCGGAGTTCGCGGCGATGGAAAGGCACCGCCACGAAATCCTGACCGACAAAATGAACATCGTCGTGTTCGAGCTTGGCAAGCTGCCGGAAGAGGTGGATCGAAACAACATGCTGGAACTGTTTCTCCGGCTGTTCCGCGCGGACACGGAGGAAGAGATGGAAAACCTTAAAAAACTGGAGGTGGACGAAATGACGGAGATGGTGGACGCTTACCGCGAGATAGTGGACAGCCCGGACTACGCCGACCTTGAGCGCAGGCGTGTGATGGCCCGCCTCGACTACGGGCAGGCCCTGCGCCACGCCGCCGAAGTTGAGCGCACGAAATGGCAAGGCGTGGTGGCCGACAAGGACGCGAAATGGCAGACGGTAGTTGCCGACAAGGACGCAACTGTGGCGGAGCAAGCGGCGATAATCGCCGAGCTTCGCGCACGGCTTGGCGGGGACAAATAACGCGGAAAACCAAATCGAGGCGCCGCGAACAAAAGGAGTAGAAATGAGAGTAATCATAACCAGCAAGAACCTGAGCGCAAGCAGCCATTTGAAAGAAATCATCGAATCGAAATTCCAGAAACTCGGAAAATATTTCTCCGACGACATCAACGCGAACATCACGCTCTCCTTAGAAAAAGGGCGGCAAAAGATTGAAGCGACCATCAACGCCAAAGGCACCATTTTCAGGGCGGAAGACACGACAAACGACGTGTACGGCAGCGTGGACCGGGTGGTGGACAAGCTTTCCGCGCAGATGTCGAAATTCAAAACGAAGCTGCAAAGGAAACATACGGACAGCAAGGCCATTCTTTTCGCGGACGTGCCGGACTACACGGAGGACGACGGGGAAGAACTGGCGCTGGTGCGGCGCAAGAAATTCGACCTGCTGCCCATGTCCGTGGACGAAGCCGTCCTGCAGATGGAATTGCTGGAGCATACCTTTTTTGTCTTCCTCAACATGGAAAGCGACAGCGTAAGCGTGGTCTACAAACGGAAGGACGGAAATTACGGCCTGCTGGAAACGGAGTGTTAGTCGCCTGTGAATCTTAGGTTTGAACGGCATCGCCCCCCTCCCCGCAATGACGAAAGACGCAAATGTAACACAGTGTTAATAAACCCTCCTGTGAATCCTATTGAAATCGGGGGGGTTTTTATGTACAATAGTCATAGTGTCCGCAGCTGCATAATCCAATGCCGGGACAATAACTTGACGGGGAACACAGATGCCGGATTTATTCTACATTATCATATCGAGCTTTGGGATAAGAGACCTGATAGACATCGCCATCGTGGCTTTCGTCATCTATAAAATTCTGGGATTCATCAGGGAAACAAGGGCGGAACAGCTTGTAAAGGGGCTTTTGATCCTGCTGGCGGCGGCGTTTCTGTCCGACATTCTGAACCTGTACACCCTCAGCTGGATCCTCATCGGAGCCATGCAGTTCGGCGTGATCGCGCTGGTGGTCGTGTTTCAGCCTGAGCTCAGGCGGGGCCTGGAATATGTGGGCCGGAGCAAGTTCATCAAACCGCAGTTCGCGCATATCGACAAAGACAAGGCAAAAGCCGCGACGGCCGCCATCATAAAGGCCATCGACTTTTTTTCGACGACAAAAACCGGTGCCCTGCTCATATTAGAACGGGAAATCGCGCTCAACGACATCGCGGAGAGCGGCGTGACCATAGACAGCGACATTTCCACGGAGCTGCTGAAAAACATCTTTTACGAGGGCGCGCCGCTGCACGACGGGGCCGCCATCATACGCAACGCCCGGCTTTACGCCGCCGGGTGCATGCTCCCGCTCACGGAAAGCAAGAGCCTGTCCATGGATCTGGGCACGCGGCACAGGGCGGGCATCGGCATCACTGAATATTCGGATGCCGTCGCGCTGATCGTATCGGAAGAATCTGGGATCATTTCCACGGCAAAAGACGGAACGCTGACCCGTTTTTTGGATGTCAAGACCGTTGAAAAAACGCTCTTGAATCTTTTTTTGGCGGAAAAAGAGGAAACAACAAACCTTTTCGGTGTGCTGAATCTCTTCAAGAGGAAGAAAGATGCTGAAGAGTAATACAATCAATAAAATAATCGCCGTCGCGGTGGCGG
>JAITOE010000121.1 GCA_031290135.1 Eubacteriales Family XIII. Incertae Sedis bacterium
GCCCATGTAACATTTCAGATAAAATGTTACATGGGCCTAACCAACAATACGAAAAGGAGGGACTCACCATGGCAGCCACGGAACCTATCAGGGACAGGCGGCAGCTCCGCAGGCTCGCGGATTATTTCCTGGAAAAAGGACAAGTCCGCAACCACGTGCTTGTAGTGCTTGCCGTCCACACCGCGCTCCGCGTCGGCGACCTTTTAAGCCTGACATGGGACGACATGTACGACTTCAGGAAAAACCGCGTCCACAAAAGCATCCGCGTCACCGAGAAAAAGACCGGCAAGGCAAAGAGCGTCGCGCTCCACAGGGACGCAGTCCGGGCGCTGGAACTGTTCGCGGGGTCTGCCCGGCAGGGGCGGTCCCTCTTCGAGAACCCCCGGACGGGGAAAGCCATCAGCCGGGTCCAAGCGTACCGCGTCGTCCGCGCCGCCGCCGAGGAACTCGGCATGGGGCGCGTCTCCTGCCATTCGCTCCGCAAGACGTTCGGCTATTTCGCCTGGAAAGGCGGCAGGCCGCTGGCGGTCATCATGGAGATCTACAACCACAGCTCGCTTGCCGTCACGAGGCGGTACCTCGGTGTCGCGCAGGACGACAAGGACAAGGTCTACCTCGGCCTGCGGCTCCTGGCGTAGCCGCCTTACGGCTATTCTACCATATCGCGCCGGCTCCCGCAAGCGGAAAATGCAACGACGGACGGATGGCGGACGGATGCGGACGGGAAAATCCGACGGCCGGTCGCGGCGTGCCCCTGTCCGTATGATTTCACCCTGTAGTTATTATCGGAGCGAGCGGCGGAAAACTTAACGCAAAATCACCGTATCCGCAAAAAAATCATACTGATGCCATGCCCCGCAGCCTCCGCAGGACATCCTGAAATTCTTCGGGCGGCGGGCTTGAAAACTCCATGTACTGGTCCGTCGCCGGGTGCCTGAAGCCGAGGATGCCCGCGTGCAGCATTTGCGTTTCGACGCCGAAAATCTTTTTTTTCGGGCCGTAGAGCGGGTCCCCCAGCACCGGATGCCGGATATGCGCCATATGCACGCGGATCTGGTGCGTCCTTCCCGTTTCCAAGCGCAGCTCCACGTGCGTGAACGTGCCGAAGCGTTCCAGCACCTTGTAGTGCGTGACCGCGCCGCGGCCGTTTTTTGCGGCGGCGGCCTGGCGCAGACGGTTCTTCGGATCCCTGCCGACCGGCACGTCCACCGCGCCTTCGTCCTCCGTGATGTTATTGTAAACCACGGCTTCGTACCTGCGCGTGACCGCGTGTGCCTCCAGCGCTTCCGCCAGCCGGCGGTGCGCCCTGTCGTTTTTCGCGACGAGCAGCAGGCCGCTGGTGTCCTTGTCGATCCGGTGGACGATGCCGGGGCGTACCACGCCGTTAATGGAAGAAAGC
Organism: Eubacteriales Family XIII. Incertae Sedis bacterium; assembly: GCA_031290135.1. Classification (GTDB taxonomy): domain Bacteria; phylum Bacillota; class Clostridia; order Peptostreptococcales; family Anaerovoracaceae; genus JAITOE01. The sequence goes on from JAITOE010000121.1 coordinate 1,400, forward strand.
CTGTCCCCGCAATGAAAAAGAACGGCGTTCACAAGGGTGCCGGAGCCGTTGCCGGGTCCGGGGTGAACCACCATTCCTTTGGGCTTGTCCACGACCAAGACGTCATCGTCCTCGTAAACGATCCGCAGGGGAATGTCTTCCGCCGCGACTTCAAGCGGTTCGCAGGCGGGCACGTCCGCCTCGATCCGGTCCCCTTCTTTCACGATATGGTTTTTCGCTTTGCCGGAAACGCCGTTTACCGTAACCGCGCCCGCCGCAATCAGGTTTTGCGCGCGGCTGCGCGAAACATCGGGCATACATCCCGACAAAAACGCGTCTAACCGCGTTCCGGACCCGGATTCACCGACGGCGCAGACGAAGCGTTCTTTCATTCGGATGCCTCGCAGGACGATTTCTTTTTCGCTGCCGCAAGCTCCGACAGCACAAAATACAGCACGATAAGGCCGCAGCCCGTACACACGGCCACGTCCGCCGTATTGAACACCGGAAATGTACCGAAATCAAAAAAATCCACCACGTAACCCAGGCGGATCCGGTCGGCCAGGTTGCCGATGCCGCCCGCCGCTATGAGGGAAATCCCGACGAGAAACATGCGCTCGCCTTTTTTCCTGTTAAAAAAAAGGTAGGCCAGCAAAGCCGCGAGCATAACCGCCGTGAGGCAGATCAGAAGCAGCCGCTGCCCTTGCAGGATGCTGAACGCGGCGCCGGTGTTCTGGTAATAGCTTATGCGGAAAAACCCCGGTATGACCTGTATGGATGCGCCGGCGCCCGGCGACGCTTCCATGTTTGTGCGAATCACGTATTTCAGCGCTTGGTCCAGCAGGATGACGGCGACGACGATTCGATAGTACATCAGGCCTCATCTCCCGTCCGCAGGTTGGTGAGCGTCCTCGCGTCGGTTTTTAAGGCACCGTCTGCATAGGAACCCGCCATGCCCGGCGCGTCCGGCAATATCCGTTCTTTCGGGATAAAGCGCAGGACGTCTGTTTCGCCGTCGGGGAAGAGATCCGCGGTGAGCGTGTCGAAACGCTCCAGTTCCGTCTCCAGCAGATTTTTGAATTTATCGCGGAACATGTTCAGGCGGTTTCTGAGCGTCACGCCCTCCTCCGTCAGCCGTTCGACCGATTCCCGCGCCTCCCGCTGTATCCGTTCCGCGTCCATTTCCGCGTTCCGCAGCAGGATTTCCGCCCTCTTTTCCGCGCTTGCGGAGATGTCCCCCATCAGGGCCTTCGCCGCTTCTAAGGTTTCCAGCACGGTGCTTTCCGAGCCCCTGTAGCGCTCAACCTCCCCGGTCAGGATCGCGATATTGTCTTTCAGGCGCTTGTTGTCGGCGATGAGTTTTTCAAGGTCGAGGGTAATCAGATCAAGGAAGCTGTCCACCTCTTCCTCTTTGTAGCCTCTCACGCTTTTTGTGAATTCCTTGTTTTGTATATCCAGCGGCGTTATCATATCCACCTTCCATTCCATTGACTCAATTTTGGTTTCGTCCAAAATTGAAGCGCGCAAGCGCACTTGACTCATGTTAAGATCGCGACAAGCAGGTTGCGGATGATCATGATGGCAAACATCGTGACGATGATCGAAAAATCAAACATGCCCGTGTTGAACCTGCTCAAAAGCCGGCGGCACGGCGCGACCAAAGGTTCCGTGATCTGGACCACCATCTGGTTGATCCTGTGCAAGGTCCCGTAGCGCGACCGGTTATAGGGGTTGACAATCCAGCTCATGACCGCGCGGACAAGCAGCAGGAAGGTCAGGATGTCGCAAAACCGGTAAATCGCGTAAACCAATATATTCATAGGGGCAAGCTACCTCCACGGGCTTTTTGTGCCGGGGCCGAAATCAACGCCCTTGTGTTCGACGGATCCCGCAGTGGAGACGTTCACGTTTTCCGGGACGAAAACAAAAATGTTATTCGCGATCTTCTGCATGTTCCCGTTGAGCGCGTATGTGGCGCCGCTGAGGAAATCGAACACTTTCTTTGCGGTCTCCGTCTCGATTTTTTCCAAGTTTATGATGATGGGCTTTCTGGATTTCAGGCTGTCAACCAATTTCGGGCATTCGTCGAAGCTTTTGGGTTCCGTCACGATCAGGTTGAACTGGCTCGTGATGGCGTTCAGCGTCTTGTTCAGTGAAATCACTTTGTTCGGATCGCTTGTTTCCCGCGGGTCTGGCCGCGCGGCGGGCGTGTTATAGGGCGCGACGGTTTTTCTTTCCATCGGCGTAAAGCTCGCCTCTTCCGCCTCCTCGTCGTCGTCGAATTCTTCGATGCCCACCAAGTTCTTCAGTTTGCTAAGTATGTTGTCAGCCATTGTTGTCCACCTTCCATTGTTTGTGTTAATGTAACGATTATGTGCTGCTTTTTTACGTATAATCCCTGGCGCCGAATATGGCTGTGCCTATGCGCACCATGTTTGCGCCCTCCAGGATGGCCGCGCCGAAATCGTGCGACATTCCCATCGATAAAAAACGGAGATCCAGACGTTCATGCGTACATGTTTGCAGCGCGTCGAAGATCGCCTTCACCTGCCTGAAATACACCCGGACTTCCTCCGGGTCCTCCGCCGCCGGCGCGACGCTCATGAATCCCCGGACGCGGATGTTTTCGCACTTGTCCAGAATCTCACGAAGCAGCGCCTCCGTTTCGTCCCGGCCGACCCCGAACTTGCGTTCTTCTCCGGCCGCGTTGACCTGGATCAGGACGTCCATCGAAATCCCGTGCTGGGCGGCCCGCCGGTCGATTTCCTCCGCCAGCCGGAAAGAATCCACGGAATGTATCATCTTTACCTTGTCGATGATGTATTTTACCTTGTTGCGCTGCAGGTGGCCGATCATATGCCAGCTGACCGGCAGGACCGCGTCGTACTTGTCCACGATCTCCTGCACCTTGTTTTCCCCTATGTCCGTCGCGCCCGCGCTGATCGCCTCGTTGATTTCCTGCGGCGTCCTGGTTTTCGACACGGCGATGAGCCGCACGTCCGCCGGTTCGCGCCCCGACTTGCGCGCGTAGCCGTCTATCCGGCTGCGGACGGCTTCCATGTTTTCCCTAATCCCCATTTGTTTCCCCGTTTAACACGATCTGGCTCGGATCCTGCAGCACTTCCTCGTAGACGTTCACCGTCTTCGTTTCCTTGCCCTCTTTTGAAACGAACGTGGACATGGAGAGGACGGAATGGACGCCGTCGCTGCGGACAACGTTCACCGGGACGAATTCAAAGGCGCCGCTCCTTCTGCGCACGTAAACGCCCGTCTGCCCGCCTTCCACGGCGATGCTCGCGTTTTCTATCAGGAGCCCCCGGTAATCCGCGACGACGATGGTGGCGTCCGTTTTGCGGATCTGCGCCAGGTTTTCGTAATACCTGTCAAATCGGAGGATCAGCATCCACGCGTCCGCCTGCGCCACGATTTCCTGAACCTTTCCTTTTACCTCGCCGTTGGGCATGACAACCGTCACGCTCTCCCCTTCTTCGTAGTTGACGATGGAACCCGCGTCCTTGTCCAACCAGAAGACCATGTGCCAGTACGTGTTGTCCGCCAGTTTGTAGAGCGGCTCCCCCTGCCGCACAAAACCGTCGTGACGCGTCACGTTTACCACTTTTCCGTCTGCTTCCGCCGCTTTCCGGCGCGTGAGGGCCGTCATGTTCTCCTCGGAAAACAGGGTTTCGTACCCGTCGATATAGTAGCTGACCTGGCCGCCCTCCGGCGCGGCGTTCACGTCCAAGACCACGCCGGCCCCGCCGATGCGGCGGCTCATTTCGGCAAACGCGGATTCTTCCGGTTCTTCCGGCCCCGCGGCCCCGGCGACGATGTCCAGAAGCAGCGCACCCTTCCGGAGCTTCACGCCCTCGCCGACATAGTAACGGATTTCCCCGCTGCGGGACGCCATGTAAACCGTTTCATCGCGAACGACATAGGCTTCCACCGTGTCGAAAATAGGCAGGCTGCCGTATACGAGTTCCGTCGTCTTTCTCATGGCGTCCGTCACGCCCGGCACCACAAAAATTGCGACGTATAACGCGGCGACCGCCAACACAAAGACGACGAGCAGTATCTTCCAGCTTTTTTTCATTACTAGTGGTTCCTTAGTCTATATTATACTATATCATGCGATTTTACAACTGTTTCCTGCGGTTCGTCCAAAAAATCTTTTTCGATTTTTTCCAAGATTTTCTTTTCGTCCTTGTCTAATTTGTCCCTGTTTTCCAAAAAACGCAAAAAAAGATCGGGACGCCGGATCCGCGTCAGCTTCACGGATTCTTCAAATTTCCAGAGCCGGATCCATTTGTGGTTCCCCGAAAGCAGGATCTCCGGCGTTTTCATGCCGCGAAAATCCCGCGGCTGCGTGTACTGGGGGTATTCCAGCAGGCCGGAATAGATGGATTCCTCATCATGGGCGCCGGGGTTTCCCAGCACCTCCGGCAGCATCCGCGCCACGGCGTCGATGAGCACCATGGCAGGCAGTTCCCCGCCCGTCAGGATGTAGTCGCCTATGGAAATTTCTTCCATATTAAAGCGGTCCAGCACCCGCTGGTCCAAGCCTTCGTAATGCCCGCAGAGCAGGACTATTTCTTCCTCCTGCGCCAGGCCGGCGATCAGGCTTTGGTCTAAAAGCTTCCCTTTGGGCGACATGTAGATGAGGCGTTTCCCTTCCGCGCCCAGCTGCCGGAGCGCGTCAAAAACCGGCTGCGCCATGAGCACCATGCCCGCGCCCCCGCCGAAAGGATAATCGTCTGTTTTTTTGTGCTTGTCCGCCGTGTATTCCCGTATGTCCGCGGTTTCGACGTCCAGCACGCCTTTTTCCCGCGCACGTCCCAATATGCTCTCCGACAAAACCGGCGCGAACATGCCCGGAAACAGCGTCAGCACCTGTATTTTCATCTTCCAAGCTCCATGAGGCCCTCCGGAACGCTCGCCACGACGCGCCGCTGCGCGACGTCCACCTGTTTGACAAAGGCCGCCACCGCCGGCAGGAGGAATGTCCGTTCGTCCGGCATCTGTATTTCGTAGAGATCCTGGGCGCGGTTTTGGATTACGTCTTTTATCTCGCCCAGGCGCGCGCCGGATTCGTCCAGCACCGCGCAGCCGATCAGTTCCCTGACATAGTAGACTCCCTCCGGAAGGGGCGCCAGTTCACCGCTGTCAATCCACAGCTCCTGTCCCCGCAAGGCTTCCGCCTGGTTGCGGTCGGAGACGCCTTCGAGCTTCAGGACCGGCATTCTTTTCACGAAGCGAAGCTCTTCGACGCGTTTGCCGCCGTTTTCCATGCGCAGCTCCGTTTGCGGTTCGAACCGCGCCATGTTATCGGAGTACGGGTAAATTTTCACCTCGCCGCGCAAGCCCACGGCCGACACGATCTTGCCGATCGCTATCTTCTCATTCCCTCCCATGGCACAATTACTGCAAGATTTCCACGGAGATTTTTTTGTTTTCACGGGTGGCCGCCGCTTTCACGACAACGCGAAGCGCTTTCGCGATCCGCCCCTGCTTGCCGATGACTTTTCCCATGTCCTCCGGCGCGACGTGCAGTTCAATTACGGTTTCGTCATCGCCCTGGACGGTTTTCACTTCCACGGCATCCGGATTTTCAACCAGAGATCTGGCGATTGCCTTGACTAATTCTTCCATTCTCTGCGTCCTTCCATATATGTATCAGCTTATGGGTTACTGTTCTTCAGGGCTTATGTCCGCCTGGGGCGCGGGGCTTGTATCCGCCTGGGGCGCGGGGGTTTGAACAGCAGCGCCTATAAGCCCTGCTTTCTTGAGCATCGCTTTCACCGTGTCCGTGGGCTGTGCGCCGTTAGAGAGCCACTTTTTCGCTTTTTCGCCATCGATCTGGATGTCGGCCGGATCCGTGAGCGGGTTGTAATGTCCAATTTCTTCAATGAATTTTCCGTCGCGGGGCGCCCTGGAATCCGCCACCACGATCCTGTAATACGGCTTCTTGTGCGCGCCCATTCTCTTGAGCCTGATTTTAACTGCCATGTTTCACTCCTTTGGTTATTATACGGTAACGAATGTGGGACTGGGTTGCTATAATATAAGCGAATCATATGTAGCCGCAGGGCGGGCGCAACCCCGCCGTCATTGCGAGCCGCGCGACGCACTCCAGCGGCACATGTGGATTGCTTCGTCGCTTCGCTCCTCGCAACGACGAAAGACGTAGCGACGGTCACGTAAGGCTGCGGAGCAGTTTGTTCTTGCTGTGCTTGGAACCCGTCATAAACTGGCGCAACCCCGCCGTCATTGCGAGCCGCGCGAAGCAATCCAGCGGCACATGTGGATTGCTTCGTCGCTTCGCTCCTCGCAACGACGAAAGACGTAGCGACGGTCACGTAAGGC
>JAITOE010000139.1 GCA_031290135.1 Eubacteriales Family XIII. Incertae Sedis bacterium
TATCTCGCCGATGACAGAAAGGTCGCCGAGGACGGGATCCGACTGCAGCACCCGTTTGATATACGCGTTTACCTGTGAAACCCTTGCCGGTTTTCGTTCCATGGCCCGTCCGCCCCCAAAAGCGCGATTCCCGCCGCGTTGTCCGGGGAAAGGGACGCTTCCCCGAAGACTGCGCCGCCGCAGGCGGCGGCGATCCGCCTCCGCAAAAATCCGCTGGCGGACACCCCGCCCGTGAAAAGTATGTTTGCCGCACCCGGCACTCCGGATGTAGGCCCGTTGGGCCTACAGGCCTTTTGTGTGATGGTCAGCAGGCAGTCGGCGATTTTTTCAAACAGTTCGGAAACCAGCGCCGCCGCCAAATTCGGATTTCCGGCTCCCTGTCCTTCCTTTATCCGCCGCAGGCACTGGCTTTCTATGCCGGAAAGATTGCAATACAGCCCGTCCGTCGGAATTTTTGTCAGCGCGCCGCCGCCCGCTCCGCGCGCAAGGGCATCCATCTCCGCGCCGGCCGGAAAAGAAAGTCCCAGCGCCACGCCGGTCCGGTCAAGGAGCTGGCCGAAAGAGATGTCCCGGCTCCCTCCGACGACGGACAGGTCATAGGCGCCCTGTGTCCCGGCGGCCGCGTCTTGCGCCGGACGGCGTACCAGCAGAAGTTCGCTTGTTCCGCCGGAGAGGTGCCAGGCAAGAAAATCGTCGTCCGGGCGGATCCCGGTTCCCTGCATGCCCGCCCGGATATGCCCTTCCTGGTGGGAGAACGGCAGGAACGGCACGTTGAGCGCCGCCGCAATCCCCTGCCCGAAGTGCATCCCCGCAAGGAACACCGGCATGTAGGAACCCTCGGCAGGTCTGGGCCGGATGCTGGCCGCCACCGCCGAGACGCGCCGCCCGTGCGCCCGCAGCAGGTCATCCGTCAAATCCGGCAGGTTCTTCATGTGCTGAAACAGCGCCTCGGACTGCCGGAGTCCCCTGCCGCCGGCTTTCACGGCCAGCATTTGCCTGCAGTCCGCGACCAGCCGCCCGCTGCGGTCCGCCAGCGCGGCGGACGTGGTGTAATTGCTGGTATCCAGCCCCAGCACGCAGTCCGCGCCGGCATTGTGCGCCATCCCGCCGCCGTTACGGCGCGGCCGGACCGTATTCGTCCGGCTGCGCCGCTTCCGTCGTTTCGGGTATTTCCGGAATTTCAGCCGTTTCGGGCGTTTTCGTCGTTTCGGGCGTTTTCGCTGTTTCCGCCGGACCCCGTATCAGCCGCCCCAGGATCCCGTTGATGAATTTCGGCGATTCCTCTCCCCCGTACAGCTTCGCCAGTTCCACCGCCTCATTGGCGGAAACGGAATCCGGTATGTCTTCCATATAAAAAATCTCCGCCGCGGCAAGCCGCAGGATCGTGAGATCCGCCGTCGCCATGCGGGAGGTTTTCCAATTGTCGCTGGAAATTTCTATTTCCCTGTCGATCTCCGAAAGCCGGTCCCGGACATGGGTGTACGCCTCCGTCACATAGGGGATCTGCGATTCGTCCTGAAAATATCTGTCTATAAAAGCGTCTTTTTCGCCCTCGCTGAAATCCCCTTGCAGCTCCATCTGGAAGAGCATCTGCATGAGCGCTTCACGCGCCTTTGAACGTTTACTCCTGCGCATCTTTCCCTGCCTTCCGCGCCGGGAAGTGGACGCCCTGCACCCCGATGTTGACCGCCTTGACGACGGCGTCCGTCATTCCCTCCAGCTCTTTTTTGACCGTCCGCTGCAGCTCCCAGGCAGCCGCCGGAATTTTCACGCCGTAGTCCACGACGACCTGCACGTCGATCACAAGCCCTTCCTCTTCTTCGGAAATCTTGATCCCCTTGAATTTCAGCTCTTTCCGCAAGATGTTCTGGGAAAGCGCGTCGGGGATGCCGCCGAAAAGGTCGTGGATGCCCTTGGTGCGCAAAACGGCGTCCCGCACGCAGGCGGCGACCACGTCTTCGGAAATGGTAACGGTTCCGTAACCGCTTACCTCGTTGGTTTTAACCATGTTCTTCTTCGGCCTCGCCCGGATCGCCGGCTTCCCCGCCGGATATCGTAAGCAGGATCTTGTCGATCCTGCGGTCTTTGACGGATTCGACTTTGAACGAGCCGCCGCCCGCTTCGATCACGTATTCCATGGGCGCGTCCTCGTCCGGGATCTCCCCGATCTGGTCTATGACAAAGCCGCCGATGGTTTCATGCTCCGGTGTTTCGATCTGCAGCGAAAGCTCTTCGTTCAGGTCATCTATGTAATAGCCGCCGTCCAGCAGCCACTGGTTTTCGCCTACCGCTGTCAGTTTGGGCTCCGCGTCGTCATATTCGTCGTCGATGTTCCCCATCACCTCTTCGATGATGTCCTCAATGGTCACAATCCCCGCAAAACCGCCGTATTCGTCGATCAGCAGCGCGATATGCGTCTTGGACTGCTGCATCTCCCGGAACAGCTCGTCGATATTTTTGCTCTCCGGCACAAAATAGGGTTTCTGTAGGATTTTGCGGAGATGTATTTTCTCAAATCCGAACTGCCGCGCTTTCAGGATGAAATCTTTCATGTACAGCACGCCTATGATGTCGTCCACGTCCTTGTCGTAGACCGGCACCCTCGAAAAGCGTTCCGCGAGCAGTTTGTCCACGTAGCTCGCCAAGGGTTCGTTGATGTTGATCATGAACACGTCCGTCCGCGGGGTCATGATTTCATAGGCCAATTTGTCGTCGAATTCAAAAACGCTGGTGATCATCTCCTTGCCGGCTTCGTTGATCAGCCCCGTTTCCTGCCCCACTTCCAGAAGGGACTTGATCTCTTCCTCTGAATATTCCTCCTCGATGTGGTCCCCGTCCCGTCCGGAGATCCGCAAAAGCAGGTTCACGGACTTGGAAAGCAGCCATACGAAAGGCGCCGCGACTTTGGAAATGAAGAGTATGGGACGCGCCGTGAACAAGGCGATCTTTTCAGAGGACTGCAAAGCCATGCGTTTGGGGTAAAGCTCCCCGAACACCAGATTGAAATAGGACAGGATCACGGTGATGAGGACGATGGCGATTTGATAGCTGTAAGGCAAGCCGAACCGGTGCAGGAACGCGCTCACGTCGTCGGCCATGGAGGTGGCGGCGGCGGCGCTGGTCAGGAATCCCGCCAGCGTGATGACGACCTGGATGGTGGACAGGAATTTGTTGGGCTGTTCCAGCAGATCCTGCAGGATGCGCGCGTTTTTGTTCCCTTCGGCGGCAAGCCCTTTTATTTTTGCCTTGCTGACAGATACAGTGGCCATTTCCGCCGATGCAAAAAACGCGTTGATCAGGATTAGCACGGCCAACAACAACAATTGCGATATGTACGGTAAATCTCCCGGGTCAGGGTCCATTTTTTCCTCCCATGTGTACGGTGCATCTCCCCGTCATTGCGAGCAACGCGAAGCAATCCACAGGCACTGGATTGCTTCGTCGCTTCGCTCCTCGCAACGACGAAAGTGATACTCTCCACGGACAGCCATTCAATTTTGGCTCCGCCCAAAATTGAAGCGCGTCGGGCTTATATATTTTTACATTATACCGTGTTTTCGGTTTTCTGTCTACGCAAAATGTAATTTTCTCCGACGGGGACGGCTGTTTTTATGAGGATCCGCTGCTGCGCATGGGGCGCGGAATCGATTGCGTTCCCTTCCTCGTCTTGCATCTGTTCTATGGTTTGCGCAAAAATCACCCGGTCCGGCCCGAAGAATTCAATGCGGTCGCCCGCCGCGAATTTGTTGCGTTGTTCCACTAAGGCGCAGCCGGAAGCCGCATCGTAGGATTTGACCACGCCGACGAAATCATAGGTCTTGATGTACCCGCCGCCCCCGGCGTCCTGCCCGTCCGCGCCGGGCCAGCCGAAGTAAAATCCGGTGGCAAGGGGCCTGTGGCTGGCTTTTTCCAGTTCCTGGCGCCAGACGTCGCGGAACACCCAGGCATCCGCTTCCTCGCGCCAGGCATCCAGCGCCGCGCGGTAGGCGGCTGTCGTCACCGCCGTGTAATACGCGCTCTTCATGCGCCCTTCTATCTTCAGCGCATGGATGCCTGCGGCCGCCAGCGCCGGGATATGCTCGATCATGCAAAGGTCTTTGGAATTCAATATGAACGCGCTGCGCCCCTCCTGCATGACAGGAAGGTATTCCCCCGGCCGCTTTGCCTCCATGAGGCTGTATTCGTAGCGGCAGGGGTGGGCGCAGGCGCCGCGGTTGGCGTCCCGGCCGGTCATGGCGTTCGAGAGCAGGCAGCGCCCCGAATACGAGAGGCACATGGCCCCGTGGACGAAACATTCCAGTTCCATGTCCTGCGGGACCGCGGCGCGCAGGGCGCTGATTTCCGCCAGGGTCAGTTCCCGCGCCAGGATGATCCGGCTGACGCCCGCATCGCGCCAAAATCGGGCGGCGCGGGCGTTGGTGAGGTTCGCCTGGGTGGAAAGATGCAGCGCCGCGTCCGGCAGGCGTTCCCGCACCAAGCTGAGGATGCCGGGATCCGCCACGATGAACGCGTCTATGCCGGCGTCTTTCACATCCCGGAGCAGGGCGTCTATCGGCGCGAAGTCTTCATCATGGGCAAAGGTGTTGAGCGCCATGTAGGCGCGCCGCCCGCGTCGGTGCGCGTACTCCGTCCCCGCATGGATTTCGTTTGCGTCCATGTTGCCCGCGCCGGCCCGCAGGCTGCCTGCCGTGCCGCCGAAGTAAACGGCGTCGGCGCCGTAGTCCACGGCGAATTTCAGTTTTTCCAGATTCCCCGCCGGAGCCAATAATTCCATGGTGTCACTTTCGCTTATAAAGCTTTCAGGTAAGCGTCCTTGTAACGCAAGAAAGTGCTGTAATCGCTGGCGAAGTTGTGGGCGCCGTTCATTTCGGGCTTCAGGACATAGTAGATGTAGTCCGTGTCCGCAGGGTACAGCGCGGCTTCTATGCAGGCCATGCGAGGGGAACAGATGGGCGCCGGCGGCAGCCCCGGTATTTTATAGGTGTTGTAGGGCGAATCGATTTCCAGATCCGCGTAAAGCAGCCGTTCTTTCTGCTCGCCCAGCGCATATTGGACAGTGGCGTCGATTTCAAGCTTCATGCCCTGCGCAAGCCGGTTGTAGACGACGCTGGCGACCAACGCCCGTTCCTCCGCGACCTTTGTCTCCCGCTCGATGAGGGACGCGACGGTCACGACCTCCAGCACGCTCAGCCCCATCTCTTCTGCTTTACCGTAATATTCTTCTGTAAACAAGCTGTCAAACTGGCGCAGCATGCGCTCAATGACATCCTGTGCCGTCGCGCTGACAAAGATGTCGTAGGTCTCCGGATAAAGGAAGCCTTCCAGACGGTTTTCCGTGTCGGGCAGCCCGTCTAAAAAGGCGTACTGCGGGAAATCCCCTTGCAGCGCTTCCGTAAAATCCGCCGCGTCCGCGATGCCGTCGCCCGCTAATTTGTCGCGGGTCTGTTCCACCGTGTAGCCCTCCGGTATCGTAAAGCGTTTCACCGCCTGCACCCCCGCCGAAAGCTTGTCCATGATCGCGTCCATGGACATGGCCCTGCTCAGCTCGTACACGCCGGCTTTGAATTCGCCGTCCCGGCCCTGCAAGCGCGAACGCAGCCTGAAAACCCGTGCGTCGCCGATAAGCCCGTTTTCTTCCAGCAGTTTTGCGATGGCGCCGCTGCCGGATCCCTCCGGCACTTCCAGCGAAACGGGCGTTGCGTCCGCCGCGTCCACGGGCTTCGCGGCGTTATCCGCATAAAAATACAGGCCGACGGCGGCCGCAACGGCCAGTAAAATCACCACGATGATCGCTATAACCACAACGCGCAGGACGCTTTTTTTGCGCTTGACGCCGCGTTCGCTCCTGGACATCCGCGGCTTTACTCTTTGGAGCGGCTGAGATATTCCCCGCTTCGCGTGTCAATCTGTATCACTTCGCCGGCTTCGATGAAAATGGGAACCTGAATCACGGCGCCGGTTTCCACGGTCGCTGCCTTGGTCACGTTCGTGGCGGTATCTCCCTTGACGCCCGGTTCGGTCTCTATGACCTTCAGGTTCACGAAATTGGGCGCTTCCACAAGAAATGCTTTGTCTTTGTAAAATTTGATGGTGGCAAAATCGTTTTCTCGCAGATAGGAGATGGCGTCCTCCACCTGGTCCAGCATGAGCGGGATCTGCTCGTAGCTGTCCTGATCCATGAAATAGTAAAGCTCCCCGTCGTTGTAGATATACTGCATGGACTTCGTCTCGATGTGCGCCTTCGGGAATTTGTCGTTCGGGTTAAAGGCTTCCTCCCGCGTCGCTCCCGTCAGGATGTTTTTGTACTTGGTGCGGACAAAGGCGGCGCCCTTGCCCGGCTTCACATGCTGGAAGTCCAGGATCACGTGGGGCTCCCCTTCGAGTTCAAATGTAATGCCCTTTCGAAATTCGCTAGCATAAACCATCTTTTTTTCTCCTTTATTGCTTATTGCACCGATAACTAAACCTTGGAGTCGTGACGGTCTTTTTTCCGTCAGGCTTCGTTGGCGGAACCCGTTGATACAGCCAGTATCAGCGGAACCCGCCGCCTTGC
>JAITOE010000146.1 GCA_031290135.1 Eubacteriales Family XIII. Incertae Sedis bacterium
CCGGGATCAGGATGCGCAGGGGGCGTTCTCCCTCCGGCAGGGGGTTTTTCCCGCTTGCGGCGGACAGCACCACTTCGTAGTCCGTCAGGTATTCCTCCCGCAGCACCACGCGGTATTCGTCTTTCGCGATGAAGCGGATGCGGTTGAAATCCGCCGCTGTTTTGCCGTATTCCGCCAAAAACGTGTTCAGCAGCGGTCCGTAGGCTGCCACCGTGCCCGCTTTCGCCGTGGCGCCCGTCGCCGAGCGCCTGACACATTCCAGCGCCAGCAGTTCCTCCGGCGTCACTGTGAATTCTTCGTCCAAAAGCCCGGATATCGCAATGGCTTCCGTCCCATACTCTGAAATGTCCGCCTGTCCGCCGCAGGCCGTTGCGCAAAAAAACAGCGTCAGGGCCGCGCACAGGGCAAAAACCCGCCGTGTACGCGCCCGCGCGCTTTTACTCTTCCGTTCCATCATTCCTCACCATATAAAGCTTGCCCGTGTCGGGATCGCGGTAGACGCTGCCCATCCGTTCGTAGCGCGTGTCGCCGTCCGCGTCCTCCGTGACGGCATCCTGGACGCTTTCCACTTCTGTCACGTCGCCGCCCTGTTCAACGGATGCCAGCCGGTTTTCCTCCAGATCCACGTTCCAATAGATTACGAGCGATAGCATCAGTCCGCAGGCGAAGACCAGCATGGCGTCCACGATGTTGACTGCCCCGTCCATGGGATTGATGTCGTCGTCCAACAGGCTTTTGCCCCTGCGAAGCCCGCCCCCCCTCAGCATGGCTGCCGCCTTTCCTCCGGGAAGTATTCTTCCAGCATGGCTTCCAGCACGGTCTCCATCGTGACGAGCCCGTCTTCGTACCATCTTTTGCGGATCCGCGAGATCACGAACGCCACGCCTGCCGCCGCCAAACCGGCGACGGTTGCGTCAAAGGCGGTAAGCAGGGAATCTGAAAGGGTTTTCGTGTCTCCCTGTCCCAGGGCGATCAGGCCGGGTCCAAGGGGGATCAGGGTCGCCATCAGGCCGAACAGGGGGCCGATGCGGGAAATGACGTCTGTCACGGTCACGATCTTCTGGCAGCGCCCCTCTTCTACGGCAAGCAGCCGGACTGCCAAGGAGTGGGCTGTATTTTGGGTGCAGCCTTTGTTTTCAAGGATTTCGGCGAAGGCTTTTTTTTGCGCGGCGGGAAAGGCGGTGTTCTGCAGGACGGCGCGTGTTTCTGCGGGGGCTTGCCCTTTCAGCCCCTTTACGATGCCCTTGACGTCCACCCGGCCGCGCCGCACGCGCAGGATGGCTTCCGCTGCAAGGCTTCCGAGTTCGACTGCCACGATCGCCACGAAGAGGATCAGGACGATGATGGCTGGGACTTCCAGCCCGGCGGATATCCAATGGATCGCGCTTTTTACTGATGCGGTTGCTAGCATAAAATTCCTCCCGTTTTTATGTGATGGTTGGTATGATGAGCTTAGGTCTGAACGGCGCTGGGTTGCTTCGCTTCGCTCGCAATGACGGAGGGGTTGTCCGCAGCTGGGGGGCGATGGCGCGGGCGTCTCATGTCGTTGCGAGGAGCGGAGCGACGAAGCAATCCAGTGCATGTGCATTGCTTCGCTACTCTCGCAACGACGAAAGGGTTGTCTGGCGCTGGGTTGCTTCGCTTCGCTCGCAATGACGGAGGGGTTGTCCCCCGGCGACGCCGTTCACTCCGTGCGCTGTCTTCTGTACTGTCCGATGGCGCCGGCAAAAAATAGCAACAGAAAAGCGAACGCTATGTATTTCAGCATTCCTCTGTCTGCTTCCGACGGCACGAGGGGCGCCGCGTTTTCTGCGATTTCGTGGATCCGCCAGGGCTGTTTCGCGCCTGCGTCCGCGTCGGCCGACGAAAGAGCTATCTCCGCGAAAGCGGGCGCTTCCGGCGCGTCCGTTTCTTCTCCCGTGTTCCCGGTCTGTTCCGCCAGGGCGCCTGCGGCTCCGCCCTCCGGCGCGCCCGGCGCGTCCGCCGCCGTCGGATCTCCGCCGCCCATTTCGCTCCCCAGCGGCACGTCCGCGTCTATGGCAGCCCCCTCGTCCGGCGGTGCGCCGCCCAGCAGGATCTCTATGGCGTGTATCCACTTCGCCGAGCGGTACGCTTCCTGCGAAAAACCGTCCGTCTGCCCGAACACCAAGCGAAACCGGTTGTCCGTCACCATCCCGTCGAAGTTCGGCGCGTCCGCGAAGCGTTCCCAGCGATCCATCACGGCGATCATGGTCTGGACCGGAACGGGATCTTCCATGGCGCCGAGCATCGGCGCCATCAGATCCAAGTTCCATAGCTCCGCGAGGTGCGGATAATAGTAGCGTTTCCTCTCCAGCAGGTAACTGCCGGGGTAGCTTTGGTACCAAGTCCCTTCAATGTCCTTGCAGTAGAGGTACAGCGTCTCTATCGAGCCGAGGTCGATGCCGGCGTCCGTCAGGATGTCCGAAAGCAGGGCGCCGCGCGCGGAGTTGACCACCACGGCCGGCATCCGGTCGATCCACGTGTACACCTGCTGCACCTGCGGCAGTTTCAGGAACTCGTCCATGGTATAGACTTTTCTGATTTCGTAGTCCGAGCCGAAATAGCCCACCTTGATGGTCAGGCTGTCCGAGCGGAGTCCGTCGGCGCCCGTCCCCCGGCTTGTGTCGTCCGTCAGGTCGGCTTCCACCGCAGCGGGGCTTGTCACCTCCGCGATTTCGGTTGCGCCGGGGCTTACCGCGTCCGGCAGGACATCGGCTTCCGGTGCGCCGAGGCTTGCCGCGTCCGCCGGCTCGCCGGTTTCCGCTGCCAGGGCCGGACAAGGCAATGCCGCCCACGCGAAAAGGATGGCCGCCGTACAGATGGCCGGAATCAGAAAGGCTTTCCTCAAATTTCGACCCCCGCGTTTCTAAAGGTACGCAGGATGGCGACCGCGGCTTGTGCCTTCGTCGCCACGTCCAAGGGGTGGAAGCTTCCGTCCGGGAAGCCCGTCACGCCGCCGTTCTCCGTCAGGGCCGCCACCGCGTCCCGCGCCCAGGACGCGATTTCCGCCCTGTCCGTATAGCTGAGCTGCGAGCCGTCGCCCGTCAGTTCAAGCGCGCGGGCGAGCATGCTGGTCATCTCCTGCCGCGTAATCAGCCTGTCCGGGTTCACTTCGCCTTTTTCCCCCGGAACCAGGATGCCCTGCCTGATGGCGGTGGACAGATAGGGCTGCCCCCAATGGCTCTGCGCGTCGGAAATCCGCACGGAACCGTCTAAGCTGCACAGGCGCTTCACGATCATGGCCTTCGTCAGCATGCTTACGAACTGCGTGCGCGTTACCTGGCTGTTCGGCGCAAAGCTGCCATCCGGGTTTCCGTTCACCGCGCCCAAGGCGACCAAGGTCGCGATGTCCGGCTCCGCCCAGTGGCCTTTCACGTCGGTCAGGGCGTGATCCGTCGTCATTCCGCCCGCGACGCCGCCCGTGACGACGTCCGATCCCTGCCCGCTGCCGGTGTCTACGGGGTCGGTGTCGTTCGTTCCGCTTGTGCTGCCGCTGCTTCCGCTGCCCGTGCTTGTGGCCGGCGCGTTGACCGATAGTTCCACGTCCATCCTGTAGACCCATTTAAAGGAATTCGACGCGTTCGCCGGGACAAAGGTCCCGTCTTCCCGATCCGAGAAATCTTCCATGCCGAACACCACGCGCATGCGGTTGGCACCCGTGAGGGGTTCCGGCTCACTTCCGGTCCGGTACCAGCCGTCCTCGTAGGCGAGCATCGGGTATACCCGGCGCTTTCCCTCGGAGGCCGCCGCGACGTTCAGGATGTTGATGCCCATGCCTGCCGGTTCCCACAGGGCTTTGTCCAGAATGGCAGGGAAGATGTAGCCGTCGTAGCCCAGCAGCTGCTCCCGTGAAAAGCTCTTCTGTCCGTCCGACGCCCAGAACGTGAAGCGTTCGATGTCGTTTTCCTTCAAGCCCACGTCCCGCAGGACTGTGGTCAGGTACACGCCTGTCGCTTCGTCGAAGGTCACGGTGGGGAGCAGATCCACGAAGGTGAAATACTGGGTCACGCCCTTGTCTTCGAAATAGCCGATGTCAAGGTCTCGCAGGACTTCAAACTCGTTCTTGTCCGCGTACCGGATGCGGACTTCCAAGCTGGATGCCGCTGTGCCGGTTAAGGTCTTGTCCGGGTATTCGGTGGGGGGCGGCATGGCCGCGCAGAGGGTGGTGAACAGGACCGCAAGGGTCAGGGCCAAAAGGCATGTGCGCCGCAAGGTTTTTGTTTTCATTGCAATTCCTCCCGTTTGTGAATTTTGGTTACGCATCCGCCGCTACGGGTTGCGCCCGCCCCGCAGCTGGGTGTTTCGTGCCATAAATATATAATAACAGGGGGGGAGGCAGAGAGAAGAAAGAAAACCTCCCCCCGGATGATGAAAGCAAGCGTTATAGCGGTAGGTTCCAGACCGGCTGAAGCCGGGGAGAACCCTCGCATGGCACCTACCATCCATTTGTTTCACAAATGGGGTTAGGTGCGCATTATCCGTTCCAGCATCCCGGCGATCATCTTGGCGGCTTCTGCCCGCGTGGCGTTGTCCGACGGCGCGAAGCGGAAAGTTCCGTCATTGTTTTCGATGCCGTTCAGGATTTCTGACTGCTGCATCGCCCATACGGCGTCCTGGGCCCAGGGCGCGATCTCCGCCGCGTCCGAGAAACGCACGGCCGCCCCGCCCGCAGGCAGTTCCGCCTGCGCCACCCGGCTGATGTAGCGGGTCAGCATGGCCGCCGCCTCCTGGCGCGTCAGCAGGTCATTGGGGCGGAAAAGACCGTCCGCGCCCTCCGCCACGCCCGCGCCAGCCGCCCACAGGACCGCGTAGTAATACCACTGGCCTTCCTGCACGTCCGCGAACGCGTCCCCGAGGTTGTCCCGCAGCGCCTCGTCCGTCATGTTGTACAGGATCCGCGCCAGCTCCGCCCGCGTGATGTTGGACAGGGGTTCGAACACACCCGTTTCTTTACCGTTCACAAGATTTCTGTCTGTTAAAAATTTCACAGGCTCGTAATACCAGGCGTCTTCCGCCACGTCCGTGAAGAGCGCGCTCAGGTTGTCGCGGCCCGTGAGCACAAAGGTCGAGAAATCGGAGGTTGTGAAGCTGAGGCGTCCTGTTTTCGCGTCGTATTCCGTTTGCAGGAATTCCACTTCGCCGTCTTCTGTCAGGTGTGCCGCCACGACCAGGGACGGGTCTTCCCCCTCCGCCGGAGCATAGTCCAGAATGACGGTCATGATTCCGCCCTTGAGGGTCTCTATCGTCACCCCGGCCTCGACCGCGCCGATGTAGGCGTCCAGCGTGACCGAGGTTCCCAAGGCACCCATGTCCTTGAGTTTTTTCGCCAGCGCCGCCTGCTGCGCTTCGTTCAGGACGGACGCGTCCCCCACCGAGGTTTTCAGCCGGACTGTCTTTCCCGCCTTGTACAGCACACGGACCGCCGCGTTGTCAAACTCCAGCGTCAGGTTCAGGTTTTCCGGATCCTCCGTCTTTCTTACCTGCAGGCTCGTCGCCGAGGAAAGCTTTGACGTGTCCACGGCCGCCATGCCGTTTTCGTCGAATTCGGCGCGGACGCGGGTCGGCGTCGCTTGCGGGACGGCGATGTTTCCGCCGCTCGTTCCCGTGGTCCCCGTGCTGTTATTGCTGTTGTTATTGCCGTTGTTATTGCTGTTGTCATTGTTGTCTGCGGCGTCATCCGGGTCTTCGGCGCCGGGCGGAGGGGTCTCCGGGTCGCCGGCGTAGAGGATGACCCGCGCGTCCATGTATCCCGCCGCGCTGATGTCCAGCGTATAGGTTCCGGCGGCGTCGAACAGGGTTCCGGCGAGGTAAATGCTCCGGTCAAAGGCGTCAATCCAGTAGTCCTGCCTTTCCTGTATGTCACGCCTGTTGGCAGGCAGCACCTGCCCGAAGTACAGTTTGGTTTGGGTGATGGCGGAGGTCCATTCCTCAAAGAATTTCGCGGATTCCGTGTCGGACAGCGCCATGGCGGGCGTCAGGTGTACGGGTTCATTTATGGGAATGAGTTTGGGGGCGCCGAAATCCGGGGCCTCCGGCAGGGCGTGGAGCGTGACCGTGCCGCGGTCCGCAAAGCCCGGCTGCGCCGCGTGGGCGTATACCGTCAGGGGCTTCGCCTCCCAATCCCGATCCGCTTCCTCCGGCACGAAATGGATTGTCCCCGTGTACGGGGTCTGCGCCGTGTCGTCGTCTTCAAGGGAATAATAGATGGATGCGCCGGTGGTGACGTTTTCCAGCGTGACGTCGGCGCTGCCGTCTCCGTTATACACGAAAGACGCGACGGGCGATTCCACCGTCCCGAAGCAGGGGAAATCCGGCGCGTTTGCCATGTCTAAGCGCATGCCGTAGATCCACTTGAAATTGTGGTACATGGTACGGGTACCCCAAAACAGCACCGCCTTTGTTTGCGGGACGCAGAGCGCCAGGGCTTCCGCGCCGGACAGCGTGCTTGCGAAAGCGCCCGTGGGATCATCGCCGTTCGCGGCCAGCCAGCTGTTGAGGGGTTCGTCGCTCCTGCGTCCGTTCATGTAGCGCGTGGCCAGCAACACCGGCATCTCGGTGCTGTTAACTTCCGCATAGCGTTTGTCCGCATAATATGGATCGTCGATCCCGTAGCTGTCATTGTATATTTCAAAAGACAGGGGCGGCCAGACGCTGTAGCCCGGAGTCTCCCACCCTTCGTGCCATCCGCCTGCGGCGTAGGCCGCAGCGGGCGGTTTGAATATGGGCGGTTTGAGTGTCTCAGGGGCATAATAGCCAGGTTCTCCAAGCAGATCTTCGTAAGTCCAAGCGCGCACGAACGCGGTGGGCGTGTCCGTTGCCATCAGGTGGAGGGTTCCTCCCGGCGAAAAAGCGATGCCACCCGTCGTCGTAATTTCCGGGTTGTGTTCCCCGGCATATTCTTTTACAAAGTCTATCAGTTCCCAGATCTCGAAGCCCTGTGCTTCCGCGTACACGATATCGGGTAAGTTGTCTGAGGCGTTGAAATAATAATTTTTTCCCTCGCGCCCCGGACGGGTGTCCCCATGGGTGAGCGTGTCCAGCTCCGCCGCGGGGATGGCCGCCAGCAGCACGTCCGCCCCTTCCGCGTTCTTCGCGTAAAAGAAAAGGGTTTCCAGCGGTTCCGAATCCAAAGTTTTGTCCACTGCCCGGACGTCTCCGTCTGACAGGGCGGGATAAATCCCGAACATCAGGAGGGCCGCCAGCAGGACGCAGACAGCGCGCTTTGCCGCCGCCCTGCTTCTTGTCACGTTCGTTGCCATGCTTGCACGTCTCCTTCCTTTGCGTTTTACGCGCCTAAGACGCGCTTCCGGAAACGAAGTAATGAACCACAGCGAGCATCTTCGCCGCTTCGGCGCGGGTGGCTTCGCCCTGGGGGCGGAAGCTGCCGTCCTCGTAGCCGCCAATGACGTCCGCCTTCTGCATGGAAACCACCGCGTCTTTTGCGTAGCCGCTGATCCCGGTCGCGTCCGTGAACGTTATCTCCGCATTGGTTTCGTCAAGCGTGATGTTTTTATAGTTCAGGTAGCGGGCCAGCAAGGTCGCGATGTCCTGCCGCGTAATGCGGTTCCCCGGCGCGAAGCTCTGTTCGGAAACTCCGCTCGTGACGCCTGCGGCCACTGCCCAGGCCACTGCGGGCGCGTAATAGGCGCTTTCCGGCACGTCGGCGAACACGGAGGCTGGCTCTGCGGAAGCGCCGTCCATGCGGTACAGGATGGTGATGAACTCCGCCCGGGTGATGGAATCCGAGGGCGCGAAAAGACTTGTGCTCTTGCCGGTCACGAAGCCGTAACCCGCCATGTAGCTCACGTAGTCATAGGCCCAGTGTCCCTTTGGCACGTCCGTGAAATCCGAAGCCGCCAAGGGCGCGTTCCCGTCGAGGATGTTGACGGCGGAGAGTCCGTTCGCGGCACCGGATGTGGTGCTTGGCGTGGCGGCAGGCGTAGTGGTTGTGGCGGCGGGCGCCGTGGCGCTTGGCGTGGAACCGCCGGACGTGGCGCCGCCTCCGGACGGGGTGCTGCCGGGCGTTGTGACGTCAGGCGTTGTGGTGCCGGGCGTGGTGCTGTCCGGCGTAGTGCTGTCCGGCGTTGTGCTCTCCGGCGTGGTGGTGGCGGGGGGCGTTGTGCCGGAATCCGCCGCTTTCACGGTGATTTTTCCGGGGCTGAACGTGACAGGCACGACGTCCGCGTTCCAATTCATAAGGTTTTTGTCAAGACCGTCCACCAGGCCGATCCGGATTTCATAGTCGCCGGCCGCCGCGCCGGATTTCACGGAAAACACGGCGGTAAACAGCGTTCCGTTTTCTTTTATGTCCGTAACCCCGAAAAACGCGACATTATTCCTGTCGGGGTTTTTGATCAAGCCACCCTCCGGAAAAAGCCCGCCCGTGAAGCCGGTCAGCGTCAGGGCGGCCGTGTCGTAGGTGAACACAAAGGCGGCCCCGGCTATGCCGGGGTTGTTTTCGATCCGGACGGGGATTTGCAGCCCCGTTGCTCCCGGCGCCGCTTCGCTTATGCTCCCTGCCTGCACCGCGGTTCCCGCCGCAAGGGCCGACGCCGGCGCGAGGCCGAAGAGGGTCAGGCAGAGACAGAGGGCGGCTACGATTATTTTCAAATGTTTGTCTTCTCTCTTTTTCATTTTCTTCTCTCTTTCTTCTTCTTTTTTTCTTCTCTTTTTTTCTTTCTTCTCTTTTTTCCTTCTTCTTTGTTTATGCCGGATCTTACGGCGCGGAGCCAAACCCCGCGCCGCAGTCCGGGTCTATCCTGCAATGGGCAAGATTGCATGCATGTGTTGGGTGGTGCTTATGTTACGCCCCGTCTTTGCGATGAAAGACGGAGGGGGCGGCTGACGTGTCCCCCCGTCTTTGCGAGGAGCATCGCGACGAAGCAATCCAGTCCTCTGGGCTGCTTCGCTGCGCTCGCAGTGACGATGCTTCGCTCGCAGTGACGATGTTTCGTTGTATTTACTCCGCAGCCGCTGCCGCGGCGTCTGCGTCCGTGGCGGAGATTGCTTCATCGGCGTCCGCTGCGCTCAGTCCCGTGCGCATCAGGTAATGCACCAGGGCCAGCATCTTCGCTGCCTCTGCGCGTGTGGCGTCCCCGCGCGGGCGGAAGCTGCCGTCTTCGTAACCGCCTATGATGTCCGCCTGCTGCATCTGTTCCACGGTCTCCTTGGCGTAGGCCTGGATCTGCGCGCTGTCCGTGAATGCGGACAGCTCGTTTACTTTCACGAACGCAAACGCTTTGTATTCCGCGTAACGCGAAAGCAACGCCGCTATCTGTTCGCGTGTGACCCTGTCGTTTGGCGAGAACGTCGTCGCCGAGGTTCCGTAGACGATCCCCGACTGTTCTCCCCAGACGACCGCTTCCGCGTAGTAGGCGTTCGCCGACACGTCCGCGAAGGCGCTGCCTGCCGAGGTCTTCGGTCCGCCTTCCATGCGGTGGAGGATGGTCACGAACTCCGCCCGCGTGATGGGGTCGTTGGGAGCGAAGAGGGTGGTGCTTTTGCCGGTCACGAAACCGTAGCCCGCCAGATAGGTCACGTACTCATAGGCCCAGTGGCCGTTCGGCACGTCCAGAAAATCAGAGCCTGCCAGAGGCGTGCTTCCGTCTATGATGCTGATGGTGGAGGGGCGTACTATGCCGATGCCGTCGGAGATCACGGCGGGACTGTCAGGCGTTGTGGTTCCGGGATCCGTGGTTCCAGGGTCTGTGGTTCCGGGATCCGTGGTTCCAGGGTCTGTGGTTCCGGGATCCGTGGTTCCGGGGTCTGTGGTTCCGGGATCCGTGGTTCCGGGATCCGTCGTTCCGGGGTCTGTCGTTCCCGGATCTGTGCCGTTGGGCGGATCCGGCAGAATTTCCGGCTCCGAAGCGCCGATCGTATAGCCCAGGCCGCTGCCCTGCACAAAGTAGCTGAGAAGCCCGTCTTGCCGCGCCACCGTCATATGCGTGTTGCTGAGGCGGCTTGTGCCGGTCGCGCCCGCTTTCACGCGGAGCCGGAACGTCCCGAAGGGTTCTTCAGCTGCCGCTTGCACGCCGTACATGGAGCCGTTGTAGCCCAAAAGCAGCAGCCTGTAGTTGTCGGTGCTGCCCGCCCAAATCGTGCCTATAAAACTGCCCGCGTAGTTTGTGCCGGAAAAATTCACCGTTTCGCCGTCCGCCGCGGGGACAAGCTCGAAGAAGTTGCTGTCGTAGCGAATTTCATCCGCCGCCGTGTACAGGGCATACCCTGCGGCGCTGTCTTCACGGTGCAGCTTCACTGTCAGCGTCAGTACGCTGCCCGGCGCCAAGGGGCCCTCCGGCGTCCTCGCCTGTTCGGAAAGTTCAAACAGGTAGGAACGGCTGCTGTCCACGCTGGCGGCGGACGCGGCGACTGGCGTTAGGGTCAGCGCCAGCGCCGCCGCCAGCAGCCACGCTGCCGCCCGCGCCATCATCAAATGGTTTATTTTTGCTGTGATTCTTTTCATAAACATTCCTCGCATATCTCTGTCATTGCGGGGAACGAAGCATGGATTGCCTCGTTCCCCGCAATGACGAAAGGCAGTGGGTTGCGTCGGTTAAATCCCCAGGTAGATCGCCTGGATCCGCGTCACGTCCGTCAGGTCCACGTATCCGTCGCCGTTCACGTCCGCTTCGAATCTGGACAGGGCGCTTAACGTAGTGGACGTCAGGTAACGTCCTTGCCACAGAGATCCGGCGATGGTTGCGTCAAAGGTGTTTGTCGTGCTGTCGCCGTTCACGTCTCCGTCATACTGGACGACGTGGTTCGCCGCGTCAGCTCCGGCCGCCGTAGTGATCAGTGTGAGCGCGTTGGCGGCTGTCTCAGTGTCCAGCACGAAGAACAGATAAGAGCCGTCCCCGTCTCCGTCCTCGTCCAGATACTTGGACGACCAGTACATGGCTTCGCCGTTGTACGTGTAGTGAACATTTTCTGCGTCTAAGGATGCTTTGGGATCGTCCGGAGTAAACACAAGTATCTTATAGCCTTGCGGCGCAGCCTTATAGCCGCCGTTTTCGATGAACCTGACTACGCCGGTGTATGTAAGGAGTGTCACGCGCGCCGTGTAGTCCGTGTTCGCCGTGAATGCGATCAGGGCAATTTCAGCCTCGGTCTTGTTGGTCGTTCCGCCGTCGTTTGTCCAAGGCGACGCCTCTGCCCTATAGGAAGTTTCCGGGACGATGGCGGGGAAGACGAAAGTTGTAGCATAGTCGTTTGCCGTGTAAAGCCCTGCCACGCCGTACTTCGCGTAGGCATATACCGGGGCAGCGGGGTTAAGGGTGCCGTGCTCCGCCGGCGCCTTGAATGTGATCCGTATGTTGTGGGCGTTGAAATCAAAGGATTCAGTGTTTACATCAACTTCGTTGTCTTCTTCGTCCTCGGTATTCCAAATGTACGTGTATGTATTGTTGTCATCGAAGCGCAGGCTTTCCGCCAAATTCCCCGCCGCGATGGTGTCTTTGACCGTAAACTGCAATTTGATCAGTGTCAGGGGCGTTTCCGCCGTGATTGCATACCCATATTGCGGATTGGTAAAAGACGTCTTAATAAGGCCGGTAGTTCCGACCTCTGCCGCGCTCCCTCCCGTAACCGCGTTCGAGGAACTCGTGTAGCTCAGGACAGCGGGGACAAACAGGATCTCTGCTTGTGCGCCGTAGATATCTTCCGAGCCTTCGATGACTAAGCTCACTTCAATTTCCTCCCCGACGTTATAGTGTGTCTTACCGCCTGTCGGGACAAGGCTCAGGTCATAGGCCGCGTCCCCTTTCACCCTGACGGATCCTGCCGTGAAGCTCACCGCCACCTCGTCTGCGTCGTAGTTCACGAAGTTTGCTGAAAGTCCGTCTACCAAGCCTATGCCCACGGTGTATGATCCGAGAGGCGCGGTCGCGTTTACGTCAAAGATTGCGTTGAAGAGCACGCCGTCCGCAGTCTTATCTTCTGTAAGTGATAGGAATGCGACCGATTTTGTGGCCACATTCTGGCTCAATTGGCTGTCCTCAAAGACCCCGCCGTTTGTGAAACCCGTGAGCGTCAAAGCCGTCGTGTCGTAGCTGAGCGTGAACGCCGCAGCCGCGATGCCGGGATTGTCCTCTATCGTTACCGGAACCGCAACGTTCGTGGCACCTGCCTGGGCGGACAAGCTTCCCACCGTCACAAGCGCCGGCGATGTGGATGTGCCCAGGACGCTTATTGTGCCGACCGTGAAATCCACGGGCACGGCATCGAGATCCTCGTTGACGAAGTTGGCCCCGAGACCGCCTACTAAGCCTATGGAAACTTCATAGTCCCCGGTCGGAGCTGTGGCATTCACCTCGAAAATCGCGTTAAAGACAACGCCGTCACTGGTTACGTTTTCAGTCGTCCAGAAATTTAACTTATGCCCGGGTACGTTCTTAGTCATGTTGGGCAATACGGTTCCTGCGGTGAAGTTCGTCAAGGTCAGTACGCTCGCGTCAAA
This sequence comes from Eubacteriales Family XIII. Incertae Sedis bacterium, assembly GCA_031290135.1. Classification (GTDB taxonomy): domain Bacteria; phylum Bacillota; class Clostridia; order Peptostreptococcales; family Anaerovoracaceae; genus JAITOE01. The sequence goes on from JAITOE010000146.1 coordinate 12,476, forward strand.
AAAGATTTCAAATCCCGCGCCGGCAATCCCAGGATTATTCGTGAGCCGAACCGGAACGGTAACTTCGTCGCCTGCGTTAATGGGTCCCGTGATGGTGTCCACGATGACATGCGCATCGCCGGCCGCCATGGCGTTCAGCGGGAACAGGCCCATCAGAAGCAGGCACAGGATCAGGATGGCTGGAATGCCGGTCATTTTTTTGTTCTTTTTGGTGTTCATTGTTTCTTTCTTCCTTTCTGAGTTGTAATAAGTGTGGGTTGTAATAAGTAATAAGAGTAACAATAAGTAAGGCGATTTGGAATGGAGCTTGTATCTGCACGTCATTGCGGAGGCGGACAAGGGCGAGTAAGGCAATGACGGGAGTACCATATCCGCCAATATCCGTTGCGCTTCCGTCAAGATCATCGGCGTATGTCCAGTGTAGTGTCCTACGTTATGCACTGGGTTGCTTCGTCGCTTCACTCCTCGCAATGACGGGGCAAGGACGGGAGTGCCTTACAGACCGATCGCGCGTCGGGCTGTCAGTATGACGTCCCGCATGGTAATGACGCCGTCTCCGTCCAGGTCCGCCAAGATCCGCTGGGTTTCCGTCAAGGACACGAGGTCGGCTATCGCCCGCGCGATTTGGATCGCGTCGCTCGTCGCGACTACGCCGTCTCCGTTCACATCCCCGAGGATCAGCGCCGCGCCCGCCGCCGTCAGCGAGAGGCCAACCCCTGACACGTTGGGACGGGCTGCCGCATCCGCATCGGTCACGATGGCCGTTTCCTTGCGCAGGTCAAGTTCACCCGCGCGCAGGGGCATCAGCTTGACCGTCCCCACCGCCAGCGTGGCTTCTGCAGCCGTGCCTGTTGTCACGTCCGCCGCGAGGGTAAGCCAGGTGAGGGTGGTTCTCCCATCCTGGGTGACGCTGCCACATTCCCAGCCGGAGGCCGCCGTGAGGCCCGTAAAGCCGAAATCTGCCGCCGCGAAAGATACGCTGTACTGCCCGCCGTACAGCCGGAACGCCCCGGATTCCGAGGTGAGGCTTGCCGCCACGTCCACTACTTCGCCCACGGCGGCCTCGCTCTTCGCCGCGAGCAGGCTATAGTTGAAAACGCCGTCTTCGTTTTCGCCCAGTACGCGGAAAGTGAATTCCAAGCTAACTGGATCGTAGTTGCTGTTGATCGCTGTCAGAATGTAGTTCCCCGGCTCCTTGATGACACAGTTTGAAGCGCCGTAGTAGGACGCTCGGATGATGAGTCTGCCGGACTCCGCGCCGAAATGCGTACCTGAGATGGTGGAGGCTGCCCCTTCCGCCCCTTCTTTTTTGATGTACAGCATATAAACCCCTGCGGCGTAGGCGCTATCGGAGAAAGTGAGGCTGATGGCTTGGTTCATCCGCGCCGATGCGGAAACCAAGTCCACCCCCGTTCTCTGCATGCCGAATGTAATGCTTTTATTCGCGTAACCCGCCGCGCTGACCGTGAGGGTATAAGAACCCGTCGCGCTGAACAGGGATTTGTCCAAGGTCAACGTCTTCGCCGCCGTGTCCACGCGGTACTCCGTTTCCGCCGTCAAGATCTGCGTGTTGGCGTTCGGGTAGCGCAGGCGCAGTTCGCTGATGTTCTCCGCCCAGTCCGCGAAGGCCGCCGCGTCCGTGCCGGCTGCGGCCGAAAGCACCACGTCGCTGCCGACCAGCCCCGCAAAGATGGCGTCGAACGCGGGCGCGGTTCCCGGATAGGAGCAGGAGACGATGCCCGCGTCGGTATAGCCTTCTTTCACGGCGCGCATGTAGAGCTTCACCGGGCTGGCGGCCAGATCCCGGCCCGCCGCGATGTTATAGGATATGGGCGTACCCGTGTATTTCGTCACCGGCGCGTCCTCTAAATCAAAGGAATAGTAGATGTCCGCGCCCGGCGTGTCGCAGTCAAGCGTCACCGACAGCGTGTCAGCCTCCCGCGTGAACGCGGCGGTAGGCGCCGTCACCGCGCCCAGAGGGGTGATTTGCGGCGCGTTTTCCATCGCCAGCTTCATCAGGTAGATCCAGCCGGTGTAGTGGTACATGGTGCGGTTGCCGGAGTAGTACGCGTCTGGGGTCTGGGGCAGACACAGTTTCAGCGCGTAGCCGTCAAAGGCTCCGGATTTCGTGACGCCGAGCCCTCCCGTGGGATCGCCCGCATGGCTGTTCAGCCAATTTGTCATTTCGCCGCGCCGAATGCCTTCCGAATACACGGCCAAGATAGCGGGCATGGCGGTTTTGCCCTGCGCCGCCGCCGCTTTCGCGGCATAGGTCGGGTCGGTGGATAAGTGATTTTCCTCATAAGTTGAGAGAGGCATGGCCGGCCACGACGTCGGGCTGTAGCCGCTCCCCGTGATCTCCCAGCTGAGATCCCAGCCGGTTGTCGGGTGCAGGAGGCCGGGATAGTAGTAGCCCTGTTCTCCATACAGGTCATCATAGGTCAAGGAATCGCGGTAGATGCCGTGTCCGTCCGTGGCGCCCATGTACAGCCTGTCTGCGCCTGAAAAGTTGATGCCGGACGCGACGGACGAGTTCGTTTTCACGTAATTGACCAGTTCGTCCGCCGTGAAGCCTATGGCTTCCGTGTACACCGCAATCGGGAGGTTGTCCGTGGCGCTGTAATAGTAGTTTGTCCCGGTGTCCGGATTGCCGTGGGCAAGGGCGTCCAGTTCGCTGAAAGGCAGGGCTTTCAGCAGCACTTCTTCGCCGTTGCTGTTTTCCGTGTAGAAGAACAGGGTTTCGGCTTTGGGGGATTCGGTGGTCTTCGCCTGGGCCGGGGTGCTTCCCGGAAGCAGGGGCGAGAGGCCAATGAGGAGCAGCGCCGTCAATATCAGGCTCAGCAGTCTCCCCGGTAGGGTCTTTATCCGCATGGTGTTCATTTTTTTCTCCTGTTTGTGTTGTACTGGTGTATGTCCGGCGCAGTCCACGTTATGCGCTGGGTTGCTTCGTCGCTTCGCTCCTCGCAATGACGGGGGTGCTTCGCTCCTCGCAATGACGGGGGTGCTTCGCTCCTCGCAATGACGGGGGTGCTTCGCTCCTCGCAATGACGGGGGTGCTTCGCTCCTCGCAATGACGGGTGCTTCGCGCCTCGCAATGACGGGTGCTTCGCTCCTCGCAATGACGGGGGTGCTTCGCTCCTCGCAATGACGGGTGCTTCGCGCCTCGCAATGACGGGGGTGCTTCGCTCCTCGCAATGACGGGGGTGCTTCGCTCCTCCGGGTTCGCCCGCCCCGCAGCTGGTGATCTACTCCATCCAATCAGCTGGCTTCCTGCAGGGCGCGGCGGATTAGCTGGGCGTCGCGGACGTCTATTGTTCCGTCGCCGTTCATGTCGTAGGCGGCATTGTAGGCGCCGCCGCGCAGGACGGCGTTTTTCACTGCGGTCACGTCCGTCTCGTCTGTCCTGCCGTCGCCGTTCACGTCCGTGCGGTCGGGTTCTTCCGCGCCCGTGCGGCTCTGCATGGTGAAGCTGTCCAACAGCATCCCGTCCCTGTCGTAGGTGCGCAGGGACAGGGTGTTCCCCCGGACGTCCACGATCTGGTAATTTTCAACGCCGAACAGGAGTTTGTCGGAATAGGTTCCGTCCGCCGAATAATAGAATTTCTTTCCGGAGTTGCCCATGACCCAGGTGATGCCGTTTTCGTGATCCATGACGCCGTTTGTCAGCGGGTGCGTCCTGGAGTACACGTGCTGATGCCCGACCAAGGCCAGATCCACGCCGCCCGCCTCGAAGAGGGGCAGCCAGTATTGCCGCACGGCCGCGGACACCTTGTCCGTCACATGGGGGTATGCCGGGTGGTGCAGGGATATGATCCGGAACTTCGCGTCTTTGGCCGCCGCGAGGTCCGCTTCTATCCAGGCGGTGATCCGGTCCATCCGGGCCTGGTCGATCACCGCGCCCGCGCTGTTCAGGATCTTTTGTTCGTCGGACAGGGTCCAGCTGTTCAGGACGGTGAAATGCGCGTCCCCGTAGTCGAAGCTGTAGAACTCTTCCTTGAATTCCTCCGGTCCGTTCTGCGCCAGGTTGAAGTTGTCTAAGAAGAGGGGCGCCTTGCCGCTCCCGTCCGGGGCGTTGCTTTCATGGTTGCCGATGACGGGCGCGAGGGGGATCTTGTCGAAGATGCTCTGGGCGTAGGCGATCAGCCATTCCCATTCGGACAGGCTCTGGCCGTTCTCCACGGCGTCCCCGCCCTGGATGCCGAAAGCGATCTCCGGGTTTTCTTCGTAGGCTTTTTCCAGGAGGCTGCCCCAGAGGGGGTATTCCGTCTCCGGCACAGCGGGGTTGATGTCGCCCACGTAGAGGAAGCTGAATCCGCCCATGATGTCCGGTTCTGTGGTGAAGCTGCTGGCTTCGCTCCAGGCGTCCCCGCCGCCCACGCGGTAGCGGTAGGACGTTCCGGGGCTAAGCCCCGTCACCTTCGCTTCGTAATGGATCCGGCCGCCGAGGGTCTTGGCCGCGGCCGCAACGGATGCCGCCCCCGCGAAGGAGGCATCGCCGCTGTAGGCGGTCTCCGGCAGGTACTGCACCTGTTGTGTGCCGTCGGCTCCGCCCGCAGGCAGGGACCAGACGACGCCGATTTCTGTCTTGGGGTCTCCCGTCAGGCTGAGGACGATGCCGCGGGGCTTGTCCGTGTTGATCAAGTCCCTGTCCAGGCGGAAGGCAATGGCTTCCTGATCCGTCAGCCTAAACGTGAGCGTCTGGGGCAGCCAGCCCTCTGCGGCCGCCGTGGCGGTGTAGATTTCTCCAAGCATCAGCGCATAGGTGCCGTCCCCGGAGGGCGTCTGTGCCGTATCGAAGGCGTTGCGCAGGGTCAGCTGCGCTTCCGCCGGTTCTGCGGTGACGCGCAGGTCTTTCCGCTGCCAGTGCAGCGCGGGGTACGCCCCCTCGTTTTTGACAAAATATCCGTCCGTTGTGCCGTTTCCGGCGCTGTTCCAGTTTTTCAGCGCCGTCTGTCCCAAGGCTTCATTGCCGAAGAACCAGGACTGCCAGTGCGGTTCCACGCCAGCAAGGTCTTCCGTGCTGCCGGCAAGCTCCGCCGGGCTGCCCTGTTCGCCGAGGTAATATACGCTGTCAAAGGTCTGTGTGCCGGTTTTTTCGCCGAACAGCGGATTGCCGGAATAATCAAAGCTGCGCGTGACGGCAGTGCCGCTTAGCAGGGTGCCCGCCAGGCCGAAGCTTTGCGCCGCGCTCAGCGTCCCGGCGTTATAGCTGTCCGTCAGGGAACCGCTCAGGCTTTCCACAAGGCCGGAGGCTTTTTCGCCGCTGAGCCGCCCGAAGTTCACGCTGCCGCGCACCGCGCCCGTCTGCGCGCCCACGAGGCCCGCCGTCCGCGCCGCCGCCACATCGCCGAAGTTGGCGCTGTCCGTGACCGCGGACGCGGCGCCCGCCAGACCGTATGCGGCGCCAAGGCTCTCCCCGCCGGCCAGCGTTCCGTAGTTAAAGGAGCGTTCTATGGTGGCGTCTCCCGCCGCCACAAGGCCCGCCGCCAGGCTGCGGCTCGTGATGTCCGCGTAGTTGGCGCTGTCCGTGATCTGCGTCCCGTGTGCCTCCCCGGCGATTCCACCGACGGAACCGTTTTCGAAGGCTGTTTCCACCTGCACCCGGTTCACGCAGTTTTCGATGCGCCCGCCGTCGGCATAACCGACGAACACGCCCGCGTAGGCCGCGCTTGTGGCCGCGAGGGATCCGCGCAGGGTCAGGTTCTTCAGGGTGGCATCCACCGTTTTTCCGAAGAAGCCGGCGTATACGAGCACCTGCCCCGCCTTCTTTGCGGGCAGCCCGCTGACGGCGTGGCCCTGCCCGTCGAAGCTCCCGCTGAACGCCGCGCCGGAAGCGTCGGCGCTGCCAACGGTCCCGATGCCGCTCCAGGGGTGGCCGTTCAGGTGGATATCCGCCGTCAGCTTCACGGTCTTGCCCGCGAAGCTGTTGCCGCCGTTCACCAGGCTTGCCAGCCCCGCCAGTTCGGCGCCGGTTGAAATTTCATAGGCTGACGCGCCCGCGTCATACCAGGCGGTATTCGCCGCCGTGCCGTCCCAGGCGTGTTCGGCGCCCGCAGGAACCTCTTCCGCTTCGCCCAGATCCTCCGAATGGTCGCTGTTGGCCACCATGACGCCTTCATCCGTATAGCCCTCCCGGACCGCGCGGAAATTGAAGGATACGGTTTTGTTTCCGTCTTTCCGGATTTTCACCGCTTCGCCCGCGTAGAGCGCCGTCGGCATATAGGAGCTGGCTGAGGCGTCGTTGTACAGGATGTCCACGCCCGGCGTCTCTTCAAAATTGAAATACCAGTACCCGGCGTCGTAGGCGTCCGTCGCGTCCGCGTCCCCGTCGATCACCGCGTAGGAGGGCATCCCCACATGGCCCAAGGCCGGGAGCGCGGGCTTGTTTTTCATGTTGAACAGGATGTAGCAGATGCCGTAGCGGCTGTTGCTTGCAGTCTTCGCCTGATCTTCGAACTGCTGTGCGGTCAGCGGGAGCATCAGGCGTACAGTTCTTGCCGTATCCAACCTGCCGTCGTCGTCGAAGTAGCCCTCCATGTAGACAACTTCTTTGTTCGGAACGGTGAGGAAGTAACGCTCGGAAAAGGCCGTGACGGAAAGAACGACCGTTTCCGACCTTGCGCTGGCCCGCACCGCGTCTTTGTCCACGTAACTGCTGGTGTAATCATTCCAGTTTTGGTACATGGCGGGATAATTGTACCTCATCTCTCCATACAAATCCGTCCAGGCGTAGGTGTCCGCGGCATCATATCCGTCGTCGTCGATTTCCCAGAAAGACACCTGATCGTCATTTTCGAAGCGCAGGGGGGACGTAGAGACCGCGGGCAAGCCGGAATTCGCTTTCGCGTAGTCCAGAAACTGCTCCACGGAAAAGCCCTGCGCCTCCTGGTGTACCACCGTGGGGTACTGATCCAAGATGGAGTAATTATGCACCCGTCCGATGCTGGCGAAATTTGCGTTTAAATAGTCCAGCATGTCTTCCACGGCCAGGCGGGTGACCAGGACGTCGTCCCCCTGCGCGTTCCGCGCGTAGATGAGGACGTTCTTTACGGAATCCCCTGCGGCCAGGCTGCCTTTCGCGCTGGCTTCCTGGGGCGCCCAGAGGAGCGACGGCGCGGCCAGCGCCAGAACCAAGAATGCCAAGAGGATGTGGCGGAGCGTTTTCTTTCCTTGTGTCATTGTCATAAACAGACCTCCAAAATATTGTGCGTACCGCGTTTACAAAGCTGCCGCGCGGGCGATCAGGATGATGTCTTTCATGGTAATCACGCCGTCGTCGTCCATGTCCGCCGCCGCTTTTTGCGCCTCCGTGAGGGTTCCCCCGGCTAAGATGCTCTGCGCCGCAAACAGCGCGTCCGCGACGGTGGCGTGGCCGGTTCCGAGCAGATCCCCGCTGCCGGGCGCGCCGGGCGTACCGGGTTCTTCGGGATCGGTGATGCCGGCCTGCCATGCCAGAATGGGATAGCCGTTGTTGACGCCGTTCTCGTCTTTCACGAAGCCGCTGCCGGTTCCGCTGAGTTCCGTGATGAAGGCGTCGGCCTTCATCTCGCTTGCCGTCTTCTCATATATGACGTCCCGCGAGCTGGCGCTCCAGATGCCGTAGGGGGCGGAGCCTTCCAGCCAGTAGCAGTTCACGAAGCTGCCGCCGGCGTTGGTGCCCAGCGCCACTGCGAACGTGTCCCTGCCGGCGCTGACGGTGCCGACGTTGTAGCAGTTGGTCACGGAGATTTCGTTGCCTGCGGCGATGCCGCCCGTGATGAATGCGCCGCTGTTGGCGACGCTGCCCGCGTTGTAGCAGTTGTTGATCCTGCCGCCGTTCCAGGCCGCGCCCGCGATGCCGCCCGTGCCTTTGGCGTCCGTTCCGTGGATCTCCGCGAAGTTGGCGCAGTTTTCAATGATGCCGCCGACGGAGCCGTCCCCGTTGTTGTATGATGTCTTTCCGATCTTGCCCACGATGCCGCCCACGCTGCGCCGCGCGGAAATGTAGCCGTCCACGCTGAGGTTGCGCACGCTGGGGTTCACGGGGCGCATCTCTACGGGGTCGCTGTCATGTACGCCGAGGCGCCCGATGAGGCCCACGGACTGGGATTCTTTGTAGGGTTCCGGGTTGGAGCCGCTGGGGTTCATGGAGGCGCGTTCGCAGTAGATGTTGTAGATCTTATGCCCCTGGCCGTCCAAGTTTCCGCAGAAAGAGGAACTCAGCAGGGTGCTGCTGTCATTCAGCTGCATGGAATACTGCCCGCCTATGGGCATGTAGTTCGGTCCCGCCCACACGCCGCCCGTTTCATATCCGCCCATGTCCAGATCCGCGTCGATGTAAATGGTTTTGCCGTTAAAGTCGTCTATGCCGTACCAGTAGCCGTCGCTGGCGCCGCCGACGAAGGTACCCGTCACATAGTCCGGGTTGCCCAGCAGCGGCGCGCCTTCATTATATATGCCGTTGACGATGGCCGCCACGCCCGCCAGCTGCGCCGGGGTCTGGATGTGGAAGCTCGTGGCCTCGGCGCTGTACCAGGTGACGTCCACGGTTCCGTTCCATATGGCGTCGTTGTAGGTGTTCAGCGGAGAGATGGCGAACGGGGCTGCCGCCTCCGCCGGTTCCGTTTCTTCTATTATTATGGATTCAGTTATTATGCCTTCAGCCGCGTCGTCCGCGAAGGCGGGCGGAACCCAGGCGATGGTGGAAATCACCATGCAAAGTCCCAATAAAGCCAACATACCTGTGCGGACGCTTCTTTTCGCTGTCCATGTCATGTCTTTCCCATGTTTCATAGTGGCGCAACTCCTTTTTTTCGTAAGCCGGTATCCCCTGCTCCCCGCAATGACGATACTCCAAAATAACGTATGCTCCGCGAACCGTTTTTGTCACTTTTCTCGTTTTCGCCTCATCCCGCCCTCCTTTTTTGCATTTTGTTGCATTTGCAGTCTGTTTTGTCCGTTTTTCATGCATCTTTCAAATGTGAGTATAGCACAATGTCAAAAAAAATGTTGTCGGATATCCATCACTTTTGGGTTTTTTTGAAGGTTTTTTTTTAATTTCCATGATATGTAAAATTTAGGCGGTTTTTTCGCATATTATATCCCTTTTTTTGAATTATTTCCCTTTTAATGTTTAAATTCTATCATATATTTTCACGTTTTACTCATTTTTCGCATTTCAGACCTCGTTGACTTATGGCATTTTTTTGTATATAATGATGAAAGACTTCCAAAAACAGCAGGTACATGCAAACATAGGAGGAGGACGGCTGCGGCATGAAAAAGAAGGGCTACGGTCTGGCATACGATGCCTTCAGCATGGCGGACGACGCCGTTGGCGCGACGGATGACGGCAGCCACCGGAGCGGAGAAAACCGCGGCGCGACATATGATGAGAGTTACACCGCAGACGCCTTGGAGCAATGCTATTACGGACGGTCACATCTGATCAACGCGAAGCTGTTCAACGGCTTCACCGAGGATGAGTTGGACGTGCTTTTTTCCACTGTCAGAATCTCGCCGCAGCTTTTTCGCCGCAAGGAAGCGCTGATCCTCCAGGGGGAAAGGGCTCCTGGCATTGTCATCATAGAAAGCGGGACGGTATTCAGCGAAAAAACGCATTTTGACGGCTCCAGCCCCCGCCTGATGCATGTGTACCATTCGCTGGACGTCATCCTCGCGGATGCTTATTTTTCTGACTTACGGACATCCCCGACGTCCATCGTCGGCGCCAACACCGGGCAGTTTGTATGGATATCCGGCCTTGAATCCATCTTGCAAAAGAACGGCGCCCCGCCGCGCCTGCTGCCCATACAGCACCAGTTCATGCAAAACGTCGCCTCCATCCTTGCCGATGAAACCATACGGGCCAATAACCGCACGGACGCGGTGGCGCACCACAAGGTACGCGACCAGGTCCTGACATACCTGAGCAACGTCACGGAGCGCAAGGGCAGCCTCACGGTGGACATCGGCATGGTGCAGAGCGAGCTGGCGCACTACTTGGGCGTCTCCCGCGCAACCCTCTCGGTGGAGCTGCACCGCATGCGCGAGGACGGGCTGATTGACTACAAAGGCAAGGTTTATACGCTGCTTAGATGGAAATAGGGAAATCAGGGAAGCCGCCGGGTTCGGCGGGTAGGGGGAAGAGGATGTTTGCCAAGGTTCCCGCGGAATACCGCGAACAATTTCATACGCAGATTTTAGAAGACAACGTCCGGCGGATGCATGTTTTTTCGATTTACATCATCGTCCTTCAGGTTGTCCTGAACATCATCAACATCGTCAAACCCAGCGACACGCAGTCCAGCGACATCATGGTCTATGTCTCGCTGTCCCTGTTCACCCTTTTGGTCGGCATCGTTTTCGCCATCTTGTTCGGACTGGCAAAAAAAGGAAAATTTAAAAGCCTCGCGCTCAAACGCGGCATGGTGCTGACGCTCCTTTACCTGTACACCGTCATCCAAATGACTTTCTGCACCCTGAACATCATCTCCACCGGGGGAATCAACAGCTATATCATCGGCATCCTGATCATCGGGCTTGCGCCCATCATCCGCCCCTTGCAGAGCATCCTCAGCATCGCGGCCTGCTTTGCCTATGTCCTGCTTGCGATATACACGCGGCGCGACGTCTCGCAGACCTGGGACTCCATCATCCTGACGGACACCTGGACCAACCTGATCATCATCACCGCGCTGACCGCCTGCATCTCCGTCTTCATCTATGCCATGTACGTCGCGAATTTCCTCAAAAGCATGGAGCTGCAGAAATGGGGCGAACATCTGGAAGCCACGGTGCGCGAACGCACAAAGGCGCTGGAAGAAAAAACCGAAGCCGCGCAGGTGGCCTCCCGCGCGAAAAGCGAATTTTTGGCGCGCATGAGCCATGAAATCCGCACGCCGCTGAACGCCATCATCGGCATGGCGCAGATTGTGCGGAAGGCCGCGGTTTCCGACAAGGCCCGTCTTTCCGTCGATGAAATCACCATCGCCTCCAAGCATCTGTTGGACATCCTCAACGACGTCTTGGACATGTCCAACATCGAATCCGGGAAACTGGAGCTCGCCCGCGAACCTTTCGCGCTGCGCGCCGCCATGGAAGAGGTCGTCCACATCATCTCGCCGCGCTGCCAGGAGAAACAGATTTCTTTCACCCAGAATGCCTCCGAAGCGCCGAACCTGCGCGTAATCGGCGACAAGCTGCGCTTACGGCAGGTTTTGATCAACATTTTGGACAATTCGGTCAAATATACGCCGGCCCGCGGAGCGATCAGCCTGCGGATCACGGCGGCGGAGGAAGGGGGAAACCGAACCAGGGTTTCGTTTGCCGTGACGGACGACGGCATCGGCATGAACGAAGAACAGATTTCGAAGCTGTTTACGGCTTTTGAACATATCGACCGCAGCAGCGCCGCCCGTTTGGGCGGGATAGGACTGGGGCTTGCCATCAGCCAGAACCTTGTGAACCGGATGGGCGGGCAGATTGCGGTGCAAAGCGAGCCGGGGAAAGGCTCCTCCTTTGTTTTTTCCGTCGTGCTGGAGCATATGGCGGAAACGGACGCCGGGTGGGACACGGGCGGCGCCGCGCCGGATTTGAGCGGCAAGCGCATTTTAATTGTCGAGGACATTGAGATAAACCGTATGATCCTGATCGAGCTGCTGGAAGACACCCACGCGGAGATGGAGGAGGCGGAAGACGGGCTGCTGGCGCTTGAAAAGTTCGCGGCCTCGCCCGAAGGGTATTATGATTTCATTTTCATGGACATCCAGATGCCGAACATGGACGGCTACGACTGCACGCGGGCCATACGCGCCCTGCCCCGCGCCGACGCGGCGACGGTTCCCATCATCGCCATGTCCGCGAACGCGTACCAGGAGGACATCGACAAATCCATCCTGTCAGGCATGGGCGGCCACCTGGCCAAGCCCGTAGACTTGGACATGGTGTTCCGCATGCTTTTTGAGAAGATACGGTAGGGGGGCAAGGGACAACGGGTTCCGTCACCAAACTGAACGAATCTACCCAGCTGCGGGGCGGGCGTCATATCCTCCGTCATTGCGAGGGTCGCGAAGCAATCCAGTGCGCAGTATGGATTGCTTCGTCGCTTCGCTCCTCGCAACGACAAAGGACGTAGCGGCGTCCCGCAACAGTAACTATCTCAAATTATAAAACGCCTGGTTTCCTGCGTACACGCCTGCCGGGCCCAGCGCTTCTTCGATCCGCAGGAGCTGGTTGTACTTCGCTACGCGGTCGGTTCTGGACAGGGAGCCGGTTTTGATCTGCCCCGCGTTCGCGGCGACGACGATGTCGGCTATGGTCACGTCTTCCGTTTCGCCGGAACGATGGGAAACGATGGCCGTATAGCCCGCTTTCTTCGCCATCTCAATGGCGTCAAGCGTCTCCGTCAGCGTCCCTATCTGGTTGACCTTGATCAGGATCGAATTGGCGATGCCCTGCGTAATCCCTTTCGCCAGCCGTTCCGTATTCGTCACGAACAGATCGTCGCCCACCAGCTGGATCTTCTTCCCAAGCCTGTCCGTCAGGAGCTTCCACCCCTCCCAGTCGTCCTCCGCAAGACCGTCCTCTATGGAAATGACCGGGTATTTTCCCGCCAGCGTTTCGTAATAGGCGACCATCTCTTCCGCCGTCTTCTTCACGCCTTCGCCTTCGAGGTTGTAGACCTTTGTCTTTGCGTCGTACATTTCGCTGGCTGCCACGTCCAAGGCGATCCGGATGTGTTCGCCGGGCTTGTAGCCGGCCTTTTCAATGGCTTCGATGATGACCCGGATGGCCTCTTCGTTGGTGGCGAGATCCGGCGCGAAGCCGCCCTCGTCGCCCACGGCGGTGTTCAGCCCCCGCCCTTTCAGGACGGCTTTCAGGCTGTGGAACACCTCCGCGCCCATGCGCAGGCCCTCGCGGAAGCTGGCGGCGCCCACCGGCATGACCATGAATTCCTGAATGTCAACGGTGTTGTCCGCGTGCTGGCCGCCGTTTAAGATGTTCATCATGGGGGCGGGCAGAGTCTTGCCGCCGACGCCGCCCAGATATCTGTACAGGGGAAGCCTTAGACTGTTCGCGGCGGCATGGGCCGCAGCCAAGGATACGCCAAGAATTGCGTTTGCGCCGAGGCGGCCTTTGTTGGGCGTGCCGTCCAATTCTATGAGGCGGCGGTCTATGGCGGCCTGATCCTGCGGACAGAGGCCGATCAGTTCTTTTCCGATGATTTCGTTGACGTTTTTCACGGCGGTAAGGACGCCTTTGCCCAGATAGCGGCTCTTGTCCCCGTCCCGCAGCTCCACGGCCTCATGCACCCCCGTGGATGCGCCGGAAGGCACGATGGCGCGGCCGGTTGTCCCGTGTGTAAGGGTGATTTCCACCTCGACGGTAGGATTGCCGCGCGAGTCTAAAACTTCTCTGGCTTTTACGCTCTCTATGCTCATATGGATCTCCTTTCGATTGGTACTGGATTGCTTCGTCGCTTGCGCTCCTCGCAATGACAGGGGGACGGGTTCGCCCGTCCTGTGGCGGCTGTTCATGCGTGAATTTAGGAAGCGTAGCACGTAACCACAGGACGGGCGCAACCCGGAGGGCGGGATTGCGGGCATACGAGCGGAGCGAGCAACGCGAGTGAAACGCCCGCATAGGCGTCAGCCGCCCCGACCCGCAGGGTTCGCCCGTCCTGTGGCGGCGATACGTCACACGGCGGCTTCTATGATCCGGATCAGGTCCTCCGGCTTCAGGCTGGCGCCGCCGACCAATGCCCCGTCTACATTCGCCTTGCTGAAAATCTCGCGGGCGTTGTCCGGCTTCACGCTGCCGCCGTACTGCACGCGCAGGCTGTCCGCCGCCGCGCCGCCATACAGCCCGGCGGCCGTTTTCCGGATGAAGGCGCACATCTCCTCCGCCTGTTCCGGCGTGGCCGTGCGCCCCGTGCCGATGGCCCAGATAGGTTCATACGCCACCACGAGCGTTCCCGCCTGCGCGGCGGTCAGGCCCGCCAGATCCTTTTTCAGCTGCGTTTCCACCACCGTGCATGCCTGTCCCGCGTCGCGCTGTTCCAGCTTTTCCCCGACGCAAAGAATGGGCGCGATATGGTGCGCGAAGAGCGCATGCAGTTTTTTGTTCACCGTTTCGTCCGTTTCCGCAAAATATTCGCGGCGCTCCGAATGTCCGATGATGGTGTAGTCCACGCCGATTTCCACGAGCATGGCGGGCGATATTTCGCCGGTGTAGGCGCCCTCTTCCTCGAAGTGCGCGTTTTGCGCCCCCAGCCGCACCGCCGTCCCGTCAAAGGCGGCTTTCAGCGCCGCCAGCTGCGTGAAAGGGGCGCACACGCCCGCCTCCGCCGCCTCTTCTTTATATAGTTTTTTGAACGCGGCGGCAAAGGCCAGCGCCTCCGCCGTCGTTTTGTACATCTTCCAGTTCCCGATGATTATTTTTTTTCTCATTTATTTATCCTCTATTACGGCGATTCCCGGCAGGATCTTCCCTTCCAGGAATTCCAAGGACGCCCCGCCGCCGGTGGAAATGTGCGACATCTTGCCTGCTAAGCCGAACTGCTCCACCGCCGCCGCCGAATCGCCGCCGCCGATGACAGTCACGGCGTCCGACGCCGCCAGCGCTTCCGCCAGCGACCGGGTGCCCTGCGCGAAATTCGGCATTTCAAAAACGCCCATGGGGCCGTTCCATATGACCGTGCCCGCCGAAGCCACCGCCTCCGCGAAGCGCTTGACGCTCTTCGGGCCTATGTCCAGCCCCATCCACCCCGGCGGCAGCTTATCCGCGTCAAAATACGCGGATTCGGCTTCGTTGTCAAAGGCGCGCGCCGCTTTCATGTCCTCCGGCAGGAGCAGGGAAACGCCCTTTTCCTTCGCTTTTTTCTCCAAGGAGGCCGCCAGTTCCAGATTTTTTTCGTCCAAAATTGAGCTTCCCGTCTCATAGCCCCTGGCCTTGAAGAAGGTATAGGCCATCCCGCCGCCGATGATGAGGCCGTCCACCTTCCCCAGAAGGTTTTCGATGACGGAGATCTTGTCGCCCACCTTCGCGCCGCCCAGAATGGCAAGGAGCGGGTGCCTGGGGTGTTCGATCGCTTCGCCGAGGAACTGCACTTCCTTTTCGATGAGAAAGCCCGACACGGCCGGGAGATAGTCCGCGATTCCCGCCGTGGACGCGTGCGCCCTGTGCGCCGTGCCGAAAGCGTCGTTGACATAGATGTCCGCCAGCCCCGCAAGCTCCTTTGAAAAGGCCGCGTCGTTTTTCGTTTCGCCCTTGCGGAAGCGCAGGTTTTCAAGCAGCAGCGCCTGGCCGGGCGCGAGCGCTTCCGCCGCCGCCCATACCGCGTCGTCCACCACGTCCGGCGAGCTGACAAAAACCACGGGCTGCCCCAGATGCACGGACAGGCGTTCCGCCACGGGTTTCAGCGTGTATTTCATGTCCGGCTCGCCGTCCGGCCGCCCCATGTGCGACATGAGGATGAGCTTCGCCCCCTGCCCCGCCAGATAGCGGAGGGTCGGCAGGGAGGCCGTGATGCGCGTTTCGTCCGTGATTTTCCCCTGTTCGTCAATCGGAACGTTGAAATCGCAGCGGACGATGACGCGCTTGCCTTTCACGTCGATGTCTTTGATCGTCTTTTTCATAGGTCTACAAGCCTTTTCGGATGATGTATTCGATCAGGTCCACGGCGCGGTTCGAATAGCCCCACTCGTTGTCGTACCAGGAGAGGACTTTCAGCATCTTGTCCTCTATCAGCATGGTGGACAGCGCATCGACGATGGAGGAACGCGCGTCGCCTTTGTAATCGATGGATACGAGGGGTTCTTCGCTGTAGCCCAGAATCCCTTTCATTTCGCTTTCCGACGCTTTTTTCAGTGCGGCGTTGACGGTTTCTTTACTGGCAGATTTTTCCAGCTCGAAAACGATGTCCACGATGGAAACGGCAGGGGTCGGCACGCGGAGCGACAGGCCGTTCAGCTTGCCTTTCAGCTGCGGCAGCACCAAAGCCACCGCCTTGGCGGCGCCCGTCGTCGTCGGGATCATGGAAAGGGCGGCCGCCCTTGCCCGGCGCAGGTCGGAATGGGGCAGGTCTAATATCCGCTGGTCGTTGGTGTAGGAATGGACCGTGGTCATCATGCCTTTCACGACGCCGAATTCCTTGTCGATGATCTTCGCCACGGGCGCCAAGCAGTTGGTGGTGCAGGAGGCGTTTGAAATCACATGGTGCTTCGCTGGGTCATATTTCTCTTCGTTGACGCCCATGACGACCGTGATGTCCTCGTCCGTCGCCGGGGCGGAAATGACGACTTTTTTCGCGCCGGCTTCTATGTGCTTCGCCGCGTCGGCTTTTTTCGTGAAAAGACCCGTGGATTCGAGGACGACTTCCACGCCCAGCTCTTTCCACGGCAGTTCCGCCGGGTTGCGCACGGCCGTGATCCGGATCGTCTTGCCGTTCACCACGATGGCGTCCTCCTTGGCTTCCACCGTGCCGTCAAACCTCCCGAAGCAGCTGTCATATTTCAGCAGATGCGCCAGCGTTTGCGGGTTCGTGATGTCGTTTACCGCCACGATCTCGAAATCCGCGTGCTTTTCTATCGCGGCTTTGAACGCGTTCCTTCCTATCCTGCCGAATCCGTTGATGCCTACTTTGATGCTCATTTGTTGTCTCCTTCCCTGTTATGGCCCCGTCCGCCAAGCCTTTTCCGGCGGCCGCTGCGCAATCCATAGAACGTTATGCGAATATAGTGATATTAATAACGTTTTCGTTTCGAGGACGAGGGGACGTTGATTTCGTCCCTGTATTTCGCGATCGTCCTCCTTGATATCTCAATTCCTTTTTCCAAGAGCGTTTCCGCGATGGACTGGTCGGAAAGGGGCGCCGACGCGTCCTCGTTTTCTATCATCTCCCGGATAAAGGTTTTGATGCTTTCCGACGCGATGCCTTCGCCGCTTCCCGACGATACGCCGCTGGTAAAAAAATATTTTATTTCAAAAACGCCGCGGGGACTCTGCATGTATTTCCCGTTGACGGAACGGCTTACCGTCGATTCGTGGATGCCCACCTCGTCCGCGATCTGTTTGAGGGTCAGGGTTTTCAGGTGCTTGGCGCCGTATTCGAAAAAATCAATCTGGTAGGCCACCACCGCGCTGACGACGTTGTAGATGGTCTGCCGCCTCTGTTCGATGCTTTTTATGAGCCACAGCGCCGAATTCAGCCGTCCGGCGAGGAATATGGATATGTTCGATTCTTTATCCGCCTCCCGGAGGACTTTCTGGTAGTAGGAGCTTACCATGAGCCGGGGCGTGCTGCTTTCGTTTACCGTCACCACGTATTCCCCGTCGCTTTTCTCCACGGTCACGTCGGGGGTGATGTATTTGGTCTCCGCGGAGGAGCTGAACTGCCTGCCGGGTTTGGGCTCAAGGGTTTTGATGATGTCGCCGATCCGCTGGATTTCCCGGACGGGGAGGCCTTTTGCCTTGGCGATGTTCGTGAGCCGGTTGTTCGCCAGGTCTTCGAGGTGATCCGTGACGATGCTCCGTATTTCAGGGGTGTTCAGCTCCATTTGTTCCAGCTGGATGAGCAGACATTCTTTCAGGTTGGCGGCGCAGACCCCCGCCGGTTCAAAGCCCTGGATCGCCTTTATCACCCGCTCGACCTTTTCCGTGCGTATGCCGAGCTGCGCCGCGATTTCCTCCGCGCTCTGGGTCATGTAGCCGTTCGGGTCCAAGGATTCGATGATATATTTCCCCACCTGCCTGTAGCTTTTTTTCAGGTCCGCGAACTGCAGCTGGAAAAGCAGATGTTCCGTCAGGGTGATTTCCGACGATACGAACTGCTCATAGGAATATTCGTTCTGGTCCCCGGCGTACTCCCACTGGCGGTAGCTTATGTCGTCAAATTCCCGGTCTTTCAGGTATTCGGACCAGTCGAAGTCGTCCTCTTTGGCGCGGACCGTTTCCCGCTCCGGTTCTTCCTCCGCCTGCTCCTCGTCGTCCTGCGCCGGGGTTTCCGCCGGCGCGGCGGGTTCCGCTTCGAGGATGGGGTTGGTCAGCAGCTGCTCCTCTACATAGGTTTCAAGCTCCTGCGTGTTGAACTGCAGGATCTGGATCGCCTGAATCAGCTCAGGCGTCATGACCAATTTTTGAGACTGTTCAATTGTAAGGTCATATCCCAGTTTCATGTTTAAGCCGCCCCGCAGCATTTTTTATACTTCTTCCCGCTCCCGCACGGGCAGGGGTCATTCCTGCCCGGCAGTTTGTCCTTGACAAGCGTCCCCGCCTTGCGCTGCTCCCTGGCGATCTCCGCCCGGCGTTCCAGAGGCAGGACCGCGTCCCATTCCGGCAGGCCGTACAGATGCTCCGCCTTCGCCCCCCGCATGTTGAAATAGAGCTTTTCTATGTCGATGTCCAATTCCACGGGGGATTCTTCCGTCAGCGGTTCCAGCTCCAGCGTGTTTCGCAGGCTGCCCGACACGCCGTCCAGAAAGCCCATGAAAAGCACGGCGTCCGCCGAATAGCGGCCGGCCAGCTCGCCGAAGCTTCCTTTTATGACTGCGGCCGGCGCGCTTAGGATGGCGCCGTAGATGCGCGCCTCCGCGTCGCAGTACCGGGTCCAGAACGCTTTGAACGTGGCGTCCGTCTGGTTTTCGATCAGCTCCTTCCACTGGCCGTATAACGATGTTTCCTGCGGTGTTTCCTGCGGCATTCCCATCTCCTTTGCGTCGCGCCGGGGTTTTCCCGGCTTTCTTGTAACTATTATGAATCTTAGGTATGTAGGATCGCCGCTGTGGTACACCGCTACGTCCTTTGTCGTTGCGAGGAGCGAAGCGACGAAGCAATCCATACTGCGCACTGGATTGTTTCGCTTCGCTCGCAATGACGGAGGATGTGACGCCCGCCCCGCAGCTGGGTAGATTCGTTCCGTACTTACTTCGCGATGGCGCGGGCGATCTCGATCACGTCGCCCATGACGGCGCTGCCCGTGGGAAGCGCCCCCGCGCCCTTTCCGTAAAACATCAGCTGGTCCACGGCGTTCCCCTTTACGAAGATCGCGTTAAATTCATTGTTTACGCCCGCCAGCGGGTGGTCTCCCCGGACGAACACCGGCTTGACATGGTATTCCAGGCCGTCCCCGGTTCTGCGGGCAGTGGCGATGAGCTTGATCTTGCCCCCGTCCGCCGCCGCTTTTTCGATGTCCCGCATGGTGACGCCCGTGATGCCCTCGGTGGGGATTTCCTGCGGCGGAACCCGTTTCCCGAAGACTAAGGAGATGAGGATGGAGAGCTTGTTCGCTACGTCGTGCCCTTCCACGTCGGCGGTGGGGTCGGCCTCGGCGAATCCTTTTTCCTGCGCCTCCCGCAGGACGTCTTCGTAGGGGCGGCCATCCTCTGCCATTTTTGTCAGGATGTAGTTGGTGGTTCCGTTCAGGATTCCCAGAATTTCTTCGTATTCGTTGGCGAGAAGCGCCGTTGTGAGGGCGTTCAGGATGGGGATGCCGCCGCCTACGCTGGCTTCGAAGCGGAACAGCACATGATTCGCTTTCGCGGCGTCCGTCAGTTTTTCATAATTTGCGGCCACTGCGGCCTTGTTGGCCGTGACCACATGTTTTCCGTTCTCCATGGCCGTGAGCATGAAGCTCGTTGCCGGCTCGATTCCGCCCAGCAATTCGATGATTATGTCGATGCCCGGATCCCGGAGCACCGCGTCCGGCTCCTGCGTGAACTGTTCCGGGCTGACCGTGACGTCCCGTTTCCGCGCAACGTCCTTTTCAAGGATTTTGGTGATGGCCAGCTCCAGCCCCGTGTTTTCCGTGATCTGTTTTCGGTTCATTTCAAGCGTTTTATAGGTGCCGGTGCCGATGTTCCCCATGCCCAGCAGCCCGATGTTTATCTTTTTCATACTACCTCCCGCGCAATTTTTGCCCATGCCGTTTTAAGCCCCAGGGGCGATTTTGGGGTTCATGCCCTGTGGTTATTATACTATGAAATCCCCGGATTGTCTTTATGTTTTGGCGATTTTTTATCGGGTTTTTTACGGAGGAAAATTCCCAAAGATAAAAAGCAGATTACATGAAAAACAGCTCCGGGGCGGGCTTCCCGCCGCGCAATTCCGTTTCGGCCATTGCCGCGAGATCGACGGGGTTTTCCGTCCAAAGGGCAGATTCAACGTCCGACAATCTATCGAAGATATCCAGTTGGGACATTTCTTCAAGGGTCCGGTTGATCGTCCAGCCGTGGCTTTCCGCGATGCGTTCGGCAACCATTTTTATGACATATTCCAATGCCAGTTGGCATTTATCCCTGTCAGCCGTGTTCATGTTTCGGCACCTCCTCATATCCGGCCAGCTTCAGGCAGTCCACCGCAGATTGTGTTTTCAGGCAGATCTGATCCTCCAGAACTTCCGGCCGCAGCTGTCTCAGTGCGGCCGCGACGGCATCTTTAGAGCCGATTTCCCCGTATGCCCCGTTCAGATAAAAGGTGATCGTTGCGTTCGTGTCGTCATTCGCCACCTTTCCGGCAAGCACATCGCAGGATTCCCACAAGGCAGTTATACGCTCCACCCCTCTCCGGTGCCCGCAGACGCAGTGCAGCCATTCGGCATCCGTGTTCCGGAATTCGCAGACGTTCAGGCCGTCTGCCTGGGCGAATGTGTAAGAAAGTATGTAGCCTGATTGCAGATCCCCTCCGCCCTTTCGCAACGCGGCATTGACAAAACGCAATGCCTGGTCTTTGGACGTCGTGAGATAGAAGCCGCGCCCGAAATCGTTGGTCTTCTTGCATCGTCCCAAATCTATCTGCTCAATCAACGCATAACTTGTGTGGTAGATCGGTTTCCCTGCCCGCAAGGCATCCAAAACGCTCATGTCGTTTCGCCACGCGACCGGATGTGCGACTCGATGTCTTCATAGGTGGCCGACGCGCCCTGGATATGCAGGAATTCATATGCGTCGTCTATGTAATCAAAAACGCCGAATTGCTTGAACAGCCGTCCGGTTTCCGCGGCGGTTTTGCCTGTGCGTTTTTTGAACAGCTGAAACTGCCCGATCTTGATCATTGTCGCAATGTCGTCGTTGTACATGGCAAAGTCTCCCTTACTTCATGTTGTCGGTCTTGCCGTGTTTTTTAATCCGGGATCATCTTTGTGCTATTTATATTGTAACCTGATTGCCCTGCTGTTACAATGCATTTTTCGATTTTTGCGAAGCGTGTTGCGTTATAATTGCAATAAGTTCCCATTCATTCCAAAGAAATGGAAAGCTGAGGTCGGTTGCCCCCTGCCTTGATCTGCGGTATAATTGTAGAAAAGACTTGTAGGGCAGCGTAATCCCAAAGGAGCAATGCGAATGAACGCTTTCCATATCGTGCTGGTGGAGCCGGAGATCCCGCCGAACACCGGCAACATTGCCCGGACCTGCGCGGCCACGGGCACGAAACTGCATCTGGTGGAGCCGCTGGGCTTCGAAGTCTCGGACCGCACCGTGAAACGCGCCGGCTTGGATTACTGGCCCTTCGTGGATCTGGAAATCCATCCGGATCTGGATGCTTTTATGAAAAAATACGGCGGCGCGCCCCTGTACTTCATCAGCACAAAAGGACGCCGCCGCCATGTGGATTTTTCTTATGAAGCGGGCGCCATGTTCCTTTTCGGGAAAGAAACCGCGGGACTCGATGAAACGCTGCTGCGGGAAAACGCGGACAGGAGCGTCCGCATCCCCATGCTCCCGGACGACAGGCTGCGCTCGCTGAACTTGGCCAACTCCGCGGCCGTCATCCTCTTCGAAGCGCTGCGCCAGCACGGTTTTCCTGGGTTTAAGTGAACGCCGCCTACAAGATTTTGCGGCACCCGCCCTTCACAAAATGCCCCGGTAAACCCTCTGGGCAACCGCGTCATGCAGCCAGCGGATCATGGAAACGTAGTCGAAAACGGGCAGCCCCGTCGCTTCCTGCACGGCCGCCGCATAAGGCGGGATGTCGCTGCATGTCATGAGGATGGCGCCGATCCCTTCGTTCTCTTCTGCCAGCGCCTTAGCCGCGCCCACAACCTCGCGTCCGATTCCCGCGTTGTCGATCACGGTGGCGTTGTCAAACAGCGCGGCAAAGCAAGGACCGTCCTGCAGCCCCTTGACCACGAGGTCATCCGCGTCACCACGCCGGCGGTCTGCCCCGCCCAGTCAACCTCCGTCGTTTCGCCGGGTTTGCGTTCAATGTGCATGGTCGCCTTGGTTTTGACGACGAAATCCCGGTAATGCTTTTTGAATTGTGTCAATTGGTATGGGATTTCGCCCGCATCGCGGCAACGGTCGCAATACTCGAACCATAGGAGCTGCAGTGTCACGCCGCTTTTTGCCATTTCGCGGTGTATCTGCGCGCAATCCGGCATTTTGTATGCCGGACCGGCGCTTTGCGGGTACAGCATTTCCGCCAGCTCGCGGTTCGACAGGCCGGTTGCGGTTTGATGGCTTATGCCGGACTCTGCGGCTTTTTGCAGGACTGTGATGACTGTCGGGCGTGAGACTCCCATGCTTTCGGCAATCCGCGTGTGATTGAGTCCCATGCCGTGGAGCCTCAGAATCTCTCTGTAGTCTGTCATTTGATGACCTCCTTTTATTTGTTAAGGAGCGACGCACCAAACAATTGTACTACAGAAAGATTGTTCATTGAAGCATAGTGTAAAATTTAACCGGCGGGAGTGTCAAATCACGCCGATCCAAGTGTCAAATCTGTGCGGCTCAACTGTCAAATCCAGAGCGTCATATTCAATTTTCGCATGCCCGCGCTTGGTGTAAAGTTATCCTGCGACGAATGTAAACTTTTGCCGCGACAAGTGTAAAATCGCACCGCTATATGCAAAAGATCCCAAAAATATGTTTTTTAATGCCTTGTAATAAACGTAAAAACGGGTATATTTAATCCATGAAACGTTATTGGGCGGCGGGGCATCCGGGGAACGGGCTCCCTGCCGAAAAAAAAAGGAGGTTCTGATGGGTGGCGTAATTATCCCTGTGCTGACGCGGACTGAAACGGCCGTCGTCAAAAAAGAAGATGTTCTCTACGTTGAAAGCCGGCTCCGCACGGTCCTGCTCCACACGGCCGTGCGCAGATACCGCTATTACGGAAAAATGGGGGACCTGGCGGAGATGCTCGGCGGTTCTTTTTACCGCTGCCACGTAAGCTGGATCGTCAACCTGTGCAAAGTGGCCAGCGCCGGGGGCGGCACCGTGCACATGGAAGACGGAAAGGACATATTTCTGGGGCGCAACAAGTTCCAGGCTTTCCGCAGACGTTACATCCAGTACCTGGCTGCCCGACACAAGACGGAAAACAGTTAGGGAATGGCTTCCGCCGCAAAAACCGCCCGCCGGACGAACAGTCCCGGTAGGCGGTTTTTGCTGAAAATACGCAAAGGCTGAACCCGTCACGACATCGCTGAGCGCCTCGCCGT
>JAITOE010000201.1 GCA_031290135.1 Eubacteriales Family XIII. Incertae Sedis bacterium
CCCGCCGGCGGGGCGGCTGACGCCTATGCGGGCGGCGCAGAGCGCCTTGTATGCCCGCAATCCCGCCTCTGGGTGACCCGCCCCCCGGCTGGGTGATTCGTTCCGTTTGGTGACGGAACCCGTCGTGATTGGCTGTGCCGGAACCAAAAGGAAATTATCGCGGAGGAAGAAACATGCAAAAATTCATCAATGCCAACTATGCGATACTGCAGGAATTTATTAATAACATAAAAGTGGGCATTTATATCGCGGACGGACAAGGGAACGTTCTCATGCTCAACGATGAATCGGAAAGCACGGGGGGAATGACGCGGGAAGAGATGCTGGGGAAAAACGTGACAGAACTCATCGCTGTCGGGTATATGTCCGAATCTACCATTGTCAACGCAATGCAAAGCCTGCGGGAGGAAAGCATCATTCAGGAACTGGGTTCCGGTGAAAAGTTGTATATTACAGGCGTTCCGGTATTTCGGAATGGAAAGATTGAGGTTGTCATATGTACGGAGCGCGACATAACGGAAATGATGAAGCTGCGCGTTCTCCTCCAGGAAAAAGAGCGCATTGAAGCGAAATATGTGGGAGAACTTGAATATTTGCGCGCGCGGCAAACCGATATGGAAAATGACATCGTGGCGCAAAGCAAGGAAATGCGGAATGTCATGGACAAGGCAATGCGCGTTGCCAGTCTGGACACAACGGTTTTGCTTTACGGCGAGTCGGGCACGGGGAAAGAACTCATCGCCAATTTGATTCACAAAAACAGCAGCAGGTCTGAGAACGCGTTCATTAAGATAAACTGCACCGCCATTCCTGAAAACCTTTTGGAATCGGAACTTTTCGGCTATGAAAAGGGCGCGTTCACAGGGGCGAATAAAAACGGTCGAACCGGCATGTTTGAACTGGCTGACAAGGGTACGCTCTTTCTGGACGAGATCGGGGAGATGAGCATGCAGATGCAGACCAAACTGCTTCGCGTCCTGCAGGAACGTGAAGTGATACGGATTGGCGGCGAGCGGACGTTGAACATCGATATGCGGATCATCGCCGCGACCAATGTCAATTTGCCAGCGGCCATTGAGGCGGGACGGTTCCGCGAGGATCTGTATTACAGGCTGAACGTTATGCCCATCGGGCTGCCGCCTTTGCGCCAACGGAAAGAAGATATTGCAGAACTGTCGGTCCGTTTTGTGAACCACTTCAACAAGGAATATAATCTCAACAAGGTGATTGGATCTGCGGCCCTGCAATGCCTTGAAAATTATGACTGGCCGGGCAACGCGCGGGAACTGCGGAACATCATTGAACGCATCATGATCAGCTTTGACGGGCAGGAGGTCACGGCCTTTCAGGTACGAAACCAGCTGACTCCGCAGGAAAATGAATGGAACCGAAACATAAAAATCCATGAAGGCACCTTGCCGGAGCGGATTTCCGCTTTTGAAACCGACCTTCTTTTTGAAATGATCCGGATGCATGAAAACGCAAACCGGGTAGCCGAGGCGCTGGGCGTAAATAAGTCCACCATCTCCAGAAAGTTGAAAAAATATGGGATACGGTGATAAAAACACAGCATTTTCCGGTTTGAAAAACGGCTTGGTGTTGCCGGAGGGCATCGCGGCGGGCAGTAAGGCGATGTGCAGCTTAGTAAAAAAGGCAATCCGTGTCGCGCCTTCGGGCGCAACTGTTTTGCTGACGGGCGAATCCGGCACGGGCAAGGAACTTTTTGCCAGCCTGATTCATCGGTGCAGCGGGCGCACAGAAGCGCCTTTTGTCAAAATCAACTGTGCCGCTGTTCCGGAAAACCTCATTGAGTCGGAATTTTTCGGCTATGAAAAGGGTTCTTTCACAGGGGCGGATCAGGGCGGGAAGGCCGGGATCTTTGAGCAGGCCGGCTGCGGAACCTTGTTTCTGGATGAAATCGGAGATCTCCCCATTCATTTGCAGTCCAAACTGCTGAACGTCCTGCAGGACAAAAAGGTGAGGAGGATTGGCGGGCATTCTGTTTCAGATGTCGGATTCCGGCTCATTGCCGCCACGAACCAGGATCTGGACCGGGCTGTTCGAGAGGGACGATTCCGTGCGGATCTTTTTTATCTGCTGAACATCCTCCCGATAGAGATTCCGCCGCTCAGAAACAGACCTGTTGACGTCGTGTTGCTTTCCGAACATTTCACGCAAGTGATCGGCGCAAGCTACGGCATACGGAAAACGCTTTCCAAGGACGCGCAAAATGCTTTGCTGAGGCATGACTGGCCAGGGAACGCGCGGGAACTCCGCAATATCATGGAAAGAGCGTTGATCAGCTTTGAAGAGGAGGAAATCACGGCACAGCAAATTTTTGAAATGCTACAGGACGCGCAAACCCTGCGCCTTCCATTTCTGGAGGAGGATGCAAGCCTGCAGACGCTGATGGATGCCTACGAAAAAAAGATAGTGACATATATGATGAAAAAATATAAAACTGCAGGCGCTGTGTGTACGCGGCTTAAGATCAGCAAAGCAACGATGTCCCGCAAGCTGCGGAAGCACGAGATCAAACCGTGCGGCTGCCCGGCAGCGAAAAAAGATCATCTGTTTGAATAGAAGCACAGCATAAAAAAGGAGGGTTTTACATGATGAAAAAAGTTTTAATTGTCGGATCCGGCGGGCAGGGCGGGCCTTGCGCGTCCATCTTGGCGCGGAATGCCCAAGTTGCGGAAATCCTGCTGACGGACATCGACCCGTCCATCGCCCGGCGGGTGGCAGATAAAGTGCGCAGCGAGAAGATCAAAACAGCGGCGCTGAACGCGATGGATACGGAAGCCGTGGCAAACGCAGCGAAAGGGGCAGATGTGGTCATCGATCTCGTCATGCCATGGATGGCGAAACATGTTATGCAAGGCGCCCTGCAAGCAGGCGCGCATTATGTGAACACGGCTTTTGACACGCCTTTTTGGGGCGAATTGGCAGAGGGGAAACCGCTCTCCTTGGAGCGAGAATTCCGGGATGCGGGGCTGACAGCCTTGTTGGGCTGCGGCATGGCGCCGGGCTTTATCAATGTCTTGATCCGGCAGCAAGCGGACAAGTTAGACAGCGTGGAGAGCATCAAGATCCGGCTGGGGAAAGGAAAAACGGGCGGCGGGCCATATGATGAAATCATTCTCCCATGGAACCCCGGCTGGGCGCCTTTTCAGGCGTTGAAGGACTGCGCGGATGAAGCGATTTGCTTCGAAAAAGGGAAGTATGGAAAAGTACCCCCGTATTCAGGCATTGAATCCTGGGAATTTGCCGCGCCCCTGGGGGACAAATTGGTGTCGCACCATTCCCATGAAGAACCCTACTCCCTGCCGCATACCATTGGAAAGGGCTTGCAATACTGTGACTTCAAGTATTACATAAGCTACCATCCTGCGGCATTGGTCAGCTTGGGACTGGCGAACAGCGAAGAGATAGAGGTGGGCGGGGTGAAAGTAAAGCCCTTGGATGTATGCGCTGCCGTGCTCCCAAAAGCGGGGAATGCTTTCATCGAAGAAGACCCGGCCGCGTTTGAATACCAGGACACACATGTGTTCATGGATATGGTAGCGGAAATCAAAGGCCGGAAAGCGGGGACGCCGATGACATGGCGTGTCAACTGCCCGAAAATGACCGCGCCCGCGCAGAAGATTTACGATCTGTTTGGAACGAGCTTGGTGAACGTCGCGCTTCCGGCTGTCACTGGGGCGGCTTGCGTGACAGCAGGGACAAAAAAAGGCGTGATCTTTGCGGAGGAACTGAATCCGGAAGATTTCCTGTCTGCTTTGAAGGCGACGGGTTATCCGTATGTGTGGAACGTGACGCAGGCGTAAAGCTCATTCCGCAGCTGCCGGCCGGACATATGCCTCATAAATTCAAAAAGTGCAAAAAAATGGAAAGTTTTCAAAAAACATTGACACATATCTGTTTTTTTAATATACTCGACACATAAAGGCAAAGGCGCTTCGATGTTTCGAGCGCCTTTTTTGCAAATGGCCCTCGCAGCAAGCGCGGCATCGAACCCATTTGCATAGAAAAGGAGGGGATTACATATGCGCGTAGCAGTCGTAGGAGCAGGGCTTCAAGGAATCGCAACGGCTCTGGATTTGGCCAAAAACCCAAATTTCGACGGGATTCTTCTGGGAGATTATGAATTCGAAAAAGCCAAAAAAGTGGCGGATCTCTGTAATAAGAAGTACGGAAACAAGGTCACGCCGGTGCAGATAGACGTGCGGGACCGGAAGGCGCTGGCGGAGCGCATCGAGGGATATGACTGGCTCATCAGCTTGGTCAACTACTATTTCAACATTGACATCATGGAGGCCTGCCTGTCCGCCGGGGTGAACTACATTGACATAGGCGGCCTTTATGTCGTTTCCGAGGAACAGATCAAATACCACGGCCGCTTCAAGGACGCGGGACTGCTGGCCATCCTGGGCATAGGCGGCTGCTGCGGGCTGGACAACGTTTGCGCCAGGTGGGCGGCAGACCAGTTGGACACAGTGCGGGACGTGTATTTCTACTGCGGCTGCAACGACTGGTCAAAGACGACGAAATTCTTCGAAACATCCTATTCCATCGAAACCATCATGGACGAGTTCCACATAGACCCGATGATCTTCAGGGACGGGGAATGGACGCGCATTCCCGTACATTCAGAATCCAAAGTGATCCAGTTTCCGTCGCCCGTCGGTTCCCAGGAATGCCACACCATTCTTCACGGCGAGGTTTCCACCATCCCGCGCGCGTTCCGGGAGAAGGGCATCCGGAACTGCTCTTTCGGCATAGGCTTCCCGAAGGATTTGGCGGACAAGCTGGCTTTTCTGCACGGCCTTGGATTCAGCAGCAAGGAAGAAGTGGAAGTGGACGGCGTGAAGGTGAAGCCTGTCCGCGTGCTGAAACGCCTGCTGGATCTCATGCCGGATGATCCCGGTGCAGCCATCAACGACTGTGACATCATCCGGACTGTGGTAAACGGAACAAAGGACGGGGAGTTCGTGGAATACGAGCTGGATGCCATTTGCAGACCGGTGAAGGAATGGCCTGAACTCATGGGAGCGCAGGTCTACATCGGCGGGGCGCCGGCTTGGACCGCGGAGCTTATACGGCGCGGCCTCATTCAGGAGAAAGGCGTCTTGTCTGCGGAGGAATGCATCCCGCCCATGCCGTTTTTTGAAGAGGCAGCCAAGCGGGAAATTTATGTCCGCGTGACGAAGAAAGGGATGCTGGGAACGGATGACTGGGGCGCCGCCGCGTTGAAAGAACGCATTGATCAGGGCTGGTAAAAGCAGGAGGCAGCGAAGATGGATTTTGAAAACACAGTGGCTGTTCTGGGAGGCGGAAACGGCGCCCATGCCATGGCAGCGGATCTCTGCTCCCGCGGATGGACAGTGCGTCTGTATGAAATGCCCCGGTTTAAGGATAACATCAGAAAGGTTTTTGAAACGCAAAGCATCGAAGCGGAGGGACTGATCAACGGAACGTTCCGGCTGGACCGGGTGACGGACGACATCGAAGAAGCCGTGGACGGCGCAAAATACATCATAGTCATTACGCCGGCCTATGCGCATAAGGATTATGCGATTCTCCTGAAAGGAAAGGTTTCCCCCGGACAGACCATCATCACCATACCGGGGGCTTTCGCGGCGCTGGTTTACAAAAAAGTCTTCGGCGGCGATCCTTGTCCCATGCTTGTGGACACCAATGACCTGCCATACACGACGCGCGTCGTGGCGCCGGGACGGGTGCGCATTTACGCGCCGGAAAGCCCCGGCATAGGCGTGTTCCCTTCTGAAAAAGGCGGAGCCCTGTTAGAGGAAATCAGGCGGATATTTCCCGTCCGGAATCTCTATGCGGACGTGATGGAGTGCGGGCTGGCGTTGGTCAATCCCGCCCTTCACAGCGGCCCCTGCATCCTCAACGCCGGTCCCATCGAGCATCCGCCCACGAACTTCTTCCTCTACGAACAGGGATTCACCCCCGCCGCGGCCAAGGTGGACAAGGCGCTGGACGGCGAAAGAAGGGACATTGCCGCGGCGTTTGGCTATGACATCAACCCCTTTGCGTGCTTCGCCACCATAAACGACGCGGATTACAGCTGGAAAGATTTGTATCAGGGCGTCCACGGGGAGATCGGCCTGACGCCCATCGGCGGCCCTAACGACCTGAATAGCAGATATCTGACAGAGGATGCTCCGTGCGGCTTGGTTCCGTGGTCTTTCATCGGCGATCTGGTTGGGGTGGAGACCAAAACCATAGATTCCATCATACATCTTTACACCGTGTTCCACGAGCGGAACTGGTGGGCGGAGGGGATCACACTGGAGGATCTGGGCATTCAGGGGATGTCGGCGGATGACATCAAGGCCTTTTGCCGGACCGGCGTAAAAGCTTGAAGACCCGTCACTGCCGGCGGATTACGGCCCGGTGCAACTATATTTTGCAGTAAGTGCCATTGGCGGCTGAAACAGGCTGCCAGCAGAGAAGGAGCGCAGAAATGGAAGGTGATACATCTTTTGGAATTTTGACTTTGATTCCGGCCATTCTCATCATCGTCGCCGCTATTTGGTCCAGACGGAGTTTCGAATCGCTCATGTTCGGCAGCATCATTGCCTGCATCATGTACGCAGGCATCGGTTTCATCAACGAAATCACTTCTTTCAGCATCACGGCAGTGGAGGAAAACGCCTGGATGTATCTGGTCCTGGGACTTTTCGGGAGTTTCATCGCCCTGCTGTCCGCATCCAAAGGCACCTTTGGTTTCGCCAAGCTCATTGAAAAATTCTCCAAAACACAAAAACGTTCCCTGTTTGTAAGCTGGGTGCTCGGCATTATTATTTTCATGGATGATTATTTGAACATATTGACGGTGAGCGCCTGCATGACCACGTTGACGGACAAACAGCGGACGCCCAGGGAAATGCTGGCCTATGTGGTGGATTCCACCGGCGCGCCCATATGCGTCATCATCCCCCTGTCCACTTGGTCTGTTTATTATGGAGGCGTATTCGCCCAGGAAAGCGGCCTTGCGGACATGGGGAGCGCACAGGAGATCTACCTGCAGGCGCTGCCGTACATTTTTTACGGATTTACGGCCGTGCTGGTGGTGCCCCTGGTCTGCCTGGGAATCATTCCCAAGATAGGTTCCATGAAAAAAGCATACGAGCGGGTGGCGGCCGGCGGCCGCGTTTATTCCGACAACAGCGCCAAGCTCAACGCCAATGACATTGAAGTGACCGAAACTGCGGAGCTTCCCAAAGGAAACCTGCTGGACTTCGCCCTGCCCATGCTGCTGCTGATCGTTATCGCCGTCTGGACGGGAGATCTCTTTCTGGGACTGGTCTGGGGCATTGTTCTCTGTGCTGTCATGTACATTCCCAGGAAAATTATCAAGATGTGGGACTTCTGGGATGCTTTCATGAACGGCTTCAAGGATATGATTCCCATGATAGCCATCTGCCTGGCATCTCAGGTGGTCAAGATGTCCATGGACACCATCGGGCTGCCGGCTTTCGTCATCAACCACACGCTTCCCCTTGTAGTCCCCGAAACCTTGCCGGCGGTAACGTTCATCGTCGTGTCGGCCCTGGCCTTTGTGACGGGCAGCACCTGGGGCGTCCCGGCTGTCTCCGTCCCTATCATCGCGCCTCTCGCCATCCTCAGCGGCGCCAACATTCCCATGACCCTGGGCGCAGTGGTCAGCGGAGCAGGCTTCGGGAGCCACGCCTGTTTTTATGTGGATGCTACCGTGCTTACCTCACAGGCTTGCAAGATGGACAACATGGAACACGCGCTTTCGCAGATCCCCTATGCCGCCATCGCCGGCGGCGCAGCCATCATTCTGTATCTGGTTTTCGGTTTCGTGCTTTAGCTATTTCTTGCCTGCGGCAGGAAATAGAGCGAGACCATTATGCCCGCAATCCCGCCTCTGGGTGACGCCCGCCCCGCAGCTGGGTAGATTCGTTCCGTTTGGTGACGGAACCCGTCGTGATTGACTATGCAGAAGCATGAAAGGAGCCTGACATGATCATCGGTACGCCAAAAGAAGTTAAAGAAGGCGAAACCCGCGTTGCCATGACGCCGGCCTGGACAAAGCGGCTGACGGGCGCGGGGCATGAAGTTCTGATTCAGCGCGGCGCGGGCGTATGCAGCGGGTTTTCAGACCAGGACTACGCGGACGCAGGCGCCAGGCTGGTGCAGGATATCCGCGATATCTACCAAAACGCCCGGTTTATTGCGAAGGTGAAAGAATTAAAGCCGTTGGAATATGATCTGATCCAGAAAGATCAGATGTTGATGACCTGGTTTCACATGGCAGAGGATTATGAACAGGCCATGACGCGGGCACTGCTGGACCGCCAGACCATCGCGCTTTCCATGGAGCTCATCGTGCTGGACGACGGTTCCCGGCCCACGATGAAGCCCATGAGCGACATCGCGGGGAGCCTCGCCATGCTGGAAGCCGCAAAATACTGCCAGACCTGCAACGGCGGCTCAGGTCTGCTTTTACGGAAGATCTATGGCCTGCCGGTTCCGAAAATCGTCATTCTGGGCGGCGGCAACGCCGGTTTTAATGCGGCGCAGGTAGCGGCGGGTCTCGGCCTCCGGGTAACTGTCATAGAAGCGTCATGGCAGCGGATAGACTATTTCAAACACGCCCTGCCGGAGGCCGACGTGGTGCTCTACGAAGAAAGCGTGGTGGAAAGCCTGCTGACGGACTGTGACATTTTCATCAACAGCATCTACGTAAAGCCGGATAAGAAGCGGAAACCGCTGATTTCGCGGGAGCTGGTCCGGGAGATGAAACGCTGCTCCCTCATCATGGACATCGTGGGTGCGGATGTCATTGAAACGGCTCATTACACCAGCATTTCAGATCCCGTTTACGTGGAGGAAGGGGTGCGCCATTACAATGTGCCGAACATGCCGTCCCTCTGCCCCAGGACGGCAACGGAAGCGTTGCTGATGATCACGGGGCCTTATATCATGTCTGTCGCCGACAAGGGCTTGCGGAAGGCCGCAGAAGACGACATGGCCATACGGCGCTGCATCAGCACGCTGAAAGGCCGGATCGTACACCCGGAAGTGGCGCTGAACCAGGACATGGAGGCGGATTACAGGGAATTGGATCTTTCCCTGCTGCCCTGAAACCCGGATTTTCAAACAATTTCGTGTTATTTTCAAACGACAGCAACGGATAATTAGTTGCTATTCAGAGGTCGTGTCCGCCTGGGGGCAGTCCCGCCGGGATGTCCGAGAAATCCTGGCGTGCCACCCTTTCTTGGGCGGATGTTTGAATAGCGACGGATATTACGGAGGAGCAACGTGTTTAGTCTGAAAGGAAAAAACGCCGTCGTGACGGGGGCGGCGGCAGGGATCGGCCGCGGGATCGCGGTTTCTTTAGCGAAGCAGGGGGCGAACGTGGCCGTCTGCGACCTGCCGGGGGTGCCGGCGGACGCGGCACGGGACGAGATCGCGTCCTACGGCGTGCTGGCCCTGACGGTTGAGATGGACGTGTCGGACGAGAAAATGGTCAACCGCGGGATGGACGCGGTGTTGTCCGTGTTCGGCGGCGTTGACATCCTCTGCTGCAACGCGGGGATCAATTCCTGCGAGAGCGCGGAGGCCATCTCAATCGAGAGCTGGGACAGGCACTTCGACGTCAACGTGCGGGGCGCGCTCCTGCCCCTGCGCCGGGCCGTCCCTTCTATGAAAGAAAAAAAGTTCGGCCGGATCATCTTCACGTCCAGCCAGGCCGCCCTTGTGGGCCGGCCCAACCAGCCCGCCTACTGCGCCACGAAAGGCGCGCTGGTTTCCATGGCGCGCGGCCTCGCCCTGGATTTCGCGGAATTCGGCATCACCGTGAACTGCGTCGCGCCCACGTTCGCGCTGACCGACATCTCCAGAAAGCGGATGGAGGATCCCGCGTACCGGGAATTCGTGCTGGGCATGATCCCGATGCGCAGGCTGGCGGAGGTGGAAGACATCGGCAACACGGTGGTTTTCCTGGCGTCCGAAGAGGCGCATATGACCACCGGCGCCGTCATAACCGTGGACGGCGGCTGGACGGTCCGGTAAGTTATTGCCCCAGCCATTAAATGTAGCTACAAAGTGGCGAGGATTTTTTTTCGCCAGCCAAGGCGGCAGGTTCCGCTGATACTGGGCGGTATCAACGGGTTCTGTCAACGCAGACAGGGCTTTTCGCCCTGTTTTTTCATGCGGGCTTGACCCCGTCCCCCGGCGGCGGTTCCACATACCTAAGATTCATAACAGTAACACGTGATAAAAATTTTCGTAAAAATTTTCCGCAAATTTTCCGTTACTATTCACAGCCACTTTCAACAGCCGCATGAACCCGGATAACAAAATTATCAATTCCAAGAAAACGGCGGCATCCACATACGCCTGACAAGCAGAAACATTTCCGGAGAGACAT
>JAITOE010000241.1 GCA_031290135.1 Eubacteriales Family XIII. Incertae Sedis bacterium
CTTATTGTGGCGGAACACAGCGCAAACCGGCCATTTCCGGATGAAATTGCGGGCTTCGTGAAGGTGAAAGAAAAAAAATACGGCATCACGGGCGTTACGATATTCGAAAGGCAAATGGCTTAAATGATGAAATCGATGCTATACGCAGGCTCTTTTGATCCCGTGACGAACGGGCATCTGGATTTAATTGACCGCGGCGCGCGGCTTTGCGACAAACTGCTGATCGGCGTAATCCGGAACCATTCGAAAACCACGCGCTACTCCATTGGGCAGCGGACGGAGATGCTACGTCTGGCGACGCCGCATTTGGACAACCTGGAAATCGACAGCTTCAGCGGCTTGCTGGCGGATTACGTGAAGATGAAAGAGGTGACGGTTGTCATGCGCGGACTGCGGGCGCTTACGGACTTTGAATACGAAATGCAGATGGCCCAGATGAACGCGCGCCTGTACGGCGCCGGCGTGGAGACCGTGTTTTTGATGGCGCGCCCCGAATATTCTTTCGTCAGCTCCAGCATTGTCAACGAGGTTTTTTGTCTGGGCGGGGACATAGAGGGCCTTGTGCCGGAACCTGTGTTACGCTATATGAAAACGCTGACAGAATGAACGGACGGCACAAATTGAAAGCCCCAATGGAAAGGCAGGTGGATCATTATGGATGTTCTGGAATTGCTCAATGAAATTAATGAGATCGTAGATACGGCTTCCGGTGTCCCATTTACGGGAAAAATCCTGGTGGACGGGAACGAGATACAGGAAATTGTCAAGGAAATTAGTTTGGCGCTTCCCAACGATATCCAACAGGCGCAGTGGATCAAGGCGGAGCGGCAGCAGATTATTGACGAAGCCAAGAAACAACATGAACTCGTCGTGCAGGAAGGCCAGCGGCAGGCGGACGCCCTTGTGGAGGAGAGCGAGATCACGGTCCGCGCAAAGAGCCGGGCGGCGGATCTGAGCCGCCAGACGGAAACGGCCGTCCGGCAGCTCAAATTGGACACATACGACTATATCGACAAGATACTGTACGACTTCCAGGAAAAGATGGAGCAGATGAACGTCAGCTATTTCGGCGACATGTTCACAAGCCTCCAGAAGACCTTTGAGGGCATCAACCAGACGGTGCAAAATAACCGGTTGGAAATCAAAGATCTTGCCTACAAAACCCATATGGAAGAAAATGAATGACGAAAAACCAAAGGTTGCCGGGATCGTTGCCGAATACAACCCTTTTCATAACGGGCATCTGTACCACCTTGAAAAAACAAAGGCACTGACGGGCGCCGCCGTCTGCGTGGCGGTGATGAGCGGGGATTTCGTCCAAAGGGGCGAGCCGGCCTTGATAGACAAATGGGAAAGGGCCGAGGCCGCGGTCGAAAACGGCGTCGATCTGGTCGTGGAGCTGCCTTTTTTGTATGCCTGCAACAGCGCGGAATATTTTGCGAAAGGCGCCATGCGCCTGCTTTCCGCCATGGGATGCGTCACGCAGCTTTCTTTCGGCAGCGAAGCCGGAGAGATTGCCCCGCTCCAAAATGTCGCTGCGTTTCTCGCGGAGGAGCCGGAGGCGTTCCGGGAAGCCCTGCATGGCGCATCGAAACGCGGGCGCTCCTTTCCCGCCGCCAGGTTTGAGGCGACGGCGGACTTGCTGGGCGCGGCGCAGGCAGAGCTTTTGCGGCAGCCGAACAACATTCTGGCAATCGAGTATATAAAGCAGCTGATCCTGATCCGGAGCGAAATAACGCCCGTGACGTTCAAACGGCGCGGCGCGGGTTATTTTGACGCCGCGCCCGGCGCGAAAATCGCCGGGGCGTCGGCGCTGCGCACCCTGCTGCTGGCAGGCAAAAGGGCGGAAGCCGGCGCTTATCTCCCGGCGGGGGAAGCAGTCCGGCCGCGTTCCGACGCTTATGCCAGCCTGGACCCTTATTTCACGGCCATCGCCTGCGCCGCCGGAACGAAAAGC
Source organism: Eubacteriales Family XIII. Incertae Sedis bacterium (assembly GCA_031290135.1). Lineage (GTDB taxonomy): Bacteria > Bacillota > Clostridia > Peptostreptococcales > Anaerovoracaceae > JAITOE01. The sequence continues at coordinate 1,958 of JAITOE010000241.1, forward strand.
CGGGAAGAGCTGCGGGAGATTTTTTCCGCGTCGGAGGGGCTTGAGAACCGGCTGAAGCGTGCGCTGGACGGGGCCAAGGACATGGAATCCCTCATTGCGGGCACGAAAAGCCGGCGCTACACGGAAACCAGGATACGGCGCTTTCTCCTGCATGTGCTGTTCGGGCTGACGAAGGAAAAATTCCGGAGGTTGGACGCCGCGCCGCCGTATCTCCGGGTTTTGGCGCTGAACAGGGCAGGGGGCGGGCTTCTGCGCCGCATCCGGAAGGAGGGGCGGCTGCCGGTGATCACAAACCTGAACAAGCAGCGCCCGGAGCCGGGAGCGGCGGAGGAAATGCTGGAGCTGGACATCCTCGCGGCGGACGTCTACCATCTGCTGTGCGACGGACGTTTCGGCGCGGCGTCAGATTTCAGGCGCCACCCCGCAATTTTATCGCAAATTCAATAAAAACCCTTGTGAATCCGGACAGGTTGGCTGTATAATAACCACAGGGCGGTTATTATACAGATTGATAATAAAAGAGAGATTCATTTTGAAACCATAACAAAAAAATCCCAGGAGGTATAGCATGAAAGCATTGGTCATTAACTGCGGCAGTTCATCCCTGAAATATCAAGTTTTGGACATGACAAACGAAAGCGTCCTGGCGAAAGGCTTGGTGGAGCGGATCGGGATAGACGGTTCAATCATCACCCACGAGAAAACGGGGCAGGACGGAAAATTCACGCACTCCGCTCCCATGGCGAGCCACAAAGAGGCCATCGAACACGTGATCCGCGCCTTGCTGGACGGCGGCCACGGCGTCGTCGCCTCCATGGATGAAATCGGAGCGGTGGGGCACCGGGTCGTCCACGCCGGCGAAAAATATGCAAGCTCCATCCTGATCACGGACGCCGTGATGCAGGTGCTGGAGGACTGCGTGGATCTGGCGCCCCTGCATAACCCGCCCAACATCCTGGGAATCAACGCCTGCCGGGAGCTGATGCCGAAAACGCCCATGGTGGCCGTGTTCGACACCGCTTTCCACCAGACGATGCCGCCCGAGGCCTATACCTACGCGCTGCCCTATGCCTACTATGAAAAATACGGCGTCCGCCGTTACGGCTTCCATGGGACGAGCCATAAATACGTGGCGGAAAGAGCCGCCGACATGCTGGGCGTAAACATAGACGACCTGAAAATCATCACCTGCCATCTGGGCAACGGCGCCAGCGTCACGGCCATCAAACGCGGGAAAAGCATCGATACGTCCATGGGCCTCACGCCGCTGGAGGGCTTGGTGATGGGAACGCGCTCCGGGGATCTGGATCCGTCCATCCTGTCGTACATCAGCGAAAAAGAGAACCTGCCGCTGCATAAGGTCATGGACGTGCTGAACAAGGAATCGGGCGTACTGGGGATATCCGGCGTCAGCAGCGATTTCCGCGACCTGGAAACGGCAGTCGAAGAAGGCAACGAACGGGCGGCGCTCGCGATCAAGGTTTTCGCCCACAAAGTCCGCTTCTACATCGGCGCCTACATCGCCATCATGAACGGCGTGGACGCCATCGTCTTTCCGGCCGGGCTTGGCGAAAACAGCATCAACATGCGCGACATCATCTGCGCCGAAATGGGGAGCCTCGGGATCAAGCTGGATTTGGTGAAGAACAAGGTGCGGGGAAAAGAGACGATCATCAGCCGCGATGATTCCAAAGTGGCGATTTTACTGATTCCCACCAACGAAGAACTGATGATAGCCAGGGACACATACAAAATCGTCGCCGGAAAGTGAAAAAACCGCTTGCTTTTTTGCGGGAATTGTTTTACACTAATAAGTACGGCTGATTTTCAGATAGCGCATGTGTTTGCGCGGGAAAGGGTAGTTCAATGGCAAATATCAAATCCGCGAAGAAAAGAATCAAGGTGATTTTAAAGAAAACCGCCAGAAACAGACGGGTAAAATCCCATTTGAAGGCGATTTTGAAAAATTTTGACGCCGCCATGGCGGAAGGCAATTTTGACACCGCAAAGGAAAAGCTGGCGCTTGCCGAAAAAAGGCTGCATCAGGCCGCGGCGAAAGGAACAATCCATAAAAACGCGGCTTCCAGAAAAGTGTCCAGGCTCACAAAGCAGTTCAATAAGGCGAAAGCCGGATCATAACCTGCCCGGCGGAGCAAGGGGAGGCAGGCGGACAATAACGAAGCGGCCTCATCCGGGCGGCTTTGCCGCCATATGCGCGCAAGCGTAAAAATGCAGCAAAAAAAGATGGAAGCATATCCCATCTTTTTTGTTTCCAAGAAAAACAGGGCGCAGCCGGAACTTTTTTGATTTTTTAAAGTCTGACTTATAAAAACAGAAGGAGACATGAAATGAAGAAAATCATTTTCGCGGCATTGTCCGCCCTGCTCGTCGTGGCGGCGCTCACGTCCTGTTCATCGGGCGGTTATAATTCAGGCACCTCCAGTTCGGGCGGTTCCGGTTCGGACGGTTACGCGGACAGCATCCCGCCGACCGCTGCCCAGTCCAAAGATCTTTTGGGGACGCGCAGCTATGAGAGTTATGACATGGTAGCCGAAGAAGAAGCACCCATGCCTGAGCAGGGCACGGAAACAATCCCCGGCACAGACCTGAGCGGCGCGGCTTCGCTGTCTGAAAAGATCATCTACACCGCCGACGCCAACATTGAAACCACGGAATTCGACGCGGCGCTGGAAAAGACAGCCGCCATGATTGAAAAATTCGGGGCTTTCATTGAAAGTTCCAGCGTGAACGGATTGGGCTACGCGGATGCCTACTACGGCGGCGCGGGCTACCGCAGCGCCAACTACAGAATCCGCGTCCCGGTGAAAAACTTTTCGGCGATGACAGGGAGTTTTCCGGATTTGGGCAACGTGATCTGGCAGAGCAGCAACGCTGAGAACATCACGGCGCAGTTCATCGACACGGAGTCGCGGCTGAACACCTACCGGACGGAAGAATCCCGCCTGTTCCTGATGCTGGAGCAAAGCACGAAAATAGAAGACATGATCCTGCTGGAGGCACGCCTGTCGGAGGTCCGCTATGAGATAGAGCGCCTCACGTCCTCCCTGCGGAACTGGCAGAACCAGGTGGATTACAGCACGGTCAACCTGAATTTTACCGAAGTGGAAAAGCTTACGGAACAATTCGCCCTCAAACGCAGCTACGGGCAGGAGATAGGGGACGGCCTGAAAGCCAGCCTGCGCGGCGTGGGCGCGTTTTTTAAATCATTCCTCAAGATCGTGATCATAGCCCTCCCGGTCCTCGTGGTGCTGGCAGTCGTCGTTGCCGTGGTTTTCATCGTCGTGAAAAGGGCAGGGACATTCCGGCGCAAGCGCGCGAAAAACGACGGCGCGGAGAAGGATGTCAGCAAGGATGTCAGCAAGTAGCGAAAATGCTTTTTTATTTGCCGCATTTATGATACAATACCTAAGTGAGTAAGCCAGGCAGTCGCGTGCGTTCGCGCATGAGGAAAGTCCGGGCTCCATAGAGCAAGGGTGCCGGATAACGTCCGGTGAAGGCGACTTTAAGGAAAGTGCAACAGAAACACACCGCCGAAACGGGTCAGGCCGTGGTAAGGTTGAAATGGTGAGGTAAGAGCTCACCGGCGGCATGGTAACATGCCGGCCGTGTAAACCCCACCCGGAGCAAGGCCAAGCAGGGCAACAAAAGTGGCTGCTCGTCACTGCCCGGTATGGTAGGCCGCATGAGCCTGCTGGCGACAGCAGGCCAAGATAGATGATTGCCTAATACAGAACCCGGCTTATGGCTTGCTCATTTTTTTTGCATATTTTTGCAGCGCGGCGTAAAGCAATCCAGCGCCTATGATGACGCAGGGCGGATGCAACATCTTCCGTTCTATGGGTTGCTTCGTCACATCGCTTCTCGCAATGACGATAAAATTCGGAGCAAACATCATGAAAAACATAACAGAAAATAAAATGGGCGTCCTGCCCGTCGGCAGGCTTTTGTTCACGATGTCGCTCCCCGCGATGATTTCCATGCTGATCTACGCCATGTACAACATCGTGGACAGCTTCTTCGTGGCGCGGATTTCGGAAAACGCCCTGTCGGCGGTCACGCTCGTATTCCCGGTTCAGATGCTGATGGTCGCGGTCGGCACGGGCACCGGCGTCGGCCTTAGTTCCCTGATCGCCAGACGGTTGGGCGAAAAACGCGTGGAGGAGGCCAACGTATCGGCGGCGCACGGCTTCCTGATTTCGCTCTTCAATTGGGTCGTTTTTGCAATTTTGGGTATTTTTCTCACAAAACCGTTCATCACCCTGTTTTCCGACGACGCGGAGATTGTAGCGCTCGCCGTGCGTTTTTGCACGATCCTGACGGTTTGTTCCCTGTTTATATTCATCCAGGTAACGGTTGAAAAAATCCTTCAGGCCACCGGGAACATGCTCTTTCCCATGATCTTCAACATCTCCGGCGCCATCATCAACATCATCCTGAACCCGGTTCTGATTTTCGGGCTTTTCGGCGCCCCCGCGCTGGGCATCGCCGGTTCCGCCACCGCCACGATCATCGCCCAGTTCGCCGCCATGAGCATCGGGCTTTTCCTGCTGTTTCGCTTCAAACATGCCGTAAAAGTGGAATTCAAACGGCTGCGCCGCCCGCAGCAGCGGATATTTGCCGACATTTACGCCGTCGGTTTCCCGGCCATCATCATGCAGGCGGTCATGTCCATCACCGTGTCGGGCATGAACGCCATCCTCATTCGCTTCACCTCCACCGCCGTCGCGGTTTTCGGCGTGTATTACCGCATCCAGTCCGTGGTTTTTATGCCCGTGTTCGGGCTGAACCAAGGGGCGCTGCCCATCATGGGCTATAATTTCGGGGCGCGGAACAAGAAGCGTCTGATGGACGGCTATAAAAAAGCTACTTACGTCGCGCTTGTCATCATGGTCGTCGGCATGGCGCTTTTCCAATTATACCCAATACAGATTCTCCAGCTGTTCAACGCGTCGCCGGACATGCTGCATATCGGGAACCGGGCGATCCGCATCATGAGCATCTGTTTCATCCCCGCGGGCTTCGGCATTGTGACAACCACGCTTTTCCAGGCGCTCGGCCACGGCTTTCTCAGCATGATCGTGTCGCTTACGCGGCAGCTTTTCTTTGTCCTGCCTGCGGCATGGCTGCTGGGCGAAGCGCTGGGCGTGGATTATGTCTGGTTCGCCTACCCGATCGCGGAGGTGGTCGCGGTACTCATTTTCGCGTTTTTCCTGTATGGCATTTATAACAAGGAGATCAGAAACCTGGGGGTTCATAAAGAATGAAGACGTTTGTCACGTGGAACGTAAACGGCCTGCGGGCCGCGCTCGGCAAGGGTTTCCTCGATTTTTGCGCCGAAGAGGGCGCGGACGCCTTTTGCCTGCAGGAAACGAAGATGCAGCAAGGACAGGCGGAGATCGACCTGCCGGGTTACGGGCAGTTTTGGAACAGTGCCGTGAAGAAAGGCTATTCCGGCACCGCGATTTTTTCAAAGCTGCATCCGGCGGGCGCCTTTTACGATATCGGCGCCGCCGGGCACGACACGGAAGGACGCGCCGTCACGCTGGAATTCGAGGATTTTTATTTGGTCACGGAATATACGCCCAACGCGCAGGACGGTCTGGCGCGCATCGCGTACCGCATGGAATGGGAGGACGCCCGGCGCGCCTACCTGCAAAAATTGGACGCGAAAAAGCCGGTCATCCTCTGCGGCGACCTGAACGTGGCGCACAACGAGATCGACCTGAAAAATCCAAAAAACAACCGGAAGAACGCCGGCTTCTCTGATGAGGAGCGCGGCAAGTTCGGGGAGCTTCTGGACGCCGGCTTTACCGACGGCTTCCGTTTCCTGTATCCCGGCCGGGCGGGGGCCTACACCTGGTGGTCGTTCCGCGCCAACGCGCGGGCTAACAACGCGGGGTGGCGCATTGATTATTTTCTTGTGTCCGAACGGATCAGGGACCGCATCGCGGACGTGGTGATCTTGGATAAGGTGTTTGGAAGCGACCACTGCCCGGTGCGGCTCTCGATTGATTTGTAAGCGTTCAAGCGCCGCGCTATTTTTGCG
>JAITOE010000258.1 GCA_031290135.1 Eubacteriales Family XIII. Incertae Sedis bacterium
CGCTACGACGTCATGATAGAGTTTGACGACCGCGCGCTCGTGTTCGAGGTCAAGTCGGCGGCGGCGGACGAGGACACGGACGCGCTGGCCGGGTCCGCGCTGCGGCAGATCACGGAAAAGCGGTATGGGGCGGACACGGGCAAGCCCGTCATCGCCGTGGGCCTCGCGTTCCGCGGCAAAGAGTGCGCGGCAGCGGCCGCAGTTTCGGAGTGCGGAAAAAATAATTGACAGGGGCGCGAGTTTATGGTAAGCTAATGAAGCGCCTTTAGAAAATCTACCGGCGTTTTTGATAGTTTTCACGGAATATCCGGGCTGGGCGCCGGGATGGAGGGGAACATGAGAGTAAAAATAACAATCGCCTGCACGGAGTGCAAGCAAAGAAACTATGACACGATCAAAAACAAAAAAAATGATCCGGATCGCATTGAAATGAATAAATACTGCAAATTCTGCGGCAAACACACAGTTCATAAGGAAACCAAGTAAGGGGAAACGGCATGGCGACGGACAATAAAGACAAGGACGAAAAAAAGAAAGGCGCAATCGCTTCGGCGGCGGCCAGGGCAAAAAACACGAATTCGCAGGAAAGAGGCGGCTTCCGGGAATATTTTCGCGGCGTCCGGGTAGAGATCAAAAAAGTGGTCTGGCCCACGCGAAAAGAGCTGGTCGCCTATACGTGGACGGTGCTGATCACCTGCTTCTGTTTCAGCATCGCGATATGGGCGGTTGATTCGCTGTTCATGCAGCTGCTGAAGCTGACGCTCGGTTTTTCGTTCTAATGGAAGGCAAAATGACCAATAACAGCAAAGCCGAAATTGAAATCGGGGAAATGGATCAGCCTGAAACGGCGGGCGGCGGCGCGCCGGCAGCTTTGCATGCCACGAAAAACGAGATGACGGACAAAGAAATTCTGCTCACAGATGAGCCGGATGAATCCGAAAGAGCCAAATGGTACGTCGTGCATACCTATTCAGGCCATGAAAACAAGGTCAAGGTAAACATAGAAAAAATCGTAGAGAACCGGGGGATGCAGGATCTGGTCCATAAGATCATCGTGCCGACCGAAGACAGGGTGGAGATCAAAAACGGGCAGCGCAAGATAAAGACCCGGAAGATGTTTCCCGGCTACGTGCTGGTCAAGATGGTCGTGACCAACGAATCCTGGTATCTTGTCCGCAACACCCAGGGCGTCACGGGCTTCGTGGGACACGGCTCCGAACCGATCCCCCTCACAAAAGATGAAGTGAGGCGCATGGGAATCGAGAAGATTTACATCGACCTGGATATAGAGGTGGGTGACAGCGTAAAGGTGATCAACGGCCCGTTTGAGAGTTTCATGGGCGTCGTGGAAGAAGTCAACATGGAACGGCAGACGCTGAAAGCCAGAATCTCCATGTTCGGGCGGGACACCCCCGTCGAGCTGGAATTCGGGCAGGTGGACAAAATATAAGGCAACAGGGAAGCAGGCGGCATGCGCAAAACAACGCGGCGTCTGCGCGTACTATAACAGGAGAAAGGAGGAATACGGATTATGGCAAAAAAAATCGACAGCTTGATCAAACTGCAGATTCCGGCAGGACAGGCCAACCCGGCGCCGCCGGTGGGTCCCGCGCTTGGGCAAAAGGGCGTGAACATCATGGACTTTTGCAAGCAGTTTAACGCGAAAACGCAGGATCAGCCGGGCATGATCATCCCGGTCGTCATCACGGTATATGCGGACAGATCTTTTACGTTTATCACGAAAACGCCGCCGGCGGCAGTGCTTTTGAAAAAGGCCGCCAATTTACAGTCGGGTTCAGGCGAACCGAACAAAAAGAAGGTTGCAACGCTGACCCTGGCACAGGCGCGTGAAATCGCGCAGCTCAAGATGCCGGATCTGAACGCGGCGAACATAGATACAGCCACGGAGATGATCAAAGGCACTGCGCGGAGCATGGGGATCGTGATTGAAGGATAGGAACCGTTACACAGCGGTAGGTTCCGGACCGGCTGAAGCCGGGGAACCATCGCAACAGTGGGAGGCGTTGGCCGTTTGCACCACAGGGAGGTAGAAAAAATGCCCAAAAGAGGAAAGAATTACAAGGAATTGGTCAAGCTGGTCGAAAAAACGAATTTATATGAAATCAACGAAGCGTTTGATTTGATTCAGCAGACTGCCAAAGCGAAGTTCGACGAAACGATAGAAGTGCATGTGCGCCTGGGCGTTGACGGACGGCATGCGGACCAGCAAGTCAGGGGCGCCATCGTGCTTCCGCACGGAACGGGCAAATCATCGCGCGTTCTGGTTTTTGCCAAGGGGCCGAAAGCGCAGGAAGCCGAAGCGGCCGGCGCTGATTATGTGGGCGCGGAGGATATGGCGCAGAAGATCCAGAGCGAAAGCTGGTTTGATTTTGACGTAGTGGTCGCAACGCCGGACATGATGGGCGTCGTCGGTAAGCTGGGGAAACTGCTGGGTCCCAAGGGCTTGATGCCCAACCCCAAATCAGGCACGGTCACAATGGACATCGAAAAGGCCCTGCAGGAAATCAAAGCCGGTAAGGTGGAATATCGTCTGGACAAGACGAACATCATCCATACCCCCATCGGAAAGGCTTCTTTCGGAGCGGAAAAGCTCACCGGCAACTTTAACGCGTTGCTGGAGGCCATTGTCAAGGCAAAACCGGCCGCGGCGAAAGGGCAATACCTGAAAAGCATTACGCTGGCATCGACGATGGGCCCCGGAATCCGGATCAACCCGGTGCGGGTCATGGCGTAAGGAACGGTTAAAAAATCGAATACAAACCGCAGACAACCGGCGCGCGCAAGACGCTTAATCTTTTCCGGTCGAGGTACAACATAGAGCCATTTGAGCTTTTGTGACCTTTTTGTCTGCGGGCAGGAAGGTCATTCATTTTTAGTTCCATCGTTCAATTTTACAGAAGGAGGTTATTGTATGCCATCAGCAGAACATTTAAAGGCAAAGCAGGCGGTCATCGATGAGATCCAGGAGAAGCTGGGCAGGGCGAAATCCGCGGTCATCATTGATTACATGGGCATAAACGTCGCGGAAGCCGACTCCATGCGGAAAAAGCTGCGCGAGTCGAATGTGGACTACACCGTTTATAAAAATAAACTGGCGGAAAGGGCCATCGAGGGCACGGATTACATACAGCTCAAAGAGGTGTTGTCAGGCCCAAGCGCGTTTGCTTTCAGTTATGAGGACTCCATCGCGCCCGCCCGCATATTAAACGGAATTTTCCGGGATTTCAAAAAGATGGAATTCAAGGCGGGCATCATCGACGGCACGTTCTACAACGCGGAGGAGCTGAAACAGATCGCATCCCTGCCCACGAGGGAGGAGCTTATCGGACGTTTTCTGGGCAGCATCCAGTCGCCCGTCAGCAAGTGGGTACGCACGCTCAAGGCCATCGCGGACGCGGGAGAAGCGCCTGCGGAAGCGAGTCCGGCGGCGGAGCTAACTCCGGCTGCGGAGGCAAGCCTGGCGGCGGCTGAAAAAGTAAGTCCGGCTGTGGAGACTTCGACCGTGGAAGCGCCGGCAGCGGAGGCAAGCCCGGCGGTCGAAACCCCGGTGGCGGAAGCTCCGGCAGCGGAGGCAAGCCCGGCAGTCGAAACCCCGGTCGTGGCAGAGGTAAGTCCGGCTGCGGAAACCCCGGCAGCGGAGGCAAACCCAGCGGTGGAAACCCCGGCAACAGAAGAAGCGAAGTCCGAAGAATAATCGCAGGTTAATAACAAGGAGGAACAAATCATGAGCATCGAACAAATCATTGAAGCTGTAAAAGGCATGACCGTTTTAGAAATCAACGAGCTGGTAAAGGCATGCGAAGAAAAATTCGGCGTTTCCGCGGCGGCCCCTGTCGCTGCGGCAGGCGCGGCTCCCGGAGCGGTCGCGGTCGTGGAAGAGCAGACGGAGTTTAACGTCGTCCTTGCTGCGGCAGGCGCGGAGAAGATCAAAGTCATCAAGGTGGTCAGGGAGCTGACCGGCCTGGGCCTGAAAGAAGCCAAAGATCTGGTTGATAGCGCCCCGTCCAACGTGAAGGAAGGCATTGACAAAGCCGAAGCCGAAGCAGTTAAAGCGCAGCTGGAAGCTGTAGGCGCGTCTGTGGAGCTGAAGTAATACGATTCCGGAATCACGTATCCGCCTGATAAAAAACGACCCGCGTGAGAACGTCAGGGTCGTTTTTTTGCGCGCGTTACTATTATGAATCTTAGGTATGTTCCGCCACTGCGTGATTTGCGTCGGGCATATCCCCCGTCGTTGCGAGAAGCGGAGCGCCGAAGCAATCCAGCGCCTGTGGATTGCTTCGCTGCGCTCGCAACGACGGAGGGGCGACGCCCGCCCCGCAGCTGGGTAGTTTCGTTCCGTTTGGTGACGGAACCCGCCGTGATTGACCGTTATGAATCTTAGGTATGTTCCGCCACTGCGTGATTTGCGTCGGGCATATCCCCCGTCGTTGCGAGAAGCGGAGCGCCGAAGCAATCCAGTGCCTGTGGATTGCTTCGCTGCGCTCGCAATGACGGAGGGGTG
>JAITOE010000261.1 GCA_031290135.1 Eubacteriales Family XIII. Incertae Sedis bacterium
AGCTATTTCATGCCTGCGGCAAGAAATAGAGCGAGACCATTAACGGCAGCAAAGCTGCCCGCATAAGGTTCGCTTAGCTATTTCATGCCTGCGGCAAGAAATAGAGCGAGACCATTAAAAAGGGGGAGTGAAAATGAGCAAATTAAACTTGGATCCCAAGCTGATTGACAGCGCGCGGGGCTGCGCGGCGCGGATCGCGGAAAACGTGCAGGAATTCATCGACCGGCACACGACCGTCAGCACGGAACGCACCGTGGCGCGCCTGCTGGGCGTGGACGGGGTGGATGAAGTGGAATCTCCGCTTTCCAACGTGCTGGTGGACCAGCTCAAAGACGCGGGCATATTGGACAGGGGCTGCGCCTACTGGATCGGCAGCGCCATGATCGACACGGGCTTTTCGCCGCAGCAGATTGCGGAAGAAGCGGCCGCGGGGCGGCTGGACATGGGCAGGATCAAACCGGCGGCGGCAAAAGCCGCGCAGGAAGCGGTGGCGCCCTTAGTCGCGGAGAGCCTGAAGAAGATATGGGAACAGAGAACCGCGCGCGAGTCGATGCTGCGGGATATCGGGGAGGGCAAACAGCCTTACCTGTACGTCATTGTCGCCACCGGGAACATCTACGAGGACGTGGTGCAGGCACAGGCGGCGGCCAGGCAGGGCGCGGACGTCATCGCCGTAATCCGGACGACGGCGCAGAGCCTGCTGGATTACGTGCCCTACGGGGCCACCACGGAGGGCTTCGGCGGCACCTACGCGACGCAGGAGAATTTCCGCATCATGCGCGAGGCCTTGGACGAAGTCGGGAAGGAAGTGGGGCGCTACATCCGGCTCTGCAACTATTCCTCCGGCATGTGCATGCCGGAAATCGCCGCCATGGGAGCGGTGGAACGCTTGGACATGATGCTGAACGACGCGCTGTACGGCATCCTGTTCCGTGACATCAACATGCAGCGCACGCTGGTGGACCAGTTCTTCTCACGCGTCATCATCGGCTACAGCGGCGTCATATTCAATTCGGGGGAGGACAATTACCTGACCACGGCGGATGCCTTTGAAGAGGCGCATACCGTTTTGGCGTCCCAGCTCATCAACGAGCAGTTCGCGGTCCTGGCAAACATACCCGAAGAGCAGATGGGCCTCGGCCACGCCTTTGAGATGGAGCCGGGCATCGAAGACGGCTTCCTTTATGAGCTGGCGCAGGCCGTCATGGCGCGGGAGATATTCCCCAGGGCGTCGCTGAAATACATGCCGCCCACAAAATTCATGACGGGGAACATTTTCCGGGGTCACATACAGGATGCGCTGTTCAACTTGGTCTCCGTGTGGACGGGGCAGTCCATCCAGCTGCTGGGCATGCTGACGGAGGCCATCCATACGCCGCACCTGCAGGACCGGTTTTTGTCCATCGAAAACGCGTCCTATATCTTCAACAACGCGCGCCATCTGGGCGAAGAAGTGGAGTTCAAAAAGGACGGGGTCATCCAGCGGCGCGCGCAGACCGTGCTGGCGGAGGCGGAAAAATTGCTGCGGCAAATTGAAAAAGAAGGCTTGTTCTCCACCATCGAGCAGGGGAAATTCGGCGGCGTGAAGCGGGCCAGGGACGGCGGAAAAGGACTGGAGGGGGTCGTCGTGCGGCACGCGGACTATTTCAACCCGTTCATAGAGCCCATGATGAAACAGGCCGGCGGCGGGCAAGGGGGTGGAAAATAATGGAAAAAGGAACGGCGATCTCAAAAGTGGACCTGACGCGGGTAAAGCCCTATGGGGACACCATGAACGACGGAATGACGGAACTCACGTTCACGCTGCCGGTCCCATACGGCCCGGAAGCGGACGAAGCCGCCAAGCAGCTGGCTAAAAAAATGGGGCTGGAGGAGGCGAGCGTGACGTTCTCCAAGGATCTGGACAAGGGCTTCACCTTCTTCGTGGTTTACGGGAAATGCACGCATACGGTGGATTTCACCACCATCAAAGTCGCGAAGGCGGACGTGGAAATCATGAGCCGCGAGGCGTGTCAGGCGTACATCGCCGACAACATCCGGCGCGACGTGGTCATCGTGGGGGCCACGTCGGGGACCGACGCGCATACGGTCGGCATCGACGCCATCATGAACATGAAAGGCTTCCACGGGCATTACGGCCTGGAGCGCTATAAGGGGATAGAGGCGGTCAACATGGGTTCCCAGGTGCCCAACGAGACTTTGGTGGCAAAGGCGATAGAACTGAACGCGGACGCCATCATCGTGTCGCAGATCGTGACGCAGAAAGACGTCCACATCCAGAACCTGACGAACCTGGCGGAGCTGGCGGAGGCGGAAGGCATACGCGGCAAGATGATCCTTTGCTGCGGCGGGCCGCGGATTTCTTACGAACTGGCGCAGGAACTCGGTTTTGACGCCGGGTTCGGCCCCCACACCTATGCGGAGGATGTCGCGTCCTTTATCCTTACGGAGATGGTCAGGCGGAAAATGGCATAACAGGGCAGACGAACGCGCCGCGAACAATAACCGGAAAACGGTCTGTGGATAAAATGCGGGGAAAAAGATGGACAATGCGAAAAAGCCTTGGAAAACAAGGCTTTTTCCATAAGAAACAATCCACAGCCACTTCTGGATAAAATCGTATACAATCCCGCGCAATGTGTGGAAAAAAAGGTGGAAGCTTGAAAAACAAGCCGTTTCTGTCTTGTTAAAAAACGTTCGCCCGGCGGCAAACATCGGTTGACATAATTATTGCACCGATAACTAAACCTTGGAGTCGTGACGGTCTTTTTTCCGTCAGGCTTCGTTGGCGGAACCCGTTGATACAGCCAGTATCAGCGGAACCCGCCGCCTTGCCTGGCGAAA
>JAITOE010000001.1 GCA_031290135.1 Eubacteriales Family XIII. Incertae Sedis bacterium
CCCTCACCTCGCTTCCTTATTGAACCGAGGTCTATTTTACACGATTCCGTCCCGCCTGATCAACATCGGGACAAAATCACGTGCGGTATGATGAGACATTATCATATGTGGATCAGAGAAACCACAGCCATCTTCTTTTTCTGTTGACAGTAAAGACTAAGCCTGTTAAACTGAGCCTATAGATTGAGCTTGGAGGTCGCACGGAAAATGAACGGAAAACTTGGAAACATCGTAAAGAATTACCTGAAAGGGAACCTGCGCTGCGCGGAGTTCGCCCTTACCAACGCCTGCATCGCGAAATGCTCCTTTTGCGGCATCTGGAAGCAGACGCCGAAGGTCTACGTGGACACGGACAAGGCGCTGCGCGCCATAGACCGGCTGGCGGATTTCGGCGTGGCGCACATGTGCTTCACCGGCGGGGAAGCCCTGCTCCATCCCCACGCCGTTGAGATCGTGGAACGCGCCAGCAAGCGCAAAATCAACAGCGCCATGCTGCTTGCCGCCCCCCAGCTCCTGCTGCGGAACGACATGGCAAAGCGGCTGGAGGCCGCCGGCAACGACTTAGTCAGCATATCTTTCGATTCCGGGGATCCGGAAATCATGGCCCAGTCCCGGCAAATAGAGAACATCATGGACGATCTGGCGCGCGCGCTGGAAGCCGTCCGGAAAACCCGCGTGAAGACCATGGCCTCCGTCCTCATCTGGAACGGCAACTTCGACAAGCTAAAAGACGTGTGCGACGAAGCCGTCCGCATGGGCTTTGACTTCATTTCCCTGAACTACCCGACCTTCTCCGAATCGACGGTCTACGAGCTGGGGGGCGAGGGCATCAGCCTTTCCCCGGAGCAGCTGATCCAGTCCCTGGAGTCCGCCATCGAACTGAAAAAAAAGAAAGGCTGCCGGATCATCAACGCCGCCAGCTCCATGCGGAACATCGTCAATTACCTGAAAGACCCCGCCTCCGCCCGCTACCACTGCTTCGGCGGCCGGCATGTCATGTTCGTGGACTGGTTCTTCGACGTTTACCCCTGCATGCAGCTTCCAGACTCCCTCGGCAACATCCTCACCATGGAAGAAAAAGCCTTGGACATCGCGCCCTGCAACAAGTGCAACATGAGCTGGTACCGGGATCTCAGCACGTTTTTCCACGGCCCCCGCTCCCTGCCCATGATCCTGGAAGCCGCCGCGTCCAGCGGCAAGCTGCTGTGAACGCGGCATTTGGAATTCAAGCCCTGTCTGTTTTTTCCGCTTCGCTTCTCGCTTCTCCGCATTCTCCGCGCCGACATCCATTTTTAATTGTTTTGTTCATTATTAAGTGATATAATAACCACAATGCGGTTATTATCAATTGTTTACGGATGCGCCAGGCCGGATCCGCGGGCGGGCGCAAGACTGGGAGGTGCGGTATGAAAAGCGCAGTTGCAATCAGCCACGAACTGGACAACGCGGCGGAAGCGGCGCGGCAGCTCGCCGATTCCGTTCTTGAAAAGATCGAGCTGAAGAAGCATTCCGTCGGGATTTTGCTGTGCGACGCCGACACCGACGGCGCCGCCGTCACGGGCGAACTGAAAAAACGGCTCGGCATAGACGTTGCGGGCATGACCACGCTTGCCACGATGGACGCGGACGGGCGGCATGAAGCAGCCGCCGTGCTGACGGTCCTGACCGCGGACGACTGCGTTTTTTCCGCTGCGGCGTCAGCCTCCCTTTCCGCCAGCGGTTACGAACAGAAGATCACGGAAGCCTACGCGGCCACGGTGCCGGCGGACGCCGCCGCTTACGGCGCGAAACCCGCTGTCGTCTTCGCTTTCTGCCCCTACGGCCTGCCCTTTTCCGGCGACAAATACCCCGAAACCCTCTCCAAGGCGGCGCAGGACGCGCCCGTCATGGGCGGCGTGGCCTCGGACGATTACGACTACGAACGTGCGCGGGTCTTCCTCTCCGGGCATGATTACAGCGACGCTTTGGTCGTCGTCAGCGTCTGGGGCGAAGCGAAGCCGGTGTTCGCCATCCGGCACGTCACCTCGCGTTTCGCGGAGCGCATCCGCCGGGTCGTCCGGGCGGAGGGCAACGTCGTGCATGACGTCGGCGGCGAGACCTTTGTCCAGTACCTGGAGGGCTTCGGCCTGAAAACCGACGTGGAAGACCCCTTGCTGGCATTTACGTCCTATCCCATGATGCTGACGCAGGAAGGACAGGACGAAACACCCCTGATGCGGCATATTTTCAGCCTCAATGCGGAGACCGGCTCCGGTTCTTTCTTGGGCGACGTGCCTACAGGCGCCCTCGCCAACATCTGCTTAGTCAACAAAGACGACGTCAAGGCCGCCTGCAGGGAATCCATGAAAGCCCTTTTGGAAACGGCGGCCGCGCAGCCGGGCTATGAATATTCCGCCGTGTTCTGCATCTCCTGCTGCGGGCGCGCGATGATACTCGGCGCGGAGGCGGACGCGGAGGGACGCATCTTGTCCGAAATGCTTCCGGAAAACCTGAGCCTCACCGGCGCGTACTGCCTGGGAGAAATCTGCCCGGCGCTCTATACGGGCGAAAAAGCGTCCAACCGCTTCCACAACTGCTCCATCACGTTCTGCATGCTGTAAAACAGCCGCGCTCGCGCGGCGGAGATCCCATATATAAGAACAGCCCCGCTTACCTGCGCCCCTGCGTTTACCGGTGGAGTATCGACATGGAGAAAGAATATCCCCAGCTCATGCGGCAATACAAAAAACTCGAACGCGACTACCGGGCGCTCTCCATCATGCACGAGCAGACGGAGCGCCTGCGGAATTCCAACGAAGCCGCAAAAGAACTGTCCAATTTTTACAACCAGCTTCTGTTAAAAAACACGCCGGGCATCACGTTCATGCTTGACCTCGACATGAATTTCGTGCTGGGGAGCGAAAAAACCGTATCCCTTCTCGGTTACGGCGAGATGCGCGAAATGGTGGGCTTCCCGTTCCCGGAACTTTTCGCGAACGCCTTTCCGGACGGCTGGATTGCCGACACAAACGCCCGGTGCCTTGCCGTGACCCGGAACGGCCGGCCCCTTTCATACGAAGAAAAAGTGACGCTGAAAGACGGCGCCGGGATCATTTTTCAGGTCACGGTCACGCCGGCGGAAGAAAAAGGCGGCATTTGCCGCGGAGTCGTCGTCGTGATGAACGACGTTTCCGAACTTGCCCGCGCCAAGGAAGACGCAGAGCGCGCCAGCATCTCAAAGGGCGCGTTTTTAGCCAACATGAGCCACGAAATGCGCACGCCCCTGAACGCCGTCATCGGAATGACCGCCATAGGGAAGGCTTCCCCCGACGCGGAGAAAAAGAATTACTGCCTGAACAAAATAGACGACGCTTCCACGCATTTGCTCAGCGTCATCAACGACGTGCTGGACATGTCAAAGATTGAGGCGAACAAACTTGAGCTTTCGCCCGCAGCTTACCATTTCGAAAAGATGCTTCAAAAGGTTGTGAGCGTGAACAATTTCCGCGTGGAGGAAAAACAGCAGGAATTCAGCCTCCACGTTGACAAGGACATCCCCCGGATTCTGATCGGCGACGACGCGCGGCTGGCGCAGGTCATCACGAACCTTTTGTCCAACGCCGTAAAATTCACGCCCCTGCACGGGCATATTTCCCTGAAAGCGCTGCTGCTGCAGGAAAAAGACGGCCTGTGTTCCATCCAGATAGAAGTGAGCGACACGGGGATCGGGATCAGCGAAGAACAGCAGTCCCGCCTGTTCAGCTCCTTTGAGCAGGCCGACAGCAGCACGTCCCGCAAATTCGGCGGGACGGGGCTCGGCCTTGCCATATCAAAGCGCATCGTGGAAATGATGGGCGGGAAGATATGGATCAATTCCGAGATCAGCAAGGGTTCCACCTTCGCGTTCACCATACAGACGGAACGCGCACAGGAAGAAACCGCGGACGAAGCACCCGGCCCGGACAGCGCGCCCGCGGACTGTTTCGCCGGGCGCCGCGTGATACTGGCGGAGGACGTGGAACTGAACCGCGAAGTCGTGCTGGCCCTCCTTGAACCGACGGAACTGGCCATCGACTGCGCGGAAAACGGGCTGGAGGCCGTGCGCCTGTTCAGCGGCGCGCCGGACCGCTACGACATGATTTTCATGGACGTGCAGATGCCTGACATGGACGGCTATTCCGCGACGCGGCACATCCGCGCCCTCGACATCCCGAAAGCAAAGCAGATCCCCATCATTGCCATGACCGCCAACGTGTTCCCGGAGGACATAGAAATGTGCCTCGCTTCCGGCATGGACGGCCATGTGGGAAAACCCCTGGACCTGGAAGCGGTATTGGGCAAATTGCGGGAACACCTGCCAAAAAATGAAAATTAAGGAGGCCAGCCTCGTGGGAAAACCCATTGCGGAAATGAGCGCGGACGGAACCCTGACCCAAGAAATGGCTGAAAACATGGAATACCTCGTGCGGGTGCTTGACGACAGGAAAAACATCGTATACATGAACAAGAGCATGCGGAAGCAGTTCGGGGACATGAAAGGGAAGCCCTGCCACCAGATCTTTTTCAGGGACAGCAAATGCGACGACTGCGTCACCTCCCGCTCCTGGGAGAGCGGCAAGCCGGAGGTCAAAGACATCCTGTCCGGCAGCCGGTATTTCAGGCTCATGTCATCGCCCATCATGCTGGACGCGGACGAAAAATATTCCGTTGAGATGCTGTACGACATCACGGAACAGAAAAGCCTCGAAGTGGAATTGATGGAGCATTACGGGAAGCTGACCGCCGAACTGAATTTCGCCCGGAACATCCAGCGCAGCATGCTGCCGGCGGACGGCGTGTACTGGGACACGTTCCGCCTGAGCAGCCTGTACCTGCCCGCCGAGGTTCTGGGCGGAGACCTTTTCGACATCATCCGGATCAGCGAAAACCAGACGCTGCTTTACATTGCCGACGTTTCCGGCCACGGGGTGCAGGCTTCCATGCTGACCATGTTCCTCCGGGAAGTGGTGCGGGGGAAGCTGAAAGAAGCGGCGGAAAGCATGAAAAGCCTGATGAAGTCCCTGATGGACGGCTATGAGGATCTCGACATCGACCCGGAAATCTATCTCAGCGTCCTGCTGTGCTGCTACGACAAGGCGAAACAGGAGCTTTCCATCGTCAACGCGGGGCACAACTGCTACCCCCTGATCGTGCGGAATGACGGGGCGGTGGAAGAAATCATCGCGAAGGGCCTCCCCATCAGCAAGCTGGGGAGCTTCTTCGACTACAACGAAATCAAAACGGGCTTCGTGCCCGGCGAACGCTTGGTTCTTTACACGGACGGCATCGTGGAGGAATTCAACAAGGAAGAACAGAAGGTTTTCGGCGCCGAGGGCGTAAAAGAGATCCTGAAAGAATACAAAGCCCTGGGCGGGAAGGATCTGGCGGCGCGGATCGTGGGCGCAGCCATGGATTTTTCCGACGACCACCCGAAAGACGACCGGGCCATCATGGTCGCGGACGCCATTTGACGGCGAAACGTTTTGCAGATCGGAGAATACGTTGAAACAGACAGATACGAAAGGAAATTGTTCTCTATGTATGTGTTACAGGCCCTTCAATCACTGTTTTTCAAGCGCTTCCCGACAATTTTATTTGCCGCCGCGTTGTGGGTTTTTCGCTTCAGCTCATCCAGTCGCCTTTTCCCGACTCTTCTGTCGGCAGCCTTTAATATGTTGACCAAACCCCATTTGTCGTTTTCAAAATGCTTTTCAAAAAGCATTTCCGCCGGGGTTTCGATATATTCCCGCAGCAAATCGGAGATGTCCGGGACGTCCGTATTGTATGGATACCAGCTTATTCTATTATCCGCATGATTTTTGGTGCCGCCTTCCTTGACGAAATCTTTCGGGTAATCCCATATGGTTTCCGCGCCA
>JAITOE010000052.1 GCA_031290135.1 Eubacteriales Family XIII. Incertae Sedis bacterium
AAGATCGATCCCGCCGGGACGCTTATCATATTGGATGAAATCCAGGACTGCCCGCAGGCATTGAACGCCTTGAAATACTTCTGTGAAGAAGCGCCGGAATACCACATTGCCTGCGCCGGCTCTTTTCTCGGCATTGCGCTCCACGAGGGGACGTCGTTTCCCGTGGGAAAAGTCGATTTGCTTGACCTGTACCCGCTTTCATTCACTGAATTTTTGCGTGCGCTGGGTGAGGACGCGCTTGTGAAAAGACTGTTCGCCGGGGATCCGGGCGTTCTCCGTTTACATTCAGAGACCTACATCCATTTTCTGAAAAAATATTTCTATGTCGGAGGCATGCCGGAAGCCGTCCGGTCGTTTGCGGACAAGGGGGAATACCCGGAAGTCCGAAGGATTCAGCAGGGGCTGGCCGCGATGTACGACCAGGACTTTTCCAAGCACGCGCCAAGCGCGCATGTCCCGAAAATCCGTGCGCTCTGGAACAGCATGCCGGAGCAGCTTGGAAAAGAAAACAAAAAATTCGTATACAGCGAAATCGCGAAAAGCGCCCGTGCGCGGGAATATGAAACGGCGATGATGTGGCTGCTTGACACGGGGATCCTCTACAAGGTGAACCGCGTCAGGGAGGTCAGGCATCCTTTGCGGAGCTACGCCGACGAAAAAGCGTTCAAGCTTTACGGCCTTGACGTCGGGCTGCTGGCATGTATGAGCGAACTCTCGAAAGACGCGCTGTTTGAAGAAGACAGGGCCTTCGTCGAATGTAAGGGGGCGCTTACCGAGCAGTATGTGCTGAACCAGCTGATTTTTGAATGCGGGCTGAAGCCTTACTACTGGGGGAACGATTCCGGCCACGCGGAAGTGGATTTCCTTATTCAGTCGGGCGCCCGCGCAGTGCCGGTTGAAGTGAAAGCGAGCATGAACCTGCGTGCCAAAAGCCTGAAACTGTATATGGATAAATACAGCCCGGGCGTGGCGTTCCGGCTCTCCCGCGCCGACTACCGCCGGGACGGGACGCTGGTCAACCTCCCGCTTTACGCAGTCTGCCTTCTGCCGGAACTGCTCAAATCCCCGCCGCCGTTGTAAAGCCCGGAAAATGATCTCCTATTTCAGCAAGGACCAAGCTGAAAAATGGAGCATGAAAGACCTGGAAAACGGCGATTCAAATTCCAAATCCATTGCGCGGCTTATCCGATGGACAGCCAGCGCGGCAGGTTTTACGAAAATGAGGGCGACATGGACCATTATGAGATTCTGGAGATACTGAATACGATAGAGTTGGCTTCAATCTTTTCGGACAAACGCTTGGACGGATTTGAGTGTCTCGGAATGGATATCGGCAACGATGATCGGATTTATTTGCTTTTCGCCCAAACAGCGAATCCATCCGAAAGAAGGGCCTATAAGGCGATCTGTTTGATGGTTGATTGGGACACGGGCGGCTTTTTCGGGTTTGACGTGATTTCTTTCGGGACGAAGAAAGACCGGTTCTACTTTGTCCAGCCGTTGGGCGACGGCTATCTGCTGTTGTCAGACTACGCCCATATCGTTGACCGTTTTGGATCGCCGATCAAAAAGCTGTATTTGGGCGACGGGATCGCGCAATGCTATGTAGACAGGGAAAACAATATCATCACAAGCTATTGTGACGAAGGCGTTTACGGGAGCGGTCGTGAATCCGGCGGAATGGCCGGCATCGTCAAATGGTCCGCTGACGGCAAAATGCTTTGGGAAAACAAGACGCATGTCATCGACGATTGCTATGCCATGAATATCGATTGCGACAACCATCTTTGGTATTATTATTACAACGCGTTCAATCTGGTTCATACGGATTACGTGAATGAACGGGTATTTGCGCCAAGGGTGACAGGCTCCAATGGATTTTTGATCTCGCGCAAGAAGGACAAACTGCTGTTCCATAAGGGGTATCAAAAGAATGATCGGTATTGCGTGATTCGGGTAACCGGCCAAAACACGCTGTCAAAGCCCGTCGACTGCAAGATGGTGTACTCCGGGCAGACGCTCAAAACAGGAGGGTTTGTTTTCGCGTACCGGAGGCCGGCGCAATTTGTATTTTACTTGTTTTCGTTGAAGGCGGCAAAAGACCATAGAACGGGCCGGCGCTTGACAACAACGACGGAAATATCACGACGCCATCCCGCCCGTATCCATTCACAAGAAACGAGCCGTTCCGCATACTTGAGATGTATGACGAAATCGAGTCCGCGACCGCCGGGATTCGGAATGTAAACAAAGCCGACAAAATTCAGGAAAAAATCCAGAGCAAATATTTCTCCATGGTTGAAAGCGGCATTGTCTATCTCGCGGATGAGGGTTGCGGCATGTACAGCGCGTTGGTCGTCAACGGCGAAGAATACGGCCATGTTTGGTATATCGATTTGGCAAATGAGGTCGGTGCGTTTCCGCTCAAACACCTGGTGACAGGCGAGCCGCTGCAATTTTTTGATTGGCTTGAATTGTGGTTGGACGCGTCCCTCGCCCATACCAAAGACGGCGCGGCGGAATTGGCCGGCTATGCGGATTTTGTTCCCGCAGACTTGTTTCCGGGCGAATCGGACGCCGAGATAGGCCGGCACAGCCAGGCCACCGGCGGAGCGAGGGCGCCGGGAAACTTCGACCCGTTTTTTGAGTTCTATGATGCCAAAATCGACTCGGTTCCCATTACGGCTTTGCCGCCGGACCGCTTTGCCGGCGCGCTTGACACTGTGCGGGAGCGCCTGCATCGCTTTGTGCAGGAACTGTCGAAAGAAGAGCAGCTGACTTTTTCATCGGAAGCGCTGCTCGCGCTTGGCATGCTCGCGCCGATTCCGAAAGAGGACGTCCTTTCAGACAAGGGCAAATTTGAGGATTTTCTGTATGACACGCTGCTCTTGCATTACGAAAAAGAAATGTATTTCAGCACTGCTTCAGAGGTTTCCAGCCATCGCCATCTCTGCGAAAAAATCCGGGAGGTTGCGCGGCGCCGTGATTTTTCAGGCATCTATGGGATATATTATACGGATGCCCTATTGAACTTCTCCGCAAAAGCCGATCTTGAGGGCTGTCAAGGCGCGGAGCGGGAAGCGAAAATGGTTTTGGCCAAAAACCCGAAGCACGCGGTCGTCTGGGACAGTTATGTCAAAATACTGTTCAATCTGCAAAGGTGCATGGAGGATTCCGCCGGGGCGCATGGCGTCCATGCACAGATACGGGAAATCTATGAAAAGAGCAAGCGCAAGGAAATCCCGCTTGCCGAGGAGAAAACCACCGGTATCTACCTGCGCTCCATAGCAAACCTTGCCGCCTGCGCGAGCAGCAAAGCGGAAGCGGACGGCATTGCAAACAGGCTCCGCAGTTTTAAAAAGACGTTGAAACACGAAGCGGCGCCCCTTCAAATGGAGGCTTGCTATTCGCTTGCCCTTGCGCTCTGCATCATGTGCCGGATGGAATGGGCGGATTTGAAAACGCGTACCGCGAATTGCGTGGAAATCAGCAAGCTCTGGAAAGATGCGCGGAAACTTCAAGCGAAGCCGAAGCGAACAGGAACGGATTCGGCGGCGATTATTCCCAAAACAGATATCACCGCAGACGACATCGCGGAAGACTTCGCGGAAGCGGTGTTTTTCCGGAGCTTGCTCGCTCCGACGGATCAGTATTATTTGATCATCGGCATTGCGAAAGATATTCTCAAAGCGCACCCCGGCAATACCATGGTCGCCGAACAGTATACGCGTATTTTGCGAAACCACTCTATGCGGCCGGAAACAAAGGACGCCGAGATCAAAAGCAATATGAACGCGTTGCAAGCGGTCAGGGAAATCCACCCGGACGATCTTGATTTCGCGCGCAGGTACGGCGAGATGGCAAGGGTGCTGCATTCGGAAACAAACAAGGCAAAATACGGTGAATCGGTAGCGATTCTGCTCGCATTGGCCAGGCAATACCCCGGCGACGAAATCATAGGGGAAGATTTGGCGGCGGCGGAGAGGATATGGGCCCGGCTGCCGTGATAGGAGGCGCCGCACAAAAGGGACGTTCTTTTTTGTGTTACACATATTTGCTGCGGCCTGCGGCGGTGAGATTTAATTCAAGATTCAGCCACAAAGCGGGGCGGACGCCGCACTCAGAGTGGTGGACATAATCGCCAATGACGCTGAGGCTGCCGTCATCGTCGACGCCCGCAGCGCGATCACTGTGGCCGCCGGGCGACCGAAGCCACCACCACCACGTCCTATTTTCATACTTTGCTATTCTTTTGCTATTGTATTGATCGTTTATCCACCACCCCTTGCCGTCTTTCAGAACATCTTTCCCATTCTCGTAATACCACCCTTTACGGTTCTTTAAGTCGCCGCTGTCCCCGAAGTATTTCACTGCTTCATCAATACTGAGCAGGAACACCTTATCCGTTGTGCTATCGCCCCCGGCCGTCCCATACCACGGATTGTCGGGGTTGGCGTTTGTCACTTGCGCTATGCGGCTTTTGTCAGTGCCGAAATCAGTCAGAAAATCGCCGTTCAGGTATCGGCGCAGCGCGCATTCCTCCCAAGTAACATCTGTGTAACTGCTGTGATACGAACGCTTTTCGATGATGTCCTCGGTGAGCAAAAGCGCCCGGCCGTTTTGCACATCAACGTCAAGCACGCGCCAGCAGAGCGCTTTGCCGCCGAAAGCGCCGAACGGAATAATACCGCCTACGACAATCGTGTTTTCCTGCATATATAGACACCCGCACCTTCCATGGAACATACTGATTAGTAAAATTATAGCACAATGCAAGCAAATATTCCACATCAACGATTTTTTTTCTTATTGCATCATGAACGCGATTTCTATATAATGCAATCAAAGACAACGGATGTCAAGGTCAATAATGTCCGGGCTGTCAAAACTCAAAACGTCGTATACAGCCGGAACGTTATGCGAAATACGGGCTAAAATTTGTATCATTTATGGAAAAAATATAATTGACATTATTTGTAAAGGAATAATAAAAAGGGCTGGATATCCGAAAAGAATCCTTTGACACACCCAATATAAAGGCGGAATAGTGGAAGAAAAAGAAAAATTAATTGAATCGATCAGAGCCGCCTTTATGGGGGAACAATATCCCGGCGATATGGATATCGTTTACGACAACACAGGGTTTTACCTTGATGTGGAAGAAATCAAACAGAAGCTCATCGGCAAATCGTGGCAGGAGGCAGACAAGGAGTTTCTCTTTTCCGAGAGGAACGACGCCCCGCATTTTTTCAGCAAAGCGGGGTTCAAATACTACATTCCCGCGTTTATGACCGCCGCCGTGGCGTATTATGATGAAATGGACGATTTGCCCGATGCCCTGATCGGGAAATTCACGTTTCCCGAAGAGCGGGATATTGCGGAATTGGAAGCCGCGGCAAAAGCGGGCAACGCCTTGCTTCCGCAATTTGCGGCGGAGCCCGGCGATTTCTTCCAGCGCCGGCTCGGCGGCCTGGCGGAGGAACAACGCCGGTTTGCGGAATATATGGCCGAGTTCAACGACGCGCAATGCAAGGTGATCAGAGCGTTTTTGGAATATATGCAGCGCTGCTACGACAGGGGGGATCTGTACAATAACCCCGCTGTCGCAGTGGAAAGGTATTGGAAGGATTTTTAAATGAACGCCCGGGCGGACAATCCGGTGCTACAGCGTCTCGAACCGGTCTTCCAGGGTAATTCCCAGCTTCGCCGCGCAGGAGAAGTAATAATCCACCTCATCATAGCTGAGCATGTCCGAGGAAATAAGCCCAGTGCGTTCGTATTTCCCTTCCACGAACATCTTCGTAAACAAGGCTCCGCCCTGTCCCGTCAGGTACATCTCCGCGGTGATCCCTGCGCGTTTGAAAGATTCCTCAAGCCCCGGCGCGAACACGTGGGTTTCCGCCCTGACCTTTTTTCCGTCCTTTTCGCCGTAAGCCTCCACCACCATGCAGCCCGTGTCCGCAATCAGGCCTTCTTCGAGGATTTGCCGGATTTCGTCCCGGTATTTCGGCGCGGGCGGGACATGTTTCAGCACGAAGTTGAACGGGATGATCGTCTGGCCGTCCAACTGCTCCGGCTCTTTTGAAAGCATGCCCGCCCTGTACAGCGGTTCGGCAAATTCGATGCCCGAGCCGCCGTATTTGAAATAGATGTTTTTCGCCCCTTTGAAATATTTGTCCGCGTTCAGCCCCATCATGACAGGCTCGTC
Organism: Eubacteriales Family XIII. Incertae Sedis bacterium; assembly: GCA_031290135.1. Taxonomy (GTDB): domain Bacteria; phylum Bacillota; class Clostridia; order Peptostreptococcales; family Anaerovoracaceae; genus JAITOE01. The sequence continues at coordinate 6,209 of JAITOE010000052.1, forward strand.
GTGGGCGTGTTCCACAAAGCGCACTTCTTCGTCCATATAGTCGTATTTCCGGTAAACCGGCCTGCTGAAAGAGTCCGGACGGGTGATTTGCCCGTCTTCGAACGCGTAAGCCGCTTCGCTCATGTCGCTCAGCGCGGTCACGGGCGACCACCAGAACGGCAGGAAACGTTTGGCTACCAAACCCTCATACACAAGGTTGTAGATGGTTTCGCAGGTATCCAGCCGCCGGACGGCGTGACGTGTGGCCGCGCAGATCAAGCCCGGCGCGGAACCCGTGCCGATGACGGCGGTTTTGCCGATCTTTTCGAACCGGGGGCCGTAGTCCCGGTACATGGCGCGGATGCCGTCCTCCCAGGTTTCCGCAATCCCTTCCGCCGCCGCGAAATCCTGGTAGCCGGTCCCCGCTTCCAGGGCCGCGTCCAGCACGTTCTTGCCGAATTCAAGCGGCAGCGCGTTCACGATCAGATCCGCGCCCTGCGCGGCTTTCACAATGGAAGCTTTGTCAGTGGCGTTTACCTTTTCGCCCCGGCCTTTTTTCAGGATTTTGACCAATTCGCTTACCGCCTTGTCGTCATAATCCGCACAGACGATCTCCGATACGCCGGCCTCCTCGTCCATGCGCTGCGCAACGGTGGATCCCTGGGCTCCCACGCCTAAAATCACGATTTTCTTTCCCATTTTGTCACCTCACCCTTTCTTCCATTGAAACCTGCTCATTTTGAATCAATAATATCATTATGATATCAGATCACGCGGGTTTGTCAATACTTGCGTTGCGCACATTTTTTTTGCATAAAATGCTGTGGGTGTTACTGTTATGAAACTTGGGTATGTTCCGCCACTGCGTGATTTGCGTAGGGCATATCCCCCGTCGTTGCGAGAAGCGGAGCGCCGAAGCAATCCAGTGTCTGTGGATTGCTTCGCTGCGCTCGCAATGACGGAGGGGGTACGGCCGCCCCGCTGCGGGGTGATTCGTTCCGTTTGGTGACGGAACCCGTCGTGATTGACTGTTATGAACCTTGGGTATGTTCCGCCACTGCGTGATTTGCGTAGGGCATATCCCCCGTCGTTGCGAGAAGCGGAGCGCCGAAGCAATCCAGTGTTTGTGGATTGCTTCGCTGCGCTCGCAATGACGGAGGGGTTACGCCCGCCCCGCAGCTGGGTGATTCGTTCCGTTTGGTGACGGAACCCGTCGTGATTGACTGTTATGAAACTTGGGTATGTTCCGCCACTGCGTGATTTGCGTAGGGCATATCCCCCGTCGTTGCGAGAAGCGGAGCGCCG
>JAITOE010000045.1 GCA_031290135.1 Eubacteriales Family XIII. Incertae Sedis bacterium
TGTCTCTCCGGAAATGTTTCTGCTTGTCAGGCGTATGTGGATGCCGCCGTTTTCTTGGAATTGATAATTTTGTTATCCGGGTTCATGCGGCTGTTGAAAGTGGCTGTGAATAGTAACGAAATTTCATCGCCAAGCCAATTTACGTATCTTGACAAACAGCGAGCGGAGGCGTATCATGAACATATGAATACATACTCATGCGTTCACACGTTTGCACGATGAAAGGAGCGATATGGGATTTCAAACGGAAGAGAGCGGCGGAGAGCTGAAAAAAACCGTTTCCGGCGACGTGCGCGCCGGCGGGGCTTCGGAGGGCGACGGCTGCGAGTGCCATGTGGTGCATGTGGACGTGATAAAAAAAGTCCGGGCGGCGATGCCGGCGGACGCGGACATGTGCCGGCTCGCGGAGCTGTTCAAGAGCTTCGGGGACCAGACGCGGCTGAACATTTTGTTCGCGCTGTCCAAGGAAACCATGTGCGTATGCGACATCGCCGCCTTGGTGAACATGAGCCAGTCCGCCGTATCGCACCAGCTGCGGGTGCTGCGCAACGTCCGGCTCGTAAAATATGAAAAAAAAGGAAAATCTGTATATTATTCCCTTGACGACGAGCATGTGAAACGCATATTTAAGCAGGGGCTTGTACATGTGGAGCATACGCGGTAGAGACGGCGCCAGGCATGGCAGCGGGCGTTGCGGCGTTTTACGGAATTTACGACGAGAAAGGCGGAAGAGATGGCGGGGGCGGACATGTTGGATCAGGGAATCCCGGCCGGCTGCGCGGATCATGCAGATCATGCGGATCACGCGGAGCCTTGCGGGGGACACGCGGAAACCTGCGGCTGCTGCGGCCGGGAGGCGGAAGAAGAGGAAGAGGGCGGCGGCTTGCGTTCGGCGGCGTTTATCGCGGGCGCCATCCTGTTTGCCGCCGGGCTTGTGCTGCACTACGGGGGTTTCAACCTAAACCGCTGGATCGTCTTTGCGGTCTTTGCGGCGGCCTACCTGCTTTCCGCGAAAGACGTGCTGCGTTACGCCGCAAAAGGGATCGCCGGCGGGCAGGCGTTCGATGAAAATCTCCTGATGACGATTGCGAGCATCGGCGCCTTTGCCATCGGCGAATACCCGGAGGCGGTGGCCGTCATCCTGTTTTATAACGTCGGCGAATATCTGCAAGGCAGGGCGGTGCGGCATTCGCGCAAATCCATCGCGCGGCTCATGGATATCAGGCCGGATTCCGCCAGCTTGCTTACGGCGGACGGCGTGTCCGCCGTGGCGGCGGAGTCGGTCCGGCCGGGAGATCTGATTTTGGTCCGTCCGGGCGAACGGATCCCATTGGACGGGGAGATTTCGGAAGGGTCTTCCTCGCTGGACACAAGGGCGCTGACGGGCGAATCCATGCCCGTGGACGTGGAAGCCGGCGATTCGGTTCTATCGGGCTCCGTCAACGGGCAGGGCTTGCTGCGCGTGCGCGTCACAAAAGCGTTTTTGGATTCCACGGCATCCAAGATCATCGCGATGGTGGAAAAGGCGGGGGACAGGAAAGCGAAAACCGAAAACTTCATCACGCGTTTTGCGCGCTGCTATACGCCGGCGGTCGTCGCGGTCGCCGTGCTGCTGGCGGCCGTCCCGCCGCTGCTCGGTCTGGGCGCTTTCACGGACTGGGTTTACCGGGCCTTGGTATTTCTGGTTGTTTCCTGCCCCTGCGCGCTGGTCATTTCCATCCCGCTGGGCTTTTTCGGCGGAATCGGCGCGGCTTCGGCAAGGGGCGTGCTGGTAAAGGGGGGCAATTTTCTGGAGGCGCTCACCCAGGCCGACACGGTGGTGTTTGACAAGACCGGGACGCTGACGGGCGGGGTTTTTCATGTGGCGGAGATTTTGCCCGCGCCGGGATTTACGGAGGAGGAGGCGCTGCGGCTCGGCGCGCTGGCGGAACGGCATTCGACGCATCCCGTCGCGGCGTCCATCCGCGAGATGTACGCGAGCCGGGCGCGGTCTGCCGGCGGCAGGCAAAACGCCGCGCCGGACGCGGACGCGGAAACGGAGGACGTCAGGGAGGTCGCGGGGCACGGCGTCCGCGTCCGGGCGGCAGGGAGCCTGATCCTCGCGGGGAACCGCAGGTGGATGGAACGGGAGGGCGTTTCCGTTCCGGAATTTGACAAAAGCGGAACCATCGTATATATTGCAAAGGACGGGGTTTTTGCCGGCGCCCTTGTGGTCGCGGACGCGATACGGGCGGACAGCCAGGAAGCGGTTGAAGGGCTGCGCAGGCGCGGGATACGCGAAATCATCATGCTTACGGGCGACAGCAGCCGCGCGGCGGCGGACATGAGCGGCGCGCTGGGGCTGGACCGCGTGGAGGCCGGGCTTTTGCCGGATGGGAAAGTAGGGATATTGGAAACGCTTTTGGCGGCGAAAGAGGGGAACGCGGGGAAGAAGCGGGGGAAGGTCATATTTGTGGGGGACGGCGTCAACGACGCCCCTGCGCTTGCCAGGGCGGACGTGGGCGTGGCGATGGGCGGCGTCGGTTCGGACGCGGCGATCGAAGCGGCGGATGTCGTGATCATGAACGACGAGCCCTCTAAGCTGTTGGCGGCCATCGACGTGGCGCGCGGCACGCACCGGATCGTATGGCAAAACATCATTCTCGCGCTGGGCATAAAAGCCTTAGTGCTTCTGCTGGCGGCGCTGGGTTTCGCAAGCATATGGGAAGCGGTATTCGCGGACGTGGGCGTTGCGCTTCTCGCCACACTGAACGCGGTCAGGGCGGGACATATAAAAGCGGGGAAGTAGGGACGGAATGGAGCAAAGCATGAAAACCGGCAAGGAGCCCGCGCCGGCCTGTTTGTACCTGCATGAACCAAGCGGAGGCAGGCTGCGGCGCGAAGACGGTCCCGGCCTTCTGCGGGCGGCGCTCGCGGACTATGGCGGGCGCGGGGGGACGGGTCTGCCGGCGCGGGAAGCGGCGAACGTCAGGGCGGAGACCGGCGCTTTCGGGAAACCGCGTTTTGCCGGCCTGCCGCAGGTCGGTTTTTCCGTGTCGCATTCCGGGCGGTTTTGGGCCTGTCTGATGGCTGGCCGGGAAATAGGGCTGGACATAGAGGATCTGTCCGTGCGCCGCCACGGCGACGGGAAAAAGTATATCGCCCTGGCGCGGCGTTTTTTTTCGGCGGACGAAAGGGCTTATATAGAGGCGGGGGAGGACGCAGGCGCGGTCCGGGCGCTTTTTTTCCGGGTCTGGACGCAAAAGGAGGCCTATGTCAAATATACGGGGCGGGGGATGGGCGCGGGTCTGGACTCTTTTTCGGTAGTAAGCGGCGTGGCGGGGGTCCGCTGGGGGCGGATTTCGCTGGCTGAAGATCTGGAGAACGCCTATTGCTGCGGGGGGGCGATCCCCCCGCCGGAGGTCGTGCGGATTTGAGAATCCGGGAGTGATTCGCTTCGCGACGGAACTGCCGCCGGAGCCATAACGAGGACAAACGAAAGAATGGACAAAAATAGCGTCAGAATCACCTCGCTGGCCAACGCCGGCCTGCTGGTTCAATACAGGGACGTCACCCTTATGGTGGACGCGCTCCAGAATGAAACCTTGTACTATGCCCCTCTGCCGGAGCGTATTTTTGACGAAATGCTCCGCGGCGACGGCATGTTCAACAAGGTGGATCACGTGCTTTATACGCACGGCCACCCGGATCATTTTACCGCCGCGATGAACTGCAGCTGGCTGGCGCGGCATTCGGCGGCAAGCCTGACGGTCCCGAAACATTTTGCGGCTGATTATCCGGATTTTTGCCGGAACGCGGTCCGGAAATGCGATGACGTCTGGTGGTTAGACCTTCCGCCCGGCGGGCAAGGGCAAAAGAGCCTGGGGGACGGCGTATCCCTCACGGCGTTCCGCACGCCGCATATGGGCGGGAAACGCTTTGCCGACGCGGTGCATTACTGTTTTCGTCTGGACTTGGGAGGAACCGGCGTCTTGATCACCGCTGACTGTGAGTACGACCGCGAATCCTATGGACGCATGGCGGCGGCAGGCCCGGCGGACGCGGTGTTCATCAACCCGCTTTTCCTGCATAAGGACGAAGGCCGCGCCATCCTGTCGGATATCCTGAAACCCGCGCGGGCGTTTGTTTACCACATGCCCTTTGACGGGGCGGATCCGAACGGCTACCGCCGGATGATGGCGCGGGACGTGGAACGGTACCGGGCGAATCTGCCGCCCACGGTCGTCCTGCAGGAAGCGATGCGGCAGGTTACAATTCCGTGACAGTTATGGTTATGAATCTTACGGTGAATCTTACGGTGACTTAAATATTCACATTCAAGTTGCTTTATCCATAAACTCCATTTATAATAATATGGAGGAAGACAAGGAAAATATTACATTCACGGAGGATATATGTTTAAACAGTTATCGGACGAACCCATCGCGGAGGTGCAGAACAGGCAGGCGCAGACCTGGGAAGACGAGGATCTGCTGGGAAAATGCGTCGCGGCCCGCGAAAACGGCCCCAGCTTTGTTTTTTACGAAGGCCCCCCCACCGCCAACGGCCGCCCCGGCATCCACCATGTGATCGCTAGGGCCTTAAAAGATTCCGTATGCAGGCATAAAACCATGCAGGGCTGCCAAGTCAGGCGGAAGGCCGGCTGGGACACCCACGGCCTGCCCGTGGAGATCGAGGTGGAAAAACAGCTCGGCCTGCGCACGAAAAAGGACATCGAGCAATACGGGATCCGGGAATTCAACAAAAAATGCAGGGAATCCGTCTTCACATACGAAAGCATGTGGCGGGAAATGAGCAAACGCATGGGATTTCTGGCGGACATGGACAATCCCTATGTCACGCTGGAAAACGACTATATCGAAACCGGCTGGTGGATCCTGAAAGAATTTTTCGACGCGGGCCTCATCTACGAAGGCCACAAGGTGCTGCCGTACTGCCCGCGCTGCGGCACGGGGCTTGCTTCCCACGAAGTGGCGCTCGGCTATAAAGAGGTAAAGACCAACACCGTCGTCGCGAAATTCAAAAAAAAGGACGAGGACGCCTGCTTCCTCGCCTGGACCACGACGCCGTGGACCCTGGCATCCAACGTGTCCCTTACGGTCGGGGCGGAGATTTCCTATTGCAAAGCGAAGCTGCACGACGGCCTTGAAAACGGCGGCGCGGTTTTTTACGTGGCGGCGGCGCTGGCGGACAAGGTTTTGGGCGCGGGCAATTTTGACATACTGGAAACCATGCCCGGAAAAGCCCTGGAGTTTGCCGAGTATGAACAGCTGATGCCTTTCCTTGCGGTTGACAAGAAAGCGTTTTATGTAACCTGCGCAGATTATGTGACCGTGGAAGACGGCACGGGCATCGTACATACGGCGCCCGCTTTCGGCGAGGACGACTACAACACCGGCAGGCGTTACGGGCTGCCGGTCCCCAATCCCGTGGACGAAGAAGGGAAATACACCGAAACGCCGTGGGCGGGGCGTTTTGTCATGGAAGACGGCTTAGACGTGGACATCATCAAGTGGCTGGCAGCGGAAGGCAAGCTTTTCGGCAAGGAAAAGATGGAACACAATTACCCGCACTGCTGGCGCTGCGGCACCCCGCTCATCTATTACAGCAAACCCAGCTGGTATATCGAAATGACGAAGCTGAAAGATGATTTGGTGGCGAACAACAGCAAAATCAACTGGTTTCCGGATTTCGTCGGTGAAAAACGCTTCGGAAACTGGCTGGAAAACGTGAACGACTGGGCCATTTCCCGGACTCGCTACTGGGGTACGCCCATCCCCGTATGGCGCTGCGGCGCCTGCGGGGCGCTGGTCTGCATCGGCTCCAGGAAGGAACTCGCGGAAAAAGCAACGGAAGCCATAGGCGCGGGCATTGAACTGCACAGGCCGGACGTGGACGAGGTTCATATCCGCTGCGAAGCCTGCGGCGGCGCCATGGACCGCATACCGGAGGTGATGGACTGCTGGTTTGACAGCGGTGCCATGCCTTTCGCGCAGCAGCATTATCCCTTTGAAAACGCCGAAAAGTTCGACGCGGAATTGTTTCCGGCGGACTTCATCTGCGAGGGAATCGACCAGACACGCGGCTGGTTCTATTCGCTCCTCGCCATTTCCACCTTTATCAAAAAGGCGCCGCCCTACCGCAATTGCTTGGTAAACGACCTGATTCTTGACAAAAACGGCAAGAAAATGTCAAAAACCAAAGGCAACACGGTGGATCCTTTCGCGCTTTTCGACGTATACGGCGCGGACGCCACGCG
>JAITOE010000097.1 GCA_031290135.1 Eubacteriales Family XIII. Incertae Sedis bacterium
AATTTTCGCCGGCTTGATGAGCGTCATCAAAACCGCGATTAAGCAAGGCGTCTCTCCCCATATCGCTGTGAGATCTGTGTTTGACGAGTGCTGTTGTATCTCGTAGGTGAGTAGTAACATTTATTATGGATTTTCATGGATTTTTCAAGTTCCGCGCTACTGTTCGGACATTCGGCTAAGGGAATGCGCCCCGCCGGGCGGTGTGCGGCCGGGGGTTTTCGGAGGCTGCCCCTACTCGTTCCGCAGGCTCTCCAAGGCGGAGAGGTTCATTGCGCGCCTGGCGGGGGAATAGCCGGACACGATGCCGATGAATGTGGCGAAGCCCAGTGCCGCCAGCGGCAGCCACAGAGGGATGATGGATATGTGCGTGGTCGTGATCCCGCCCAGCATGTTGCCGATCACCGGCCCCAGCGCCGTGTTCATCAGCAGGGACAGCCCGCAGCTCAGGGCGATGCCCACAAGCCCGCCCACAAAGCCTATCAGCCCCGCTTCGATGAGGAAGAGGCTGCGGATGTCCGGCAGGTTGGCGCCCAGCACCTTCATGACGCCGATCTCCTTCGTCCGTTCGTAGATGGACATGATCATGGTGTTCGTGATGCCCAGCGCCGCCACTAAGAGCGAAACCGCGCCGATGCCGCCGAGGACGACCTGGATCATGCGCGCCTGTTTCTGCATCATGTCCAGCGCGTCGGTCAGGCTGTTTGTCTGAAAGCCCATGGCGCGGATCGCATCGCTGACGCCCCGCACCTCCTCGATATTCTCCACATAGACCATGGCTTCCTGGTAGCCGGCAGTCCGGTCATAGCGCCGTTTTTCGGATTTCGCCTGGTCTTCGTTGATCATTTTCACCGTTTTTAAGGGCATGAACGCGTAATAGGCCGTGTCGTAGTCGTCCGGGCCTTCCAGCACGCCGACGCCCTTGAATTTATACTCTTTGTACACGATCTTTTCCGTGGGGTTCACCGTGCTGGCGCGCTGCGGTTTTCCGTAGTTGTAGTCCGCCGTGACCACCATCTTGTCCGTGAGCACGTCCACCACCGCCTCCGTGCTGTCATAGTTGCTGCCCCAGCTTTTCTTGGGGTTGTAAAAACGGGCAGGTATCAGGTTGCCGAACAGGATCACGTTTTTATCGCCCTGCTGCAGGAGGCGTCCCTCCTTCAGTTCATATCCGAATTTTTCCAGCACCTCCGGCCGGACGCCCACCACTGAAATTTCCGCTATGTATTTCCCCCCGCCGCAGGTGAGCCAGGCGCTTTCCCTGGGGGTTGCGGCGGCCACGCCCGGTATCTTTTCGATGGCGGTTATGGCCTTGTCGTCCAACTTCACGACCTTTTTGTTCCCGCCGGAAGAAGCGGAGGACGCAGCGGCCGCCGCCCCGCCGCCCCCGCCGGGGTTATAGATGGTGATCAGATGCAGGTTCCCCCAGGAGGCAAGGCTTTCCTTGAATCCCTCCTGCAGGCCGAAGCCGATGGAGAGCATGACGATGATGGCGCAGATGCCTATGACGACGCCGATGACCGCCAGCACGGTCCGCGTTTTACGCCGCAGGAGGTTTCGGACGCTTAATTCCAGTATGTCCCTGCTATTCATCGATTTCCATCTCCCGGTCCAGTTTCCACCGCTTTAAAAATCGCCGCAAAAGAAGCGCCGCGAGGATCACGGCGACGGCCGCCCCGCCTATTATGTAAGGGAGCTTGCCGCCGAAGGGCGATTCCGGCTGGATCGGCATGTCAAGGCCCATGTCCGGCTCCTCCATCTGTTCCGAAACCGGGAAGCTGAAACCCTGTTCCTGCCGCTGCCCGTTCCCCGACGGATCTTCAAAGGTGAAGATCACGCTGCCCTCCAAGGCACCTTCTTCCGTCGGGACAAAAGCAAACTCGTAGCTGTCGCTGGCGCCGCTCTCCATGTTGCCCGCGTAATAGCTGGCGACGTCCACCGGCTCGAAATTCCCCTCTGCAAGGATGCGCAGGTTGCGGAGCTGGGTTTTGCCGGTGTTGTAGAAGCGGACGCTGAGGCTGGTCTGCGTCCCGACATAGATCCCGCTCCCGTTGGACATGACGTCGTCCACCGTGAGGCTGGTCTTCTGTATGACAGGGATGGCGATCACGTCCGCCGAGGTGAACTCGTTGCCGCTCCCGTCTTCGTATGCCATCGTCACCGTCAGCGAGGTCGTCTTCTGCTCCGCCGTGGGGCTCGCCGCCATGGTGAGGTTTTTTGAAACCCTGTCTTTTGACGGGATGTTGTCGATGAAAAAGGCATTGCTGCCGCCGCTCGGAACGATGGCCCCCGTTTCCGCAGTGACGGTGACTTTGATGTTGCGGATGTTTTTTTCGCTGGTGTTATACAGGCTCAGGCTCAGGCCGAAGCTGTCCCCCGCCCGGATGGAACCGCCGCCGTAGTTGTAGTTGTCCACAATCAGTTTCGGCGTCTTGATGTTGCTTACCGCGTCGGTTTTCCGCAGGAAGACGCTGCCGTACTGGGAAACGGCCGCCGGTTTCTCGCCCGTGCCCGCCGTTACGGTGATCTTTATGGGGTAGCTCTTCTGCTCCGCTTTTTCGTCGCTGAAAAACGTCACGGAATACGCTTTCGACGCGCCCGGCTCCAATACGGGTTCCACGAAGACGTTCTTCGTTTTGTTGACGACGCCCGCCTCCGGCGCCACATCTATCTTGACGTCTTCCAGTTTGCTTTCCCCGTTGTTTTCGATCCGGAAATCCATCGTGAATTCTTCGCCCGCCTTCACCTCCGCGGGCAGGATGATGCCGGTGACGGAAATGTCGCTCGCCTTGATTTCTTTTTCTTCCTCCCCGCCGAACACGGGGACGTAGAACGTGCGTTCGAAGCTTGCCGGGGCGCCTTTGTTGAGGGCGGTCATCTTGGCGGCGATCTGGTAGTTTTTGTTTTCTGTTTTTTTGTTCACGAAAACCGGGAACTTGACGGTCTTCGTCTCGCCTACGCCCATATAGCCGATGTGCTGCGAGGCGGCGGCGTTGTCGATGGACATGCTTTCCGGCAGGGCGAGCGACACTTGCACGTCCTGCAGGAGGAGGTTGCCCCGGTTCGTGACGGTCAGGCTCAGGA
>JAITOE010000143.1 GCA_031290135.1 Eubacteriales Family XIII. Incertae Sedis bacterium
GCATGGCATGCCGCAATCTGCCACAGAAAGTGCGCATGAAGGGCATCGTGCTCGGAACCCTTGGCGCCGTAGTGATACGCATCCTCGCGACGCTCATCATCGTCTGGCTGCTGAAGCTGCCCGGACTCATGCTCGGCGGCGGGCTGCTGCTGATTTACATAGGCTATAAGCTCCTCGCGAAGCCGGACAGCTCCGACGGCATACAGGGCAAAGACTCCCTGCTGTCCGCGGTGATCACGGTCATCGTGGCAGACGCCGCGATGGGCGTTGACAACATCCTTGCCATCGCGGGCGCGTCCCACGGCAGCTATCCCATGGTCATCATCGGGCTTTGCATCAGCATCCCCATCATGGTGTTCGGCAGCACGCTGATTATGAAGCTCATGGACCGCTTCCCCGTCGTCATGGACATCGGCGCTGCGCTCATCGCTTACACTGCCGGAAAAATGATCGCAGACGAACCGTTCATCAAACCGTTTTTCGAGCAATACCCCGTTGCCAAATACGCGCTGATCGCGCTGATCGTAGCCGGCGTACTCGTTCTCGGGCACTGGCGGCGCAGGAAAACAGCGGCGAAACGGAACGCGGCGGTATGAGGGCGTGGCTTCGACGCGTTGGACATTTCGCAGATCCCCCTCGGCCGGCAAAGGCATCCTGAGGCTTACTGAACCGCCGCTTCTTTAAGGATGCGGACCAGGTTCCAGGTGATCCGCGCCGTCATGCCCCATATCACCTTGTCGCCGAAGCTGTAGATCGGCACGGTCATTGTGCTGCTGCGCCATTTATAGCCCTGCGCCTGCCGGATTTTCCCGTAAGGGAAATCTTCGTCTACCTTGGGCCGCACGTCGAAGCTGTATACCTCCGGCTCGTTTTCCATAAAAAAGGCCGCCGGCGCTAAAAATATCTCCCGCACTTCGTCGCGGTTCATCGTTTTTTCATAATCCGCGTCAGGCAGAACCCCCAGAAAGCTGTACAGCGTGTCGCTGTAGGCAGGGATGTAATCCAGCTCCCCCAAGACCTCAATGTGCGCCTGCGGTATGCCCAGTTCCTCCGAGGTTTCGCGGATTGCACATTCCCGCGGGCTTTCGCCGCGTTCGACCTTCCCGCCCGGAAAACTCACCTCGCCCGGCTGCCGCCGCAGGTTCTCTGACCGGAGTTCAAACAGGAAATGCAGCTCCCCGCCGCGCACAACCAAGGGCGCCAGCACGGAAAAATATTTGTGTGCGCCTATCGGCCTCGGCATCCGGTTTTCTATGGCTTTCCTGAAATCTGTTATGGTAACCATTAGGTGTTCAGTATCCCGGCGACCCGTGCCGTGTCCGAAAGATCATCGAGCAGAAAGTCCGGGTTCTCCGCCGCGAGCGCTTCTTTCGGGGTCCAGCCCGTGGCGACCGCGATATGACGGATGCCCATGCGCTTTGCGCAGCGGATGTCGTACACGCCGTCCCCGACCAAAAAAATCTCCGACAGAGGGAACACCTTATTTTCCCGCGTTTCAAGAAGCCGGACGGCCCTGGCCGCGGCATCCCACTTTTCCCCAGGTCCGTCACCGAAGCCTTCATTAAAGCTTTCGCTGAAAGAATCCGAAAAATACGCCCAAAGGCCCACCGCGCGAAGCTTTGTTTCGGCGCCGGCCCGCAGGTTTGTGGTCAGCAGCAGGTTTGTCCAGCCGTTCCCGCGCGCGTAATCCAAAAGCGCGGTTACGCCGGGCAGGATTCTCTTGTTCGTGTTCTTTGCAAGTATGGATTCCAGATTGGCGGCATAGGTGCTTTTAACCGTGCGCAAACCCACCCCTGAAAGGGCGAACGTCTGCATGATGCGCTCCAGAACGGCCGAGTCCATGGCGCTTCCGACGCCCGCGCTGTCTAAGGCGTCCTCTATGCCGTAGAGATCGAAAAAGGTTTTGTTTAACGCCGCGGTCCCGTCGGCGCCGCAATGCATGAGCGTACCGTCAATGTCCCAAAAAATCAGCATTTGAAGTTGCCTCAGCTCGCATTCAGTTCCTTTTCGTTCAAAACCTCAAAGCCCTGGATGGCGCTGCCCAATGTTTCCGGCTGTTCGCTGAGGCTGACGGTGAACTCAATTTCGTATTTTTCGCCGATTTTGCCGAGCCGTTCGAGAAATTCAGGGATATCCTCCGTGCTGACGTCCGCGTGTTTCAGAATGCTGTCTATGAAAATGGCTTCAATGTCATGATCCGAGCTAATGATCCCAAAAATAAAGCCGATGTATTCATCGCTGTTTGTGATTTCTTCGTAGTCCTCCATGCAGACCACGCGAATCATATACTTTAAATCATACATCAGCCTGTGATTCTTATTGATGAAAACGATGCTTCCGTCGCTGCTCCCCACTCGTTCGTTGGCCATCGCAATCATTTGTTTTGTTTTTCCGGTGCCTTTCTGGCCGACAAGCAATTTAACCATTCGAATCGCCTCCTTTCCGGTACGGTATTCTATTCCCCGCGTACCGCCCCGCGCGGCAAGCAGGGTTTCGCGGATGATAGGATCATTATACACCAGAACGGGGGGCTGTTCAACTGGTTTGTGAAAATAAACAATAATAAGTGAAGCAGGGAACTGTCCCCTGCTTCACTTTATCGACTAAGCCTTGTAATGCCGTCCCTGTCTGCGCAGGCGGACCGCCATGAGGCTGCATCCTGCCGCCAACAGGAGGAACGCCAGCAGGAAGAACGCGCCGGAGGCCGCCGTGGCGCCCGTCTGGGGCAGGCTGGCTAAGGGCGGCGGGTATTCCTCGAACACCCATTCCTGCAGCGGGTCGTCCCAGTGCCATGCACCCAAAGGCACGCCGTCCTCCCCTATCTCAATGAAGCTTCCGTCGTCGCCCGGTACCAAGGAGCTTCCGGCAACGGCGGGCACCGGCGGCGTGCCGGGGTCGTGTCCGCCCGGCGCGGGTCTGTCCGCGCTGGACGCGTTGTCCGGAACGGTTGGGCTGTCCGGGGCATCCGGGACGTCCGTCCCTCCGTTGCTGTTGTCATTGCCGCTTCCGCCCGGATCCGTCGTGCCGCCGCCCGGATCCGTGGACGGAGGCGTGACGACCGGCGTGACGCTTCCCCCGCCTCCGCCGTTGCGTCTCCACTGGGCGGTAAGGGTGACGTCGCCCGTCACGTTCAGGAGCGTCGCGCGGTCTGCGTATGCCCCGGTTTTGTCCCCGCTGGCTTCCCAGCCGGTGAAGGTGTGGCCGCTGCGGGTGAACGCGTTGGCGGGGATGCTGTAGTTTTCGCCATGGTAAACGCTGTCGTCCGCCATCGTTCCGCCCGTGGCATCGTTGCCGTCGTACCGCACGATGTATTTCCCGGCCGCCGACCACTGCGCCCGCAGCGTGACGGAGGCCGTCGCTTCGTTGTGTTCCGCCAGCTCGGCATAGGAATCATAGTTCGTGACGCCGGTTTTGCTCCCGCCCGCCGTCACGTCCCAGCCGATGAACGTGTAGCCGTCCCTTGCCGGGGGCGTGTGCGGCAGAAGCCCGGTGTCCGTCCACACTACGTTCGTCTTATCGGCGATGGGACCCGACGTGGCGCCGTTGACGTCGTATTTCACCGTGTAGTTTTTCGGCGTCCATCTGGCGTAGACCGTCCCGGAGTCCGTGACGGGCGTGGATGCCGTGAACGCAGCCCCGCCGGCTGCGGCCAGGGTGTCGAACCAGCCGTCAAAGATATAGCCCGCCCGTTCCGGGCTGCGGGGCATGTTGCCGCCAAGGGTATTGCCGCTGCCCGTCAGATGCCTTGAAATGATGCCTGTGACGACGTTATAGTTGGCATCAGCGCCGTCATTGGCGCCGCCGTTGGGGTCGAAAAGCAGGGTAAAGACCTTCGGGGTCCAGCCCGCGAAGAGGTTTATGTTGGAATTCACGGTGTCGCTGTGGAAGTCCCATATGGCTCCGCCCTGATCCGAACCTCTGTACCAGCCGGTGAATTCGTGGTCCAGATAGAACGGCGTCGTGCCGGCGGGCGCCCCCGGATTTGTCAGGCCGGCGCCGGGCGCGAGGGGACTCTGCACGTCGAATATGTCCCCCGTGCCGTCGTTCGTGTAGAACGTGGCGGTATAGAAGTCCCGCAGCGCGTAGAACGTGACGTCGCCGCCGTACCAGCCTGCGGGTTCGAAGCCGCCCGTGCCTGACTGATTGCTGTACCACCTGCTGAAAAAGTGGCTGCCTGTCAAGGTCGCCGTGGGCGGCGTGGACAGTGCGGGGGCGATCTCGCCGCTGAATACGGCTTCATTCCCGTAGCGGTAAACGGCATACGCGGAAAAATCCGCGTTGCCGCCCGAAGGCGTGAGGTTGTCGTTCCACTGGATGAAGTACGGCGGGATAAGCCCTGTCGCCCCGCCTTTCAGGTCCGTCTCGATAGAGGTGGCTTCGACGCCGGTGAGCGTTTTCGTGTTCCGGACGCTTGTGTCCCCGTAAAAACGCAGCATCTTCGTGCCGGACAGCGGATTGGAGATTTCCAGCGACACGACGTCCCCGTCCGCCAGCACGACCTGGTAATAGCCGTTGGCGTCGGTGGATACGGCGGGAAGCACCTTGGCGGCGTTGCCGTTGGCGGCGTAGGTCGGTCCGCCCGTGACGACGGGCAAAACCTGTACGCCCTCCAGCGGCACGTCGCCCGCGCCGAACACGCCGTTCCTGTCGTTGTCGCGGTACACGCGCCCCACCACGATGCCGCTGGACAGAAGAGCCGCCACGGGTTCGCTGTTATCGTTGGTGTGGGCGACGCTGTTCAGGTTAAAGGAGAGGAACGAACTGTAGAAATTGACCGCGCCCGTGTTCGTCCACGCCAGCTGCTGCTCATGCGTCCCGCCCGCCTTCAGCGGCAGGATGTAGTCGTGGGAACCGCCGTCGGAGATGGGTTCCGTGTGTTCTATGCGCACGGTCCTGTAGGACGCGGCGTTGGCGGGGTTCCACGCCTCAAAGGACGTCAGCGCGCCGTTGGTGTCCGGCACGTAGAGCGGGGAGTAAAGAACGGTAATCTTGCTCGGATCGACGCCCGCCGGCGGCACGACGGGTCCGGTCAGGACCGCCGTCCATTCAAACTGCGCCGGCTGGCCGGGGTCGCTCTCAAAGCCGCTGCCTGCGCCCTCGCCCGCTTTCGGGACGGGGATGTGTGCGACGTAGCTGCCCACGTCCTTGCCGCTGTTGTTCTGGGCGTGGAAGCGGTACTGGATTTCCCCGAAGGGGGTGAGCTTCAGCGCGTCGTATATGCCCGTCTTCCAGTCGCCGGCCGAATTGCCCGCCAGCAGCCTGGCGGAGGTAGCCGCCATGAAGTTGCTCTGCGCCTGGACGACGAAGTTGGACGTGGCGGGCAAGGTTCCGTAGAGCCAGCCCGTAGTGCCGTCGTTCGCCACGTCGTACCGGTTTTTATTATTGTACGGCAGGTAGACCGACCGGACCCCCTTGATGTAGGGAGCCGTGCCTATTGCATGACCTTGGTCGTCGTCATACAGGGGATAGGCCCAGATCAGATCCTGAAAACTGTGTTCCGCCGTGACGGCGTCCCGGCGGACGGTGAAGCTGTACTGCAGGGAGAGGCTCCGGCTTGTGCCGCCGTATTTTGCCGCCCCCGCGCCCCCCCGGCTGAGGATGGCGTCCGGCAGGTGCACCTTGTACACCGTGCCGCCTGCGTTGTCCTGCAAAACGGTGATGTCCGAGGCGGGAACCTGGGCGAACACGCCGACTGCGGTTACGCCGTCCACCACGATCGCTTCCGTGTTCTGCCGCACCTGGATGCTGTCGGCGTCGATGGTAAGGGCTCCCATGCCGCGCAGATAGATATCCAGTCCTCTCACGTAGGTGGCCGTCCCGGTATATGGCGAGCTGGCTGAGAAGTATACTGATTGCGGGATGCGGATCCCCGCGGCGCGGGTATAGGTGTTGCCCGCCATAAACGTCTCCCCGTTGGCAAATACGGGTACGCTGCCCGCGGCCGCGCTCGTGCCCGTGACCTGAAGGTTCACGTTCGGATCCGCCACCGGAACGGAAACGTCTTTCGAAGGTATCTGCGGGGACGTCCAGTCACCGCTCCAGGTACCATAGTTCGTGTTGATGCCGTGAACGGCGCTGATGGCGCCCGGCGACGCGACCGCCGTGATTTTGGTTTCGTTGTCCGCAGGACGGCCGGCGAAAGCGCCGTAAACCCCGGTTATCACTTGGTTCGAGTAGCCGTTGGCTCCGCTGGATCCGTAATCCGCAGGCAGGTTTTCGACCTCGTACTCGATCCAGTCCATGTATTCATCGGGCGAGAGGACCGGGGCGAACACCGCATAGCATAAGAGAGAGACGGGGGCATACCGGCCGGCAGTCATGTTCGTTTCCGATATGACGCGTTCCGACGACGACGACGTTGACCGTACATGCGCCGTCAGGTGCGGCACGGCGCCGGTCGTGGCGTTCGCCACCGGGATGTGCACGATGCGGGGCAGCACCTCGGCCGGGGCGGCGGGAAAATCCAGCCGGACCGTGTACAAAGGCAGGATCTGCGCGCCGGCGTTGCGCAGGCTGAATGCGCCCAGCAGCGTGCCTTCCCCGGCGTCAATGAGGCTATCCGGCACGTAGCCGACCGAGATGGCGGATTTTCCGATCAGGAGCGGTACGGTTCCGGGCGACGGCACCACAAGGCTGACCGTGTTAAAGCTGCCGGAGACGTCTTTCAGCGCGGCGTCGTCCGCGTCTTTCAGCTTCAGGCTGCCTACGGTGACGTAGGTACCCGCCGCCGGGGCCGGGTTGTCCACGGTCAAATCCAGGGTGATGTTCTTGGTTTTGCCCGCGTCCACGTATATGTCGGTCAGCTTCACCGTGATTTTGGTGCCGCCGTCATCGCTGCTGTTGCCCGTGACCGAGGTAACCGCGGCGGAGCCGGTTCCGCTGAAAGCGCTCCCGGCTGCGGTTGAAAACGAAATTCCATTATACGTGACGCCTTTCGGAACGGTGATCGTGAATTCCGCCTCGGGCAGATAGTAGGAAACCCCCGTGGTGTCCGGGGCGTTGCGCAGGTATCCGGTCCGGTACAGACCCAGCGCCCACGTCGTCTGGAAGTTCATGTCCGCCTCCACGGTCTTTATGGACACCGAGTTCCACGCGTACTGCCTGGCCGCGCCTTGGACGACGATGGATTCAAGCGTCTGGCTTTCAATGACGCCGCCGTTTTCGCGGGTGGTCACGGTGACGGCGTCCGGCAGGGTTTTCGACGCGTCGGTGTTGATCATGAATTCTTCATTATATTTCACCGTGGGCGCCAGCCGCAGCTCCGTCACGTTGACGGTCGGATCCGATGAAACCGTATAGGTCACCGTGCCGGCCTTGGTGCTCCTGTCCGTTACGTTGCTTGTGGTGATGGTTTCGGGGGTGAACGTGGCGCCGGTCACGGCGCTCTGCTGCTCTGTGGGCAGCAGGCTGTTGTTGTAGCTCCAGGTCAGGCCGCTGTCGGGCGTGGAAAAGCCCGGCAGCGTGTCGAACATCAGCCCCTTCGCAATCGTGATTTCAATGCTCCGGCCCGTGCTGGCCGACTGAAACTCCGCCACCGCCTGCAGCATCCGGGCGGTCGCGGCAAAGCTTTCGTGACCGGCCATATTTGTGTCCGTGGCGTATGTTTTCACATCGTTCACGCCGGAGAGGTCAAGACCGTCGAACTTGGCCAGCGGGTTCGCGCCAAACACGCCGAACTCCCGTTCTTCCTGCGGCGGCGCGGGCGTTTCCGCCGGCTCCACCGTGAAATCCAAGGCCGCCACCTGTTCCCCCGCCGCCGTCCCGGCGGCCTGCGGGTCTTCCGGCTCGTAGCCGAGGGAGATAAGGCGCAGGCTGTAATCCCCCGCCGCCGCCGTGAAGCCGCAGATGGCACCGCCGCTGACGGTGAGCGCGGCGTCCCCGCCGTAGCTCGCTTCCGCGCCTTCGCCTTCGGCTTCCCAGCTTTCCAGAACTAAGCCTTCCGGGATGGCAAGGCTTGTCCTGGGCGCTTCCTGCGGATTGGTGACTCTGATTTGGAAGCGCTCCACTTCCTTAGGCGTGCCTCCCGGCAGCGCAAGGACGCCGTCGTCCGCCGCCAGCGCGCCGATTCCCGCGCCCAGCGCCGATCCCGTGATTAGAAAGACGGACAGCAGCAGCGCAAGCCCGCGCCGCCTAAAGCTTCTCGTCGTTTGCTGATTGCTTTTTTGCATTTTTTTATCTCCCTTGCGCATTGTTTGGACTAAGATATATGACTCGGTTCTCGGTTAGGTTTCATTTCCGAAAGCAGGTCAAACCGTAATCCAAGGTCACAAAAAAAACAAACTTTATCACCTACCACCCCTTCAAGGGGTGGTTTGCCTTGGCCCTATAAGGGCCTATTGCTGCCAGCGCCTAAAAGGCGCGGTTCCGAAAGCCAATACCTTTGCCGGCCGCCCCTAAAAGGGG
>JAITOE010000145.1 GCA_031290135.1 Eubacteriales Family XIII. Incertae Sedis bacterium
AGGAAGGGGACGAGCTGATCGGCATCAAGCAGACCAGCGGCGCCAGCAACGTCATCATCGTGACGAAACACGGGAAGTGCATCTGCTTCACGGAGGACGACGTGCGCCCCATGGGACGCTTGGCAGGCGGCGTGCGCGCCATCCGCCTGGAAGCCGGGGACGAAGTGGTGGCAATGGAACTGGCGGAAAAAGACGAAGAGCTGCTGGTGGTCACGAAAAACGGTTTCGGGAAAAGGACCCCCGTGGAAGACTACAAACTGCAGGCGAGGGGAGGAAAAGGGCTGCTGACCTACGACAAAGCCAAATTCAAAAAGACGGGCGAGCTGATCGGCGCGATGGTCGTCAACGAAGACGACGAAGTCCTCCTGATCAACTCCGACGGCATCATCATCCGCGTCAACGCGGGCGACGTTTCCAAGCTGAACCGCGCCACCCAGGGCGTGAAGATCATGAAAGTCGGCAACGAAACCAATATCATCGCCATGGCAAAGGTGATCCAGGAAGACGAGGGCGAGGACGAAGAAAGCGAAGAACCCGCCCGTCCCGCGGAAACCCCCGAACAAATAGAAATTAAGCCAGAGTAAGTTTAAAATACTGCAACCCAGGGTATATTACGGAGGAAGAGAAAAATGACTCTCACAATCGGCAGTACGTATATTGAAGACAAAGATTACTGGGAAATCAAACCGGTCGGTGAAGTAGACATCGCGAACGCCGCCAAACTCCGTGCCGCTTTACATGATTCCTATGAAAAAACCCCGGCAAACGTCCGCTTAGACGCGTCGGATCTCCGTTACATCGACAGCACGGGGCTGGGGGTGATCATAGGCGCTTACGGAAGGATGCAGGAAAACGGGCATGCCATTCACATCGAAAGCCCGAAGGTGAACGTGCGGAAGCTGCTTCAGGTCACGAGTTTGGATAAAATCTTTTGTCCCCAATGAAAGGATGAAAAATGACGGATACACTGAGACTTCTGGTGCCGGGAAAACCTGAATATGTCAGGACCGTGCGGCTGGCCGTGTCGTCCCTCGCAGGGAACGCGGGCTTCGACATCGAAGCGGTGGAAGATATCATGGTGGCGGTGTCAGAGGCGTGTTCAAACATCGTGTGCCACGGTATTAAAGGAAGCGATTCTGCCTACGAGGTCTCCTGCGAGATGCTCGCCGACAGGATTATCATCTCCGTGGTCGATCAGGCAGGCGGTTACGACACCGGGAAATACAAAGAACCGCAGGCAGGCGCGCTCCGGGAAGGCGGGCTCGGCATCTTCATCATCAAAGCCCTGATGGATGAAGTGAACATTCTGTCGGAAGTCGGGCGCGGGACGCAGATACAAATGACAAAATATGTAAGCGGCTAATTTTTACCGGACGGGAGAATGGTTATGGCGCTGGATCCTGTAAAAGAGATCAGCAATAAAGAACTCTTTGAAGAGTACGGCCGTACAAAAAGCTCGGAAACACGGAACGAAATCGTTGAAAAATACCTGTATCTGGTCGATATTTTGATCAAGAAATACTTAAATAAGGGCATGGATTACGACGACCTGTACCAAGTCGGCGCGATGGCCCTTATTTTTGCCGTGGAGCGCTACGACGTGTCCAAAGGCTTCGAATTCACGAGCTTTGCCACGCCCACCATCATCGGCGAGATCAAACGCTATTTCCGCGACAAAGGCTGGGCGATGAAAGTGCCGCGCCGCATGAAGGAGATTGCTTCCCAGATTCCCGGCGCAAAAGAGGCGCTGTACGGGAAGCTCCTGCGGAAGCCCACCGTCCCGGAACTGGCGGAGGCGCTGGGCTATTCAGAGGAAGAAGTCCTGGAAGCCTTGGAAAGCGGCCAGGCCTACGGCACCTACTCCCTGAACCAGACCTTGGACGAAAACGGCGATCAGGGGGACGCGGCCACCTTGGAAAAATACATGGGCATGGAGGACGACGCTTTTGCCAGCTTCGAAAACGCCGAAGTCATAAAAAAAGTCCTGGAGGGCCTGGGCGAAAAGGAAAAAGCGGTTTTTGTCCTGCGCTTCCTGTACGACAGGACCCAGCAGGAAGTCGCGGAGAAAATAGAAATGTCGCAGATGACAGTGTCCCGCTTTGAGAGAGCGATCAAGAAAAAATTCAAGAAAGAGTATCATAGGTAGGAGAGAACCGCATCCCGTCCGTAACGCTTCCGTGCGCCGCCGAGCCACCCCCTACTTGGGCGTTGCCTCCATCACGGAGCAAATATTATAAATACATTGTAAGCAAAAAGTAAAGACATTGCAAGCAAATGTAAATACACAGACAGCGGCAGGGGAGAGGTCTACTGCTGCTGTTTTGCTTGCTGACGGAGGTTTTGATGGAAAAAACATCCTGCGTGCCGGGCAAACGCTCCGTTTTCATGGTGTTCGCCGCGCTGCTGACGATGTTTGTCATCTGCATGGCAATCTGGACGGTGCGGGTGAGCCTGCCCGTCATAGACGTGTTCTCCGAAACCGGCGTGTGGGATCTGCGGGATTTTGACTTTACGAAACGCGTCGCCCGCTTTTCCGGCGCCGTGGAATACATACCGGACGCGCTTTTGTCGCCGCAGGCGTTTGAAGAGCGCGCCGGCGAAGCAACGCCGGTCGATACCTTCGGCAGCGGCTCCCGTGCGGGCACAAGCAGGATGCGCCTGCTCGTGCCGGACGGCTTCAGCTACGCCATCTCCGAAAGCATCCCGCTGGGTTCGAGCCGCGTCTTCGTCAACGGAAACTGGATGGAAGACATCGGCGCCCCGGACGAAGGCGCGGACCATCCCTCCGGCGGCGACGCGTTTTTCTATTACACCGCGACGCCCGTAAACGCCGAAATCGAAATCGTGCAGCAAATCACCAATTACGTACACCGGAAAATCGAATCACACGCGGGCTACGTCATAGGGACGCCCGCGATGATGCGCGCCTTTTTCTCCCGAAACCTCGTCACGGCGGGCATGTGCATGGGCATCATCATCTTGCTCATGCTGGTTCATCTGAGCCTGTGGCTGTTTTTTGACGGCCAGCGCATCAATATCTACTGCCTGCTTCTCTGCGTGTTCATGCTCCTGTATTCCGCCATCGTGGGCGGGAACGTCCTCATCAGCATGTTCCCGTGGATTCCCTGGCGCGCGCTGTTCACGATAGAGTACGTCTGCTCCCCCGCCATTGTGCTGCTCCTTTTGAAGACGTCGGATTCCGTTTATCCGGGCGTCGTGCCGAAGCCTTTTTTCACTGCCGTCGCGGCATTGTCCGCGGCCTTCATGCTCTCGCACCTGCTGTTTGACACCCTCTTCATATCCCGCCTGATGACAGGTTATTTCGTGCTGATCGTCGTCACGATAAGCTACGTCTTCGTGCGCATGCTCCTGCTGTCCGGCAAAACCGATTTCGCCCAGAAGATATTTCTCGCGGGCAGCGCGATTTTCGCCTATTCAGGCATACGGGACATCTTGTTTTACATGAACATCTTCATTCCGCCCTACAGCAAATACGCCAATGATCCGGTCGTCGTAATCGCGCTTCCGTTCATCATATATGTCCAAATGCTTGCAATGTTGTTCAATAATGCCCATATAATGAACGAGTCGAGGGAGCAGGAACAGAACCTGCGGGTGGAAAAGGTCGCCTTGGAGAGGACGAACACGCTGCGAAAAGACCTGATGGCGAAGGTGGCGCACGAGCTGCGCACCCCGCTCGCGGTCATGTCCGGCTACGCGGAGCTGATCTCCCATGAAATGGCAAAATCCGGCATGGACGAGCAGGCGCAGGAAGATATAGGCGTCATCAGTTCGGAGGCGATGCGGCTTTCCCATATGCTGGACGAAGCCCTCAAAATAACCGTTTCGCATAAGGAAACGCCGCGTAACGGCGCGATTGCGATGGATGGGGTTTTGGAGCAGATCGTGCGCCTGTACCGCCCCATCCTGGCGCACAAAGGGACGTCGATAGACTTGCGTGTGCCCGGCAACCTGCCGGCGGTATGCGGCAACGAGGGCGAAATGACGCAGATCATGTACAATCTCTTGTCCAACGCGAGCAAACACACGGAAGACGGCCACATCCTCGTGTCCGCGGAACGCGTTTCCGCCGCCGGATCCCCCGGAGAATCCCCGGCCGCGCAGGCTTCCTGCGCCGGTGGGTTCGTCGGCGAGGATGACGGGGGGGTTGCCGACGAGCGCATAGAGGTGCGCGTGTCCGACACGGGTACGGGCATCCGCCCCGAAATACTGCCGCACGTCTTTACGCAAGGCGCCTACGAAGGCGGGGGATACGGCCTGGGACTGGTCGTCTGCAAGGAGATCGTCACGTCGCACGGCGGGGACATCCGGATTGAAAGCGAACCGGGGAAGGGGACGACCGTGCGCTTTACGCTGCCGGTTCCGGAGGAAGGAGCTGAAAATGCCTGATTCCAAACGCATCTTGATCGTGGAGGACAACGAACGCCTGAACCGGCTGAATTGCCGCGCACTCACCGCAGAGGGCTACGACGTTTTGGTCGCGCGCACCTTGGAAGAGGCGCGCGGGCATCTGGAACACGGCGAACCTGACGTGATCCTGTTGGACGTCATGCTGCCTGACGGCAGCGGCTTTGCGTTTTGCGGCGAAATCCGGGATAAGGTGACGTCGCACATCCTGTTTTTGACCGCGAGAATCGAATACGAAGAAAAGATCGAAGGCCTGAAATTGGGCGGCGACGATTACATCACGAAGCCCTACAGGCTGGACGAACTGCTGTCGCGCGTGGGCGCCGCGCTGCGCCGCAGGGAGATAGACGCCCGGAAGCAAGACGCGCCGCCCCTGTACGGCTCGCTTGCGCTGGACATGACGCGGCGGCGGGCGTCCGTCAAGGGCGCGGACATGGAGCTTTCGCCGAAGGAGTTCGACTTGCTGCTGTTTTTTCTGAAAAACGCCGGCAAGCTGTTGCGCACGGAGGAAATCTACGCGGCAGTTTGGAGGCAAAGCGGCGCGGGGGATCCCAATTCCCTGCGCATGGCAATTTCAAGGCTCAGAAAGAAAATAGAGGACGGCGGGGGGCAGGCATCCATAGAAGCCACGCGAAGCACGGGATACACGTTCCACTGGGAGGTATAAGCCCCGGTCGCCGCCGCTGCGTCCTCCGTCATTGCGAGCGAAGCGAAGCAATCCACAGGCACTGGATTGCTTCGTCGCTCCGCTCCTCGCAACGACAAAGGACGTAGCGGTGTCCCCCGGCGATCCTACGTACCTAAGTTTCATAACAGTAACGACGATTCACCCAAGAAGGATAACATTTGTGTTATCTTTTTTATTTTTTGTCTTTTTGATGTAATATATACCGCATAAGGAATATAAACCACCGGGATAAGGAATCATTTCATTCAGAAGGAGCAAGAACATGAAAAATTTATTGAAAAAATTATGCTGCGTGTTGCTGTCCCTCACTTTGTTGCCCAGCACGGTCGCGCCCGCCTTTGCGCAAAGCCCCGGACCGGGGTCGCAGACGGACGTCGCGGCGCTTGCCGGACAGAACGGCGACGAGTGGGAAGCGCGCTTCCCCTACGGCACGTTCGCGTTCTCAACGGCGGAAGTTTCCGCGGAAGAGGGCGGCGCGGAACAGCGCGTGACGGTACACCGGCTCGGCGGCGCCGCCGGGCGGGCAATCGCCTATATTCAGCTGGCGCCCGTGCTGGCGCAGATCAGCGAAGACGAGACGAGCTACCTGAACGCGGCGGGAAAAAGCGACTATGCCCTTTCCGCCGAAGACCCCCTGCCCATTGCGGCGTACCAGCCCATCGGCCGCGAAAGCGATCCGCTGGCGTCGGGGGAAGCGGTCTACATCCGCGAAGCGGGCATAACCGAGCCGGCCTACACCACGGAGGGCGGGATAGAAAGCTACGGCGACGTCACGGTCTATACGGACGCGGACGCGGATTCCTACCAATGGCTCGTTTACAGCGCGGAGAGCGGAGAATGGGAGGAGATCGACGGCGCAAACGGCAGGGAGCTTCTGGTTCCCGCAGATCAGATAGATGCCTACGATTTTCGCTGCGTATATGTCAAAAACGGGAAAAAATACAGCACGAACGGGCTTTCCGGCTTCGTCTATGCCCCCCAGGCGGAGGAGAGTCTTCCGCCCGTGCCCGCAGATCTGGATCTGAACCCGGAGAAGAGCTTTTCAAAGGTCCTGATGGAAGAGGGGGAATATGACAGCTACGTCTTCGCCTTGGTCTTCGCGGAAGGCGAATCCGAAAAAGAACTGCTGTTCCTCGCCGCGCCCGACGGCGACACGGAAGCCGATGAATTTGCCACCGCGACGATCATAGACTGCGACGGCGGCAGCGTGTACGATACCGCCAACCGGCTCATCTTCCGGATCGCGGCAAACGGCGAAGCGGGCGCGTCCTATATCTCCTTTGCGCAAACAGAATACATCTTTGACAAGGCGCAGCAGACTGGCAGGCTGACGCTCCGGCGCGAAGGCGACCTGCTTTCGTTTTTGACGGTGGGCTATGAAACCGTGGACGGCACCGCCGTGTCGGGCATAGACTACGCGGGCACGGACAGCGGCATCGCGACCTTTCCGACGGGGATCGCGGAGGTTCCGCTTGAGATCGCGCTGATAGACGACGGCGTATACAATCCCGAAGCGGACCGGCAATTCAGCGTCGTCCTGACGGAAATCAAAGGCGGCGGCGAAGGCAGCGCGACAGGCGGCGCCGCGTCCGTCAGCCTGTACAACAGCGGCGAAACGCTGGACAGCGTCAACTACGCCACGATGCTGTACACGGGCGAAGCGACGGACGTATCCGCCGGCGCCCCGGATCAGTCCTCTGTCATCGCGCCGTCCTTTTCCCAGCCGCAGGCGAAGATGGTGGCAGAAGAGGCGTCCGCGCCGGTAGAAGGCAGGGTGTCATTCGCCGGAAGCGAAGGGATTACGCTGCTCACGCATGAATACGGCAATATCAGCTTCAGCAGGGGGGACAATTACCTGAACAACTACTGGGGGAACTGGCAGTGGCTGAGCAAAGCGAACAACGCAGGCGCGTCGGTGGAAACCAACGACGTCGTCGGCTACGCAAGCCCTTCCAATTTTTCGAGCTACTGGTCAAAATCGGGAAACATCAGCGTCGGGGAAGACGGTACCAGCGGCGCCCTGATCGTGAAGAGCGAGCGGGCGGGCGACGCGTATTTCCGCGCGGATCTTGGCGAGATGTTCAGCAACTTCTATTACGAGGGGACGCTGAAGTCGGGCAAAAATGGAGACAACATTACGGGAAGCTGGGGAAGGCCGTACCTGCGTTTGCTGAAGCAGGACAACGGCACGCTGTATACGGAAACGGGGCCAAGCCCCGGAAGCGGCGTAAGAAACATAGCCGGCACATGGAGCGTACCCGAAAGCGCAGGAAGCATCCGCGCGCAGATTGACCACTGGCACGGGAAAGACGCAGGCGCGTATGTGCGGCTTCAGGCAGCCAGGTTCGAACGCCGCATATTGGACAACGACCTCTCCCTTGTCATACACACGGCGGACGACGGCAAGATATCGGCGCTGCGCGAAAACGCCGCGTTCTACAACGCCGTCAAGCCCTCCGTGACGCTGGCGCCTAAGAAAAGCGGCGTCTCCGCGAACGGCAGGTTATATGCCGGCTCTGAACTGACGGTCGTTCCCGCCGCCACCGCGACCTATGAATTCGCGCAAAGCAGCGCCTTGTCCATCCGCAACGCCGTATTCCTGTCAAGGGATTCCGACGGCAGCGAAATGAACCTCGCTTCGTCGATAGACGCGAACGGTGAGGCGAGCCTGAAAATACAAACGCAAGCGGCCGAGACACGCCTTCAGTTGGACGGGCGCTACAGCGTCAACGCGGTCTTAGACAGGGTGCAGGACGTGAACATCCACTTGGCGCCTTCCATGCCCCGGAAGACCAACCCCGACGGCACGGCGGGCGTGGAGGTGGACGGGGACAGGTTTGAGGAGACCGCGGCGGATTTCTACGGCAAGATAAGCGCAGGAAACGGAAGCGCAAAAATCCAGTTCACGTACAAACAGGCGCAGGCGGCTGCCAAAAACGCCGAGGATCCTTATTTCGTGCCGCTGTCCATGGAGCTGGGCGAGGCGGATCTGCTGAAAGACACGGAGAAGCATCTGCTCAGCCGGCAGGGCATCCGCAACCTGCAGTCGGTCAATTTCGGCCTGCCCGCCGACCACCTCATCGTCTTCGACGGCGTTTCCTATCCGGGCGACGCGGACATAGAGATTCCCGTCGGGAGCTTCTCGAGCAAATCGCTGGATTTCCTGTATTACACGCCGGAATACGTGACCGCCGTCAACAGCATGGTCGCCTCCGTGTCGCATTTTGAACGCTATGTGGACGCCAACCACAACGGCAGGCTCGACGGCTGGTACGACGCTTCCATCGGATTCTTCCGGCTGTTCGACAGCGCGGGACGCGAAAACGGCGACGCGGGCTTCGACGCGTCCTCCGCCGACGCCCTGATCGACATCATCCAGAAATCGGATTACCGCATCACGGACTTCGAACCATATTTCGCAAACGGCGCCTACGCGCAGCAGTTTCTCAAAACCCACTACACCCTGACGCCGCGCTCCCTCGTGCCCCCCGCCGGGTCCGGCGCGGCAGACCTGGTGCAGATCCTGCCCACGTTCACGACCAACGTGACGAACAAGACCGTCAAGTCCCGGCTGACGGATGAACTGCAGGGCTACCGCTTCATCACGAGCGGGCAGCACGCGAAGACGCACTACATCATACGGAACGGGAACGACTGGGAGAGCGTGCAGGGAGAGCCGCCCGCGGGCGCCGGGGCGGCGGTCGTAAAACGGGCGGGGGAATACTCCGGCGACGGCAAGACCATGTACACCGCGGCGGCGAACATCCGCGAAACCGTGGATTCGCCGCTCGGCGGCAACACGAACACCCTGTCCTTCGCGTGGGACGGCGTGAACGGCGCGCCGAAGCTAAACGCGGACGGCGATTATTACTACGACCCCGCCGACTGGGATCCCAAATACATCGACAACCTGCTCTACCCCTTTACGAACCCCGCCCCCATCTTCATCAACGACACGCCGCTGGGTGAATTCGTGCCCGTGGCGGACGTGGTTTCGGCGGATGCCGTCACCGGCGTAAAACAATACGACGTGAAGCAGCTGAACGCCTATCTGGGATCCTACAACGCGAACGACACGCTGCTGCTCTCCGTCCGGGAGCAAGAAGAAACGACGGAGAAAATATTAGAAGCGAAGACGGCGTTCCACGCGCTGGGCGCGGGCGGCTACACGCCGCTGGCGGAGAGCGTCGCGCTGGACGGCGAGGTCATAGAGCTTGATACCGTGAACCTCACGGGAACGGGGACGGTACCCGGCACGGACAGCCTGAACATGATGAAATCCATGGATTCCGACGAGAACACGCAGTCGGGCTGGAACACGGCGGACAGCGCGAATACGATCAAGGCGATGGAAACGGACGCGGGCATAGAACTGCCCAGCCTGAACTTCGGGCTTTCGGACTATGTGACCGTGATCATGGACGGCTATGAGGTGGGATTTTCCATCGGACTGCCGCTGTTTGAAGCAAGCAGGAGCCAAAAGCCGCATTCGGCGTCGAGCAGCAACGACGCGAAAGCGTTCACGAACGAAGTGAACGGGCCGCGGGGCGCGAACGGCTGGAACAAAGCAGGGATGACGAAACTCAAGGATTATCTCAAGAATCCGAAAAAAGCGCTCATGAAAGACGAAGAATGGGCGGACATCACCAAAGCCGCCACGGACGCGAAGAACGCCAACCCGGCCGACGGCAACAAGGACAAATTCATGAACTCCGCGGCGTTCAAGGTGAGCGTAAGCGCCAACGTGACCATCCTGTTCAAGTACAACACCCTTGACAACAAATACGAATTCAGCAGCGCCTTGGTCACGGTCAGCGCGTCGCTTTCGTACAAGGCGACCGTGCGCTTCGTCGCGGTACCCATATTCTACGGCTACATCATGGTCGGCCTGTCGGTGAACGCGGCAGGCGGGGTGATCGTGGACAGGGTCGTCAAAACCAAGGGGACCGCGATCAACTTCCCTGCGGATTACGCGCTTAAAACCGAAGGCTGGACCGCGGACGGCTCCGACTCGCTGGCATACGGGGGCGAATGGCTCGTGGGAGAGGAGAATGCGGGGCTTGACGTCGCCGTCGCGTCCGACGCCTTCCAGATCACGTTCCGGGGGAAGCTCGGCATCCTGAATGAAAGCGGTTTCGGCGGCTTCAGCGGCGGATTCGTCACGTCCGACGGCGAAGAACCCGTGGTGGTGAAGCTGAACAGCAAGATCACGGGCAGCGGCAACGGCGTCGTGCGCCTGATCTCCATGGAGGACGGAACCGCCATCGACAAGATAGAACTGATAGAAAAAATACAAAACGACACCTATTTTTCCGGCTTGACGGTCAATCCGGACCTGTTCGTCGAAGTGGGCGCGGGCATCGGCATCGAGATTCTCAAGGTTGAGATATTCTTCAAGATCGACGTGAGCGTCATGATGACCTTCGCGAGCCGCCAGCAGGACGGCGCGACCGGGGAATACAAGACGGAAGCCTTTTCGTTTGATTATTTTAAATTCAGGGCGGGACTGGGCCTTAGGATCGTCTTGCTGGTCTTCAGCTTTGAACTGGACATTTTCCAGATCGGGATCGATTACCGAAAAGAGTACAACAAATCCCTTGCGGGCGAGTTTGCCGAAGGCAGCCCGTCGGGCTACAACAACAGCGGCTGGAAATTCGCGTGGTATGTGGGCAACGGCGCCAAAGAAGGGAGCCTGAGTTCCCCGTTGAATTCGTTCGCGCAAAGCCTGCCGGAGCCTTGGACGACGCCTGCCGCCCTCGCGCCTTTGTCCGGGCAAGGCATGCCGGAAACGTGGACGACGCCGGGCGCCCTCACAGATCCGTCCGCCTCCCTGCCCGCGCCCGCCGACGATTTTCAGCCGGCAAACGGTTTTCCGGGCATGAAAATCTACGTGCCCGCCAACAGCTACAGCGCGCAGAAGATCTTCGGGGCGGAAGAGGGCAACCGGATTATGGCAGAAATAGAAGAAACTTCCGAAGACGGCGGCATCACGCCTTTCGCCTATGACCCCTATGCGGACGCGCCGTTCCAGATATCCGGGTATTCGAGCAACGGATCCGCGTTCAAACTGGCGGAAGGGCTTGTCACCGGAACAGATTACGAACTGGTGGAAGCGGGCGGCGTCAATTACCTGCTTTACACGGTAAGCCGGTCTCCGTCGGACTACAGCAATCCCGTGGATTCCAACATGCTTGTCATGAGCCGGGTGGTCAACACGGGAGAGTCGGTCGGGCTTTATGAGCCGAATACGGACGTGCCGGGCTACATCGTCGTGGATCCCGAAGCCGAAGCCACGGGCGACCTGGACTTCTCCGCCGTTTCGGACGGAGATGCCATCTATGTGACCTGGGTGAGCTACAAATCCAAATCGGCGGCGGCGCCGCCGGATAAACCCGTGCAGGAGCAGCTTGCCGAAGCCGCGCGCAACACGGAGGTCAAAACTGCCGTCTATGAAATCGCGTCCCCGTCGGCGTTCACGCTGGCGGACGGCTTCTTGGATCCCATGGACACAGACGGGCTGCGCTTCCTTCCAAAGGTGACAAGATCAGGCGGCGTCGTCCTGTACGCGGCATCCGCGCCCATGACGGAGGCGCAGAAAGCGGCGGCGGACCGGAGATACCAGGCGCAATATGACGCCGCCACGACCGGAGCCGCGGTAACCGATCTCGGAAACGGCTACACGAGCGCGACCGCAGGCGACCCCACGGCGGGGGCGAGCCTTGCCATCAGCCAGTCCATGGACGACGTGTACGGGCAAAGCACAGTCTTCCATTTCCTGGTGAAAGACGCGGCGGGCGCATACAGGCATTACGCGGCGGCGCCGGACGGCTGGGCGGACGCGGGGATGCGTCTTGAAAGCATGGCGGTGACGGAAATGTCCGGCGACGCGCTCTATCTCGCGTACATCGCCAGAAAGACCGCTGTCACGCAGGAGGGCACGGAAGCGAACGTCCGTTTCCTGTATCTGCAAAAAGCGACGGTCAACCAAACGGACGGTTCGATAAGCCTGGGCACGGCCGCCGTGGTGCGGAAGCTCTACGACGCGGGCAGCGGCGCGAACGCGGGCGATTTTGGGCTGACCGCCCTTACGGCATCGGCGGAAGACACGAAATACGCGGGCATGGACGGCGTCTACAGCGGCGTCCGGCAGACCTCCGCCTATGAAGACCCCTATATCAGCAACCTGAAATTCCTGAACGGCAAGCTGGGCGCGCTCACGGGCACGGAGGAAGAATTCGACGAATCGCAGACCTTCACGTCCATGGCGATGCCCGTGGCGGAGACCTTCCTGCTGTTTGAGATGAACGGCAACAGTTTTGTCGTGCCGCAGTCCAGCCTGGAAAGCATTACAGCCGACGACGCAAGTGCGCGGAAAGGCGTCGTGATTCCCTTCTTTGACGACACGGAGCAGAACGGGTCACGCGGCAACATGACCGTAGGCGCCGACGCGGCGGGGAATATTTCGGCGGTGTTCACGGACACGGTCGAAAACACGACCAACAACGCCGTCTATGTGATGAAGTACGATCCGGGCGACGGCGAGGACGTCCTTCCCTCCTGGGGCAGCGGCAGGATGCTGGCGATGAACTACATGCAGGTCTACGAAGACGCCGCCGCGAACGCCTGGAGCCCGGCGAAAACGGAAGCCGCTTATACAGACCCCGAAAAGGGCGGCGGCATGACGAGCTTCGTTTTCTCGAACATCGCCGTGGCGGCGGGCTATAAGTCCGTCACGCCGGAGGACGCGGAAGATCCGCCCGCGGACGCGCCGGGCAGCCTGTTCTTCCTGGCGCAGGGGACGCAGACGGAGCTGACGCGGGTAGCCTTCGCGGATCCGGAGGACGGGGACGCGGGAGAGATCATCGTTCCGAAAACCGACGCGGACGGGCGGACGAAGAGCAGCAACGGCTATTACGCCATCAGCTTCGGCGTCGGGGAACAGGCGATCGGAGAAGGCTCCATCCATTTCTACGAGGACGATTTCACGCCGGGCGCGAGCCTCCGTCCCGTCCTGTCTTTCAAGAACGTGGGAGACGCCCAAATAAGGGGCAGCGAGGCGAACCCGATTTCGCTGGCGCTTAAAATCAAATCGCCCGCGAACGAGATCTATACGCTCGCAACCTGGAAGATAGAAGAGAGCATTCCCGTCGGCGCGCGGATCAACACCTACAGCGAACGGGCGGACCAGTTTACGGAAGCGCTCCCTGCGGGAAGCGGGGAAGAGGGGCTGAAGGGATGGACGTTCTATTTCACGGTATCCGAAGACGGGGACTATGCGGCGGATCCGTTCACCTATGACTCTTCGGCCTCCCCGGGCGGGACGAAGGTCGTCGTCTCCGATCTGCCGGAGCTGGCGGTCGAGGGCATGGAACTGGCCGTGGGCGGCGTGGACGGCGACAGCGTGATCCTTGCGGCAAGCATGAAAGCCACGAACCGGGGCGCGGCGGACGCGCAGGGCGTCTACCTGCAGTTCAGCGCCCAAAAGGGCGTCGATGAGAACGGCGACGCCGTCTTCGAGCCGATGGACCTGACCGGCCATAAATTGGCAATCGGCGCGCAAAAACCGCTGGCGGAACTGGCGGCGCTTTCGGCTTCCAGCAGCCAGGAACTGGCGCGCGGCATACTGCGGCTGCACGGGACGGACGGGACGGATGATCTCAAAGCCGGCTACGGCAGGCTTGTCACGGGGACGTTCTCCGTGCCGAAATCAAGCTTTTCGGACGAAAACATCGCCGGAAGCCTTTCCGTCGCGGTGGAAATCCTGTACGCGGATCCGCTGGGCGGCACGGAACTGGAAGCGAACGGGCTGATCCGGTCGGATCACGCCGGGGAGCTGAATGCCGCCAACAATGTCGCATATCAGGACATCGCGGCGCATACGTTCTTCTCCGCGCCCGCAAAGATCGCCGTGCCCGTCGGCGCGAGCGCCCGGATCTACGTCCCGGCGCAGACGACGCGCCTCGCTTCGCCGGTGGCACTGTGCGAGGAGCTTTCCCTGACACTGGGAGAACCGGAAACGAAACATCTCGGCGCGCTGTATTACAACCAGGAAGGACATTACATCGCCGTGACGCCCGGCGAGGAAGGCGAGGGAGTCATCCGCCTGTCAGACCCCGCGACCGGCAGCTTCCTGGACATCGCCTTTGTCGCCACGGAACCCGGAGAGGGGATCAACATCTTCAACGACAACGCCATCTTCAGCTTTTATGACACGGCGGGCGAGCTGCATACGGGCGACACGACGGGCGCGCACAAGAACGACTGGGTGTTTTACGGCAACCAGATGGCCTGGGGCGCGGGGGACGCCGTGCCGTACCGCAACGACATCGCGACGGCGAAACGCGGCGCGAAATTCACCTTCCCGACCATGGCGGACGCGGTGAACCTGCATTTTGCCGGAACCGCCCTGATCGAGAGCGACTACCCCGGCTTTGACGGAAAAGAAATAAACGGAGCGGACGCCGCAGGGGTGACGGTCTCGTTCAACAACCCGAACAACCGCCCGCACGTCGTGACGGTGACGGTGCTGTCAGAACAGGCGCATTTCGACATCTACATCGAGGACTTCGGGGGAAATGAGCCGCCGGTCCCCGCAGATGACCCGAACGCGCCGCATATATACTGGAACCGGAATCTGCCGGCGCCGGGGAGCGTGAAAAAAGGCGAAACGGTCACGCTTACCGCCACGGTCATCGACGACTATGGGATTGCTTCCGTCGCTTTGGACGGCGTGAACATCCGGGAGCCGGGCGCGGCGGCAAATGTAAGGGAACTGTCCGGCAGGGTGTGGAAGTTCGACGTTGCGGTAAACAGCAACGGCAGTTTCAAGGTTTCCGCCGTCGATACCGCCGCAAACAGGACGGACAGGAACGTCGCCGCCGACTGGTTCAAGACGGCGGACGGCGACGGGACGGACCAGGAGATTTTCCTGGGCGCGAGCCTCGTGGACGCCGCAGGGAATCCGCTGCCGGAGAACGGCAGCCAGGTCGCGGAGAACATCTTCATCGCCTATGCGCCGCCTGAAAACGGGCAGACCGTTTCCTTGGAACGGTGGGACAACGGGAAGCCCGGCTTCGTGGACGACGGCGCGGTTTCGGAGGGCGACGCGTTTGAAATCAGCAAAAACGACATCTACCGCGTCATCAAACGCGACGCGGACGGCATTGCCTTCGCGAGCGAGATCTTTTTCGTGGACCGCTTCGACCGGACGCGTCCGACGGTTGAAATTCTGGAAAGCACGTCCGACGTCCTGCGCATCCGCGTATATAAAGAAGCGTCTGCGGACGCGGAGGTGCAGGACGGCTTTGAAAAGCTATCGCCCGTCACGGAAGTGACCCTGAACGGCTACCCGGTGGCAATACCGGCCGGCAGGACGGAATTCACGCTCTCGCCCCCGGTCCGTTTCAACGGCGTCTACGTGATCCTCGCGAAAGACGGCAACGGTTTGGTTTCGTCGGAAGTTTCCGGGCGGGTGACGTCGATGCCCGTCAAATTCGGCGAAGGCGCGGTCACGTCGGAAAAATCGTGGAACCAGGCGCAGGACAGCGGGACGATCAGGGTCAACGCGGCCCAATTGTCCGGGGGCTATTTTGACACGGCGGCGCAATCGGCGGGCAACGTCTATCAAGGCGAATACCGCTTCGCGGCAGCGCCGGCCGGCAGCCCGCTGGGAAGCGCGGAGGTTCTTGCCGCCGCAAAAGCGCCGCAGGGCGGGCAGGCCGTCTTTACGGGATTGGCGCCGGGCGAATACATCGTGTACGCCGCGGACGATCTCGCGGGGGAGGCCGGCGCGGATCCGGGGATCGGGTCGATCCACGTAAGCGTCGGCGACGAAGCGATAAAACATTCCGTATATACCAGCTATTCCAGATCCGACATGCCGACCGGCCATATAGAGCTTACGGCGCTGGGCGGCGGCAGCGGAGAATACCTGTTCGCCATCATCCCGGCGGCGGAAGACGCGGACGGGGAAACGGCGCGGCAATTCGACCACAGCGCGCTGGAACACGCGGTTTACCATGACGAGACGGTCATGGTCTCCATTCCGAACCCGGCGTATGTCCGGGACGAAGAAGGGGAATATCCCGACGGCGTGCCCGCGTTTTTACAGGAAGAACGAACGGTAGCGACGCCGGACCGGTATCTGGGTGTATGGCGCAAGCCTGAAAACGCTGTTACGTGGGACAAGAGCCTGATGTTCAGCAACATGGCGGTCGGCAAATACATCACGGTGGTTCGCGCCGCGGACGAGCAATACTACAGGGAACGCCCCGCGTCCACATCGCTTTCCCTTGCGGAAATGCCGTATGAGTGGACGCTGGACCGGACGGCGCCGCTGATAGAGATCCTTGGACGGGACGAAGACGGCAGCCTGCTCTTCCGGATATACAAAGAAGACCCGGAGGTCATCACATCGGAAGAAGATTATGAAACCGCGCCGATCACGGAGGTCACGGTAAACGGGTATCCGCTTGCCATTCCGGGCGGGAAAACGGACATAAGCCTCAGCTTCCCCTTGCATTTGGACGGGAGCTACGCGATAAACGCCAAGGACATAAACGGCACGCCGGCGGTCGAGACCGTGAAGACGGTGACGGATTTCCCGCTCAAATTGGATCCCGAAGCGGTGGTTTCGGAGAATTCACAGAACATCGCCCGCAACAACGGCACGGTTACGATTTCGGAATCAGGGCTGTCCGGGGGGTATTTTGACCCGGAAACGCAGGCGGCGGGGAACGTCTATGTCCCCAAATACCGCTTTATGCTGCTGCCATCGGGCAAAACGCCGGACGAAGCCGCAGTGGCGGCGGCAAAGGGCTTCGGGGAGGACGGGACGCTTCTGCTTGACGGTGTTTCGCCCGGCCTGTATGACCTATATGCGATCACGGTGAAAAGCGGAATGGATTTCGAATTTGACAGGCTTGAAATCCTGATCGGCGACGATGGGCCTGTTGACGGGAACGGCGTCATGATGTCGGAGATTGCCAAGAACGCGGTTCCGGAGGTTTCCCAGCCGCTCGCCGCCGTGACATTCTCGGATATCGCCGGGCATTGGGCGGAGCAGGATATCCTCTTCGTGGCGGAACGCGGCTTGCTGGTCGGCACGGGCGGCGGACGCTTTGAGCCGGATGCCAACGTGTCGCGGGCGATGTTCGTGACGGTGCTGTGGCGCACGGAGGGCAGCCCGTCCGCAGCGGACGCCGGCGCTTTCACCGACGTGCCGGCGGGCGCCTGGTACGCGGAAGCCGTTGCCTGGGCAAACGCCCGCGGCATTGTGCGGGGTTACGGGGAGGGCCGCTTCGCCCCGGATGAAAGCATCAGCCGCGAGCAGATGTGCGCCATCCTTTCGCGCTACATGGACGATGCGGGATGGGACGGATCGGAATACCTGTCTGCGGGCGCGGGACAGACGCCCTTCGCCGACGCGGCGAAGATCAGCGAATACGCGCGTGAAGCGGTCGCGAAAATCCGCGGCGCGGGGATCGTGAACGGGATGGGGAACAATCTGTTCGCGCCGCGGGACTTCAGCACGCGCGCGCAGGCAGCCGCCGTAATACGGAGGCTGATAGAATTCAGAAGCAACGCGGAATAAAGGGAGCGAATACAACTATAACGAACGAACAGCAAAAAAAAACAGCTTGCAATCCATGGGAACCTGCTGGTATAATGGAGACATAAAAGGACCAGCCTGCTTGTTGCAGGGCGGCTGTTCCTCAAAAATTTTGGAAACAGAACCCGCCTTTACAGACGGGTTCTGTGTTTATTTTCTCTTGACCTTAATTCCGACCAGGAGAAG
>JAITOE010000011.1 GCA_031290135.1 Eubacteriales Family XIII. Incertae Sedis bacterium
CTTTGGCTTCGGAACCATAACCATTGTATCAGAGGAGGGTTTCTGTTGCACCAGGCAACGCTACTGCTCTGCCGGTTCACCCACGCATAGCGTGGGGCTTAATGTATTGACGAGTTAAAAAAGAGAAACGTCCACGCCGTGTTCCTGGCGAATAACCACGCCTTGGATTTCGGCGAATCAGAATGTAAATCCACCGTAAAGCTCTTTAAGGACAACGGATTCCGGACCCTGGGCGCGGGTTCCAACGTGGATGAGGCGGAGCAGCCCCTGCTCTTCAGCATGGGGAAAAGAAAGCTTATTTTGTTCAATGCGTACTGGTTCAGAAACACGAGGCATGCCATCAGCAGGCATTACGCCCTGGGCGACAATGCGGGAACAGCATGTCTGTCCGACGCCTTTTTTGACAAGGTGTCTTATTACAGGAAAAAATATCCCGGCGCCTTCATCATCCTTTCGCCGCACTGGGGGACTGATTTCGCGCAGCCGCTGAAGGTGCAGAAATCCTTGGCCGAAAAATGTATTCGAGCCGGCGCCGACATGGTTTTGGGGCATGGCGCGCATATCGTGTCCGGCCAGGAATGGGTGGACGGGAAAATGGTTCTCTATTCCATCGGAAATTTTGTGTTCAACAGCAACGGGACGGATTTTAACAAAAAGGACAAGCTGCCCTACGGATATGTGGCCAAGCTGTACATATGGCCGCAAAAGACCGAGCTTCGGCTCTATCCCGTCATGGTGAATAACCGGATCTCGTTTTGGCAGCCGTTTCCCGTTACAGAAGAACAGGCAGGGGAATTAACGGAGGCATACGCAATTGGCGCGGAATGCGTCCGAAAGAGCGAAGACGGGTTCTATTTTGTTTTCGAGCTGAAATAAACCGCCTCGCGGCAGGGACCGTCAGCCTGGGATTTAAGGGAAAGGAACGATGTGATGCTGTGCGAAAACTGCGGCACGAAAAATTTAAAGAAAAGAAAATACTGTGTAAGCTGCGGTACACGGCTTACTTTCGACGAGGAATTTTTCAAAGCAGAAAATGCCGTGGATGAATTGCCCAAGCTTCCCAAAAAAGTTAAAAAAATACACCCTTTTGTGAGCGGGACGAAAAAGGGACGCTTTATCAAAGGCTTCTTCCGAAAAATGGGAGGGTCGGATCTCATGGATTTTGAAGAACACGAAACGCAAGAAAACACGCCTGAGTCTCCTGCGCCGGAAAACACGCCTGACACGTTTTCCGGTTTCGTGAAATTTTTACAGAACCGAACTGTAAAACGAACCATCCTGCTGGTTTTGGCGGTATTGGTTTTTATGGTATTCAGGATCATGAGAAGTTTTTAAGCTCGGCATACCCTACGACAGCATAACGGAGTTTGAGATTACGAACACCGCCCTTTGTCGTTGCGAGGAGCGAAGCGACGAAGCAATCCACATGCCGCTCTGGATTGCTTCGCGCTGCTCGCAATTGGGAATTAGGTATATAGAACCGTCGCTGCGGGATGGGCATAACCCGCCGGTCGGGTCGCTGACGCTTGTGCGGGCGCTCCATTCGCTGCGCTCACTCCGCTGGAATGCCCGCAATCCCGCCTCTGGGTGACGCCCGCCCCGCAGCTGGGTAGTTTCGTTCCGTTTGGTGACGGAACCCGGCGTGATTGACTATTCAAAGGTACCAGGCATCAGGCTGTGATTTTTTCTTTTTTTCTGTCCGTATTCATTATATGGATAGACTGCGCGAAAGTCAACGCTTTGAAAGTTCCTGTTGTAATTGGCGGGAAAGCGTACTATAATATTTAGTGTGGGGAGTTTGACTATGACGAAGCTGGAATACAGCAGCAATATTTTGGAACTTTTCCTGCGGCTGTTCCGCGCCGACACCGAGGAAGAAATGGAAAACCTTGAAAAACTGGGGGTGGACGAAATGACGCAAATGGTGAACGCTTACCGCGAGATAGCAAGCAGCCCCGACTACGTTGACCTTGAGCGCAGGCGCGTGATGGGCCGTCTTGACGAGGGGCAGGCCCTGCGCCACGCAGCCGAAGCTGAGCGCAAAAAGTGGCAAGGCGTTGTTGCCGACAAGGATGCGGCTCTCGCCGACAAGGACGCGATTCTCGCCGACAAGGACGCGGAGATAGAACGGCTGCGCGCACAACTCGGCAAGGGCAAATAACGCAACGCACGATTGAGCGGCGGGGAACTTCCCGCCGCTCAATTTTTCGCCCTTAGATTTCCATTCCCACGATTTCACTTTCTGCGGCGGGTTCATCGCCCTTGAGGTGATAGCCTGGGTGTTTGAACCGGAGCAATAAGCCAAGCACAAACGTCCGCTTGCGGAATACGGACGAGAACGAGCGCGCCCGTTTCCGCTCCCGCCGCATGTGGGAAATGGACAGGGCGCACGAAAAAGCCGCAAGGGAGATTGAATCTTGGGTATGCAGGATCGCCGCTGCGCCCTTTGTCGTTGCGAGGAGCGAAGCGACGAAGCAATCCACATGCCGCTCTGGATTGCTTCGCTTTGCTCGCAATGACGGAGGGGGTACGCCCGCCCCCCAGCTGGGTGATTCGTTCCGTTTGGTCTATAGGGCTTATAACAGGTGTTGTTTTTGCAGAAATTCATGCAAAATAAATACCTGTTTTTGCTGACAAATATATTTCTTTGTGCTATCATATAGGCAAGGTGGTTAAAATGAAAAGACTGATGATGGACGAACTCATCCAATGGAGAAACAAAGAGAATAGAAAACCTTTGATTTTGCAAGGCGTCAGGCAGTGCGGCAAAACATATCTGTTAAAAGAATTCGGGGAACGGTTCTATGAAGACGTCGCTTATTACAAGTTTGACACGGACAAGCAGATCGCGCAGGTCTTTGAAAAAAACCTGTACCCGCACCGGATCATGGAAGATTTGTCCCTGCAGCGCGAGAAAACGATCAGGCCCGGAAAAACGCTCGTTATCTTTGACGAGGCCCAGGCGTGCTACGCCGCCCTTACGAGCCTTAAGTATTTTCAGGAAGAAGCGCCCGAATATCACGTCATTGCCGCCGGCTCGCTCCTGGGCGTGGCAAAGCCGCAGCCCCCTTATTCCTTTCCCGTCGGCAAGGTTGACATGCTCACGCTTTTTCCCATGAGTTTCAAGGAGTTCCTGATTGCCAACGGCAGGGAAATGCTGGTCCGGAGAATGGACGAGGGCGGCGATTATTCCGGCTTTTCCGCCATGCTCAAGGAATATCTCGAAAGGTATTATATTATCGGCGGAATGCCCGAAGCAGTCAGGGACTGGGTTGAAAACAAGGACATTGAGCGCGTTGACGAGATTTTAGCCCGCATTTTGGACGGCTACGAGGCAGACGTTTCAAAACACGCGCCACGGGGCGATTTCCCCAAGATTTCCGCGATTTGGAACTCCATCCCGAAACAGCTGGCGAAGGAAAACCAAAAATTCATTTTCAGCCAGGTTAAAAGCAGCTGGAGGGCAAAAGACTTAGAGGATGCGCTTTGGTGGCTTGCGAGGGCCGGCATGGTTTACAAGCTTGAATTGGTCAAAACGCCGCTTATGCCGCTGAAAGCGTATGCGGACGCAACGCATTTTAAGCTGTTTGCCTGCGACGTCGGGCTGATGAGAAAGCTTGCGGGGGTCGCGCCGGCGGTGATCATGGACAATACCGGCAATTACACCAGCTTCAAGGGTTCCATGACTGAAAACTATGCCTTCTGTGAACTGAAAAATATATATGGCAGCATTTATTACTGGCGGTCGGACAATTCGGCGGAGGTTGATTTTCTGGTTCAGGACGAAGCTGACGTCGTGCCCGTTGAAGTAAAGTCGTCAAAAGCAAAAAGCGCGCAGTCCCTGTCGCAGTATTGCAAGAAATACAAGCCCGGAAAGTCGTTGCTGACTTCGCTGGAACAGAAATCAGGGACGTTGCCGCTATATGCTTTATGGACGATAAAAAATTGGCTTAAAGACAAAGGTGGAAAGACCGAAGGAGACTGGCTAACATGAGCAATATATTCTACGGCGACGGCGCATTCTTCTTCTGAAACGCCAGCTCAACCAGCTGCTCGCAAAGCTGTTTTGCCGAAAGCCCCATGTGTTCCCACAGCATCGGATACATGCTGATCGGAGTGAAGCCGGGCAAGGTATTGATCTCGTTAAAAATAATCCGCCCTGTTTTCTGTTCTAAGAAAAAATCGACCCTGGCAAGTCCGGAACATTCGCACGCGGCGTAGATTTCAACTGCAGTCCGCTGGATTTCTTTTGAAATGTTTTCGCTGATGTCCGCAGGCACGATC
This sequence comes from Eubacteriales Family XIII. Incertae Sedis bacterium, assembly GCA_031290135.1. Lineage (GTDB taxonomy): Bacteria > Bacillota > Clostridia > Peptostreptococcales > Anaerovoracaceae > JAITOE01. Next base: position 4,285 of record JAITOE010000011.1, read on the forward strand.
GTCCGTGACGAGGGATTGTTATATTTTGCGTCATAATCATAGAACGCTTCCGTCGTCTCAATTTCGCCGACACAGGATGCCCTTGGGTTTTGGTTGCCCAGAACCGCGCACTCCAGCTCCCGGCCGACAATGTTTTTTTCCACCACCGCTTTCCTGTCATGTTGAAACGCCAAATTGAGCGCCGCTTGCAGCCCGTCGCTGTCGTTTACTTTTGAAACCCCGACAGAAGATCCGGCATTGGCAGGTTTCACATAACAGGGATATCCAATCTGCCCGTCAACTTTCTTTTTACATTCAGCCCCGCGCCCCGCCGCGTCTGCGTGCAGGATCAAATATTCCGCCTGGTGCACGGCAAGGGTTGCGGCCACCATCTTTGTAAATGCCTTATCCATGCATATCGCGGAGGACAGCACGCCGCAGCCGACATAAGGAATGGCCGATAATTCAAACAGGCCTTGTATCGTGCCGTCTTCGCCGTTCCTGCCATGCAAAACGGGAAATATCACGTCAATTGCCATTGGTTCAATTCGGTCGCCGGTAATTTTGAACAGCCCCCTGTCGTTTTTATTCTGGCCAAAAATCACAGGCGTTCCGTCCCGTTCCCATGCAACGGACCGCGGATCGGCAAATGCGCCTTCATATACAAGCCACTTTCCCTCCCTTGTGATGTATACAGGCACAAGCACATGTTCTTTCAATGCCTCCATAATGGCAGATGCGGAGACCATTGAGACATCATGCTCTGATGAAACGCCTCCGAAAATAACCGCAATCCGTTTTTTGTCCATTCGCATGCTCCTTATGTAGTGACGTTATTATTCACAGTCGATGTCTGTCTGAGCTGGCTGCCGTACATATTCAAAAAAGACGTTTTCTTCCATATATGTCCGGGGCGGGACGGCGGTTTGGTTGTAGGCCACGTTCAGTTTCGCCAGCGCGGCCTCCCCGGAAATGCCCGTCAGGGGGCGCGCACCCACGTCCAGCAGCGCCTTGGCGGAGGGGTAGACGCCGTTTTCGTCCCGGCAGCGCCTGCCGTCGTGCATGTAAAAATCGATGCCTTGGGCGCGGCAGCGTTCCGCAAAGGCGACGGCGGAGCTTTCCTCCGGCGCGGAACAGGCCGTGGAAGAATGGTAAAGCCCGTGCAGGACGGCCGAGGGCTTGTTTTCCGCAAGGCTTATGGCGGAATAGTCCAGGCCCGGATAGGGGCGGACGAACATGACCCCGCCGGGAAAATCCGTCGCCGGAACGTCGTATTTTCGTTCCAAGGCTTCCAAAGCCTGCAAATCCGGGCCAAAGCCGGCGGCGCGGCGCACAAACATGCCGTCCCGCATTTCCCCGAAATCCGCGCCCATATAGGAAGCGTATTGATCGGAAACGGCGTCCGCGCTTAAAAGCCGCGTTCCGAGATAAACGATGCTTTCCCCCCGGCGGTTCCGGAAAACAACGAAAACGCCGGGGATCCGGTTTTGCAGGATGAAGCGGACCGCGTGGGCGAAATTCGCCGGGCCGTTGCTTTCAGGGTGGCTGATCCTGAGATTGGCGGCGACAAAGACCAAGGGTATTTTTTTCCCGGCGTGCAGGCAGCTCATGGCCGCCGCGGAATAAGGGAGCGTGTCGGTGCCGTGGGTGACGATGACGCCGGCGTATCCCCCGGCGTCCGCATGGCAGGCCGCCCGGTACATCGCGCCCCAGTGGCGCGGAAGCAGGTTCTCGCTCAGGATATCGAGGGGCCGGAGGACGTCAAAATCCACGGCTGCGGCCGCGCCCCCGCTTTTGCGGAAGCCTTCGATCAGTTCACGCCCGGCGGCGCGGTCCACGTCCAGCACGCCGCCCCCGGCCTTTGACCCGATGGTCCCCCCTGTGAAAATCGTCAGTATTTTTTCCATATGCCAATTATACTTAAATTCAGGCAAATGTCAACGTTGATCTTTCGGGGGAAAACGATTAAAATAATTGACATGGGATTAGATATATATGCTTTTGAAAATGCGCCGGCTATGGGACGCGGGACTGTTATCAGTAAAACTAATGATTTGAGAATATCTCACCCGGAAGTGAAAAATGATTAGAATAATTTCAGAATCAGAATACGAACAATCTGTTTATCCGGTATTGTTTGAAGAGGAATATAACAGAGTTTATGCTACAATATCCGGCCCAAGTTTAACAACTAAATAAGTAGAAATTCTGAAAAAAAGTGCCGGAAATATTGAATTTCCGGCACTTTCTGCTTGCATTTGTGATTTTGATATAGTATAATAGTAAAGACGTATCA
>JAITOE010000016.1 GCA_031290135.1 Eubacteriales Family XIII. Incertae Sedis bacterium
CACCATAAGGAACACCGCCGCCGAAAAAGGCGTCGGCGCAAGGGTCAGCGCAAACGGCATCCACGCAACCGCCGGGATAACACCAGTGATTTTCAGCACGGGACTTACCCAATAATGTACTTTCGGAAACCACCCGATAAGTATGCCGCTGCCCACGCCGAACAGCACGCCCGAGGTGAAGCCGAAAGCGTATAGGCGCAATGAATACAGCGTGTTTTCGAGAATAAACCCGCTTTCAATCAGAAACGTCTCCGCGATTTTCGCGGGCCCTGGAAAAAACGGTTGAGGCAGCAGCAAGTATTTTGTGCCCAGTATATCCCAAAGGGCAAGCGCCATTCCGAGCGCAAAGCGAAAAGACGCTTTGCGGACAAACTTAACCCGTCTGTCCTCATGGAAAAACGCGTATGCCGCAGAGAGAAGAAGAACCAGGATAATCCCGGCGACAACAGACCGATACAGACCATTGAAATTAAGAGTCAATCCGCCGATTTCATAATCGGCTATTTTCACATCCGCAACTTGCCGAACAACGGCGTTAATGATTATCGCCGCCGTAAATCCGGCTATCGCAAACGCTGTCAAGAGCAAAAATCGCAAGTTAGATATTTTCATTACTGACCTTCTTTGTTTCGCAAGGGGCGAGAGTGTCACACACCCTCGCCCCGCGATATTTTTTTAGAGGTTGCCCTTAATGCCATTTTTGCCAATGATTAACGAAGCGAAGCGGAGTGGAGTTAATCATTGATTGCTTAAGTCTGCCGCATAGTACGCTTGCTTAACGAAATCCTCGGGATTGGTGGTAAGGTAGCCTATGTCGTACAATTGCTGCGCGAAATACTTAACGTCGCCGCCTATGTCATATGCCGCCGTGCCGTGGTCTTGAAACTGCGGTATAGCGTAGTGCTTAACCAACTCAATGGCAAGCTCTTTCTGGTCGTCGATAGAGGAATACTTGCCGTCTATGACAATTTGAACAGCTTCTTCGGGATTCCGGGCAATCCAGTCCTCAGCGGCGCGATACGCGCGGAGCAGAGCCGCGACCTGTTCAGGCTTCTCTTCTATCCATTTGTTGGACGCGTACAGGAAGCAGCAATAATGGTCGGCGAACAACGGGTCGGTCGCAAGGTCAAAGATAGCGCGATAGTCGCCGGACGCTTCTTGAACCGAAGCGAACGGATCCCACAGAGCGGCTACGTCTATATCGCCCGAGCGCAGGGCTTCAACTTCCAGGTTGCCCTCTTCAAAAGGCAGGAACGTCACTTCCTTTTTGGCTTGGTCCGCAGAAATTCCGGCCTTTTCGAGCCAGAGCGCGGCAACTTGGTGCGGCGTGCCGCCCACCTCGTCAATGCCTATCTTCTTGCCTTTGAGGTCGGCGACGGTCTTAATATCCGAATCCGCTTTCACGAGAAGCTTAATGCACCCTTTGTGCAATCCCTCAACGACGCTTACATTCACGCCGTTTTCAATGGACTGGAAAAACTGAAAGTCGCCGTTGACAACCGGAATTGTTCCATTGTTAAGCCCAATTTTTCGGGTTTCCGTATCAGCCGAAATCAGTTCCACATCAAAACCTTCGGCGGCAAAGAACCCTTTTTCATAGGCGATATACACGGGGATTCCGCAGAGCGCGCCGCCCTTGCCGGGGATTTGGATTTTGCCGTACTTGAAATTGGTAACAGATTTCGGGTCAACGGCGGACGGGTACGATATTTCTTGGGCCGCGGTTGCCGGCGGCGTTGTCGAGCCGGCGCTGCTTAACTGCGCGGGGATGACTTGGCCGTTGTAATGCTCCAAAATGTAGCTGCGGGTGTCGTCAGACTGGAGAGCTTTTACCAATTTGTCCACGGCGGCTCTTTTATCAGCGGCAAGATCGCTCCGCACGGCGATGATGTTGGCATAAGGAGAATCTTCACCTTCCTTAAAGAGAACCGCGGAATCGATTCCCGCTTCAAGGACTTTGTTGACGTTGGTGATAAATACGTCAAAGTCGTCTTTGGTGGGAATAATTGTCGCGCTGTCGAGTTCTACGAGTTCAATAGACTTCAGGTATTCTTTGACATTGGAGACCGATGCCTTGAGATTTTTACTCGCTTCATCATCCAGCTTGAGGAATCCCGCGATTTCCAAAATACGTAAAGCGCGGTACTCGTTGGTCGCGTTGTTCGGAATGGCGATTTTGGCGTCAGCGGGTATTTCGGCTATGGTTTTGTACTTGTCTGAATACGCGCTGATGGGTTCAACGTGAATATCTCCGGCGTTGACTAAATGACCGCCGTTGATTTCATTCCATTCGCTCAGATACGGGAAGTGTTGGAAAAAATTGAAGTCAACCTCGCCCGCTTCGGTGCGCTCGTTGGTTGTTTCATCGGCGGCGGTGGATACAAGCGTAACTGTAACGCCCTCGGCCTCCAATTTGTCCTTGACGTAGTTCACCAGTTCGCTGTGCGGAACGAGGTCAACGGTACCTTTGATTTCCACGTTCGCGGAAACGAGGTTTTGGGCCGGCGCCGGGGTCTGGGTCGCGGGGGCAGGGCTTTGGGTCGGCGCCTGGGTCTGAGATGATGCCGGTTTGTTGCTCGCGCCGCAAGCGGAAAGCGCAATAGCCAGCGTGAGTGTCAGCGCGATGCTGCTGAACAATTTTCTTATTATTTTCATATATGGTTGCTCCTTTCAAATTAGGGCGGCTTGGAACGCTTGCTCCAAGTCCGCGATTAAGTCCGCTAAGTCTTCTAATCCCGCCGAAATACGGATTAGGTTTTCGGGGATGTCGGCAATTGCCTTTTCATCCGCTTCCAATTCGCTGTGCGTTGTCTGCGGCGAATTGACAATCAACGAGCGGGCATCGCCGATATTGAGGTGGTAGTGGAACAACTTTACAGAGTTCAATAACTTCTCACGCTGTTCCTGCGTTCCCTGGAAGCCGAATGAGAGAATCCCGCCCGCCCCGTTTGGGTAATCCCGCTCATACAGGCTGTAATGAGGGCTGCCTTTCAACGCGGGGTACCGCACCCATTCCACGGCTTTGCGGGAACTGAGATACTCCGCAATCTTTAAGGCGTTATAACTTTGCTTTGCCAGCCGCTCCGACAGGGTTTCCAGCCCGATGACGGCCAGATAAGCGTCAAACGGAGAGAGCGCCGCGCCGAAGTAGTTCAGGTAGTTGAATCGGATACGTTGGATAAAGGGCGCATCCGGGAAGACTTCCGGGAACGTGCGGAGGCTGCCATTTATATCCCGCAAGGTGTAATACTTTTCGGAAAACTGCGGGAATTTTTCGCTTTGCCAGTGGAATTTGCCGCTTTCCAACACCAGGCCCGCAATCACGTTGCCGTGCCCGTTCAATCCTTTTGTTGCGGAATACACTACAATATCCGCTCCGTGCGCGATCGGGTTGTATAGATACGGCGTGGCGACCGTATTGTCCACCACAAGCGGTATGCCGTGTTCGTGCGCGACTTCGGCAATTAAGTCTATGTCGAGCAGAACCGTGTTCGGGTTTGAAATGCTCTCCACAAAGATTGCCTTGGTGTCGGGGCGGATTTCCGCCGATAACTTTTCGGGGCTTTCGATGTTCTGAGCGTAATCGAAGCGTATCCCGAACTTGGGGTAGATTTTTTTAAAGCTGTCCTTGCTGCCGCCGTAGAGGTAGGGCGATGTGAGGATTCGCCCGCCGCCTTCCGCAATGTTCAGCAGGGTATAGCTGATTGCCGCCATTCCTGACGCAAGCGCGATAGCGCCTGCCGCGCCGTCCAGCGTTTTGACGCGCTCTTCCAGCGTCGTTACTGTCGGATTGCCTATGCGGGTGTAAAGATAACCGGCTTCCCGCAGCCCGAAAAGGTTTGCGGCATTTTCTACGTCCCGGAAATCATAGGATACGGTTTGGTAGATAGGCGGTGATACGGCGTAGTTATGGTCTTTCGGCTCATATCCCGCCCGTACTCTTTGCGTATCAAAGCGATACGCCGTTGGTGGTTCCGCTTGATTTGCCATCGTAGGTTCCTTTCTCGCTGTTTATTTTGGGTACATTCCGGTATTTCTTCACAGTCATTACACAAATTTACACCACCTCCCCTCAAATGAGTAAGAACCTGCATTTAACAGTGGAACGCTGTCTTTGCGGCATTCTACTATTAAATACAGGTCTATACTCACGAACGCTATTCTCATCGGTATGTCCCCAACACGGCATCGTAAATATCCTCAATCACGCGAAGTCCGCCGCTGAACCCGGCATAATTCGTCGTAAGCACCAGCCGATATGGAGTAGGCACAGACGCCGACAAGAAGTCATAATTTTTCTCTCGCGCAAGCTCTTTGTCCCAACCGCTGCCGATAATCAGTCCGCGTCCGCTGTGCGACAGTTTTCGGATGGTATCTTGTACTTTGCCCGCGTCCGGCTCAAACGTGAGAGGTATGGTTTTTTTGGCGGACGTATTCGCTAAATCCTCTGTAATCCGCGCCTTGCATTTTTCGGGTGTGTTATCAACCACAAACTGTTCTTTCGGGACAATCCCGACCTCATGGAGCAAAAATTTCGATAACCCTACAACATATCCCGCGTCGTGGATAACGTGGAAGTGGCTCGGCAGTCCATAGCGGAATTCAAGCAGGAACGTCGCAAGGTTCTCGATTTCTTCGTAGTAAGCCTTGCTCTCGCCGCCGATAAACCCCTCCGCGGCGCTTTCGTCAATTTCGGCGCCCTGTTCGATTGCGAACGCCAACACATTCCGCAAAAACGATTCAGTTTCATTCGCCCCGATCGGCGTATGCCAAAACTGCGTATACGGCTGATGGTATTTACTCTTCAAGTGTTCCACTATCGGCACGCCGTACCAAGGCGAAACGAGTACGTTGAAATTCGCGCGGGGTATTTTCCGCCACTCTTTCACACCGCCTGACTTGTGTCCGAACAAAACGTGGACTTTCAGCCCCAACCCTTCCAGCAGCCGCTTATATTCCCCAAGGTTGCCTTTCCAAAACGGGTCTTGATACGGTAGAGAAGAAAACAAGTTGACGGTGTTCTTTTCGCTTCGGGTGGGGTTTTCATCCTCATACAAGCTGACGTACTGGTCTACTATGGCGTTTACGACAAGGCTGTGGGCTTCGTAGTTATTGCACTTAAAGCCCGCAGTTTCTACCGCCACAATCGGTTTGCCTTCGTCTTGAAATTCCTGCGCCAGCGATTCAATATCATCGCCGACAATTCCCGCCGTACAGCCTGTCATAATCACTTGCAAGTCGGTGTCCAACACCTTATATGTATTGGCGATAATTTGCCGCAGCGTGTCAATCCCGCCGAACACAACATCTTTTTCGGAAAAGTTTGTGCAGGGCGAGGTACTTCCGCCCGCGTAGCCTTTGGCGCGTTCAAAGAATCCCTGTATCATATTGCCGCAGCCGGGCCCGGAGTGCAAAATCGGCACGGCTTTCGGAATAGCGACGACGCTTTGCAACGCCCCGATAGCGCAGGTGTAACGCTCCTGCTCAATGATTCCGCTTACGATTTCGCGCACGATTTCGCGCCTCCCTCTAAAAATGTGTAGGGAGGCTGTGACAGCCACCATTTTGTATACGGATTGACGGCGTGTTTCTCCAAGTTCTTGACAAACTCGTCGTTTTCGAGCGTTTCAAGGATTTGCTCGCCGTATTTTACAATTCCCTCGTAGCCCATACCGTAATGCTCGTCGCCAATCAGCAAGGAGGGAATGCCGAGTTTCGCGCCCCAAAGCGTCATACCGCCGTGCCTGGCAAGCAGCAAGTCAGGGCGGATTCGGTTAAGCGTGTTGACAATTTCAAACTCCTGCTTGTTGCAGATGTTGAAGTTCGGAACATCGCCGAAGTCCGCCACACGCTGCGCGAGTTGGTCGTTATCCTCACGCCCGCTGTCGTAAATCGAGTCGTGGTGGAAGATGGAGGCGCCTTTAGCGTCAATCCCGAGTTCGCCCAAAATATCCAGCAGCGCGTGTCCGTGCGCCGCCCCTGCGGTTACATAAGCGGTTTTGCCTTTTAATCTCTCCCGCAATTCTTCAATTTTGGGCGTATATTCCGTTTTCTTTTCCGCAATAATACTTTCGGCAGTCTCTTCTTTGCCGAGCAGTTTGCCGAGAGCGCGGAACCAACGGTCGGTTTGGGCTATGCCGTAAGGCGGAGCCGTCGGGATTTCGGGAACGCCGAATTCCTGTTCCAACGCCGCCCCGAGATACGAGCCGAGCGTCGAACAAGCCTGTATTGTTCCGACAGCTTCTGACGACCATTTAAGGCTCTCCAAGGTGGAATATGGGGTAATGTAGTTAGGCGTGACTCCAAATGGCGCGAACCAGTCCTTGAAAATATCACTCCCCCAAAAGTTAACGACGTTGATAACGCTGCGGCGCTCACGGGCGGGGGCAATGAGTTTTCGGGCGATTCCGTGGTAACTCGCGTCAAAGCCCGACGTCCACACTTTGGAGCGGAAGCCCTCGCAGAATATCGCGACCACGGGAATACCCAGTTCCTGTTCGGCTTCGTCGCAGACGCTCTCCACATCGTCGCCGATGATGCCCGCCGCGCAAGTGGTGAGGACGAATATTACATTCGGGCGCACACGCTCGTAAACTTCCCGAATGCCCGCCGCCAATTTCGCGCCGCCGCCGTAAACGGTGTCTTTCTCCTGTAAATTCGTGGAGAAAATCTTGCGCTGCGTCGGTTTTTCAATCCCGCGGAGCGGCGAATTCACGCGATACGTGAACGCGAACTCGTGGAAGCAGGACGAGCACCCGACGGGACCGTGGCTGATCACCGCGGAATCCTGCACCAAGATGGTCATACACGCCGCCTGCGAAACAGAACAGCCCAGACACTGGCTGAACGAGCGGTTTCTGTCTTTCATCCCGCACTTGGAGCGGCTGACGAGTTCCTCGGCGCTGCCCTGAAATCCTGTGATGGAGTTCAGGCGGATTTCCCTTATCTGAACGGACGGCAGGGTTAAATCTACTTTTGGCATAGATGCCTCCTTATACCATTAAGTTATATTAAGTGCCGCTTTTT
>JAITOE010000138.1 GCA_031290135.1 Eubacteriales Family XIII. Incertae Sedis bacterium
AAATTGCTTGCAACGGATTTCAGGTTATGCTATAATTACTAACTGTCAGCGTATTTAGACCACTCCTACAATGGGGTATAGCCAAGCCGGTAAGGCAACGGACTTTGACTCCGTCATGCGTAGGTTCGAGTCCTGCTACCCCAGCCAAATTGGCCCATTAGCTCAGTTGGCAGAGCACTTGACTTTTAATCAAGGTGTCCCGCGTTCGAGCCGCGGATGGGTCACCAATTTTTTTTGAAACACTTTGAAACACAACGAAGCCTTTTGCCGGGAATTTTGGAGAGATGGCCGAGCGGTCGAAGGCACCGGTCTTGAAAACCGGCAATGGGCAACCATTCGTGGGTTCGATCCCCACTCTCTCCGCCAAAAATCCTCTGCCAGCCTGTTTTTCATAGGCTGGCAGCGATTGAATTTTCCAAACCCGCTGTACATTTTTATTTGGACATAGGGCTTTTTTTCTGTCGTATTAAAATTTTCGTCAGGGCGGTAAAAGACTACAGCGAATCCGAGCTTGAGCATTTCAAACTCCACCCTGACGCCCGCAGCTTCGCAGGCTTCATCGGCGATTCGTTTCAAGCCCGTGCCGAAACTCTCGATGGGGATATTTTGCCGCGCTCATTTTTCACCGCCGGTGCCTTCTTTCATCCATTTGATGTAAAATTTCATTTCTTCCAGAGACGTGACGCCGAGCTTCTCGCGGATTTTTACGTTATGGGAGCGGATGGTCGGCATGGACAGGCTGACGCGGCGGTCGGATATGCCCCACATCTTATCTTAATTATTTAACCGGCTTGTCAAGCGGCAATTGAGGGAGGTCTCGAATCCTTTAGGATTCACAACCTTATTCCACTGGCCCAGGCGAGAAAGGTCTTGTGCGTGGTTCCCAGCTGCCTTGCGGCCTCCCGCGCCGAAATCTCTTTTTTCGTCCATGCCTCGAACAAGGCCGGGAAGGCTTCCGGCTTTTTTCGCGCCGGCCTCCCGAACCGCACCCCCCGCGCACGCGCGGCGGCAATGCCCTCGGCCTGGCGCTGTTTCATGTATTCCCTTTCGGTCTGCGCTACATAGCTTAGAATCTGCAAAACAAGGTCCGCGATGAAGACGCCCGTAAGATCCCTCTCCTTTTGCCGGGTATCCAAAAGGGGCATGTCAAGCACGACGATGAACGCCTGTTTTTCCTTGGTAAGGATCCGCCATTGTTCAATGATCTCGTCATAGTTCCTTCCGAGCCGGTCTATGCTTTTGATGAAAACCGTGTCGCCGGGCTTCAGCTTCCGCGTCAGCCGCCTGTACGCCGGGCGGTTAAAATCCTTCCCCGACTGCTTGTCAAGCAGAATGTTTTCTTCCGCCACGCCGCATTCTTGCAGGGCGAACAGCTGGCGCGCCTCGTTCTGATCCTTTGTGGACACTCTTGCGTAGCCGTAAACGGCATTGTGTTTCATGTGCGGCCTCCCTCCTGTGCATTAACGATAACCATAGACGTTAATTTTACAGAAAGGCACGGGGAATTTCCTTATTTCACCAAAAATTACCAAATAGGCAAAAACCAAAAGGGACGGTTCAGCTGCGCCGCGTTCGCCGCGGCAGGCCGGACCGTCCCCTGCAATCGCCGGAACGTGCGTTCTTTACTGCCCTACGCTGTCGGGGTAACTGTGGTAACTGTAGGTGTTCACAGCCGTCACGTCGATGGACGCGTCGGGATTGAGCGTAAGGCGGAATGCGTTCCAAAGCGTTCCGTCGTTTGCCGGATCGATGTTGGCCGTATAGAGCGCCTGATTGCCGGATCCTCTGTAGACGGTGACATATGCCCCGGATCCGGCAAGCGCGGACGACGAATCGGCGCTGCGGTTTGTATAGTCATGGACGTAGAAAGCATATTCTCCCGGTGTCAGCAGGCGGATGGTCGTTATTTCCGGCCCGTAGGAGGTCGTGTCGTCATAGTCCAGATCGGCGGCAACCGCGCCGTTCGCGTAATAATCGCGCTGGCTGTAATAGATATGGAACGGAGCTTCTCCCGTTACGGTGGGGCCGATAAGGTGTGAATCCAAGTCGTAAGGGGATTCGCCCCATCGCAGGACAATGCGGATGCTGTCCGGTTCAACAATGCCCACGGCGTCAAAGGCGTCTTTTATTGCCTGCTGCTGCGTGGACGTGAAGCCAAGCCCCTTGGCCGCGCTGACGACCGCCCCGCGGGCGTCCAGAAATACGGAATCCGCCGCAAGCCGGAACAACGAACGGTAAAACACCTTCGCCCAGACATTGTCGCTGATTGCGGCCGTGCGGCCGTCGGTCATCATCTTATAGGCAGCGAAGCTGAAGATCCCAGAGTTCTTGTGCACCCCGCCGCTGTCAGAGAAGCCGGTGTACAGATCGTCATAATGCTCAGGCTGGTCATAGCTGGAGGGCGATGACATGTCCCGCAGCGTATCGTCGGAATCTTCGCCCAAGGCCCACCTGCCCGCGTCGTTTTTGCCTTCGATGATGCTTCCCAGAATATCGGCATACGCTTCCTCCAGCGCGCCGGACTCGCCCCGGTACAGCAGGCCGTCGCCCCCCGGAACAATGTATTCGATGACCGCATGCGTAAACTCATGCCCGACGACATCCAAGGCGGCCTCGTAATTCCCGGCATTTCCAAACAGGATCTGCCCGTATCTGCTGCTCCAAAAAGCGTTGTCTTCCGCATCAGGCCACCAGGCGGTGGCGTCGTAGTCTATGCTGGATATGATTTTCGCGCCCGAATTGTCAAAAGAATCCCGGAGAAGGACGTCGTTATAATAATCGTAGACATGGGCTAAGTTCGCGTGTGCCGATACGGGAGCCCTGTCGATGCCGCTGCTGACAGAGAAGGTCACGATGTCGCCCGGCAATTCTGATGTATACAATAAGCCCGATCCGTCGTAAGCCGTCCTGTAGGTTTCGATATTGCGCCCCGCGTCCCGCAGCCTGTACATGGGTTCATCATATTGCACGTCAAGCGTTCTTGTTGTCTCGTTAAGATCGAGAGCGGACACCTTGGCGTTCGACCAGGCGTTTATATGGGATATGGCAGCCAGCACGTTCCCCGCGCCGGATCCGTTCGCGTAGATATAGAACGTTTCTTCTATGTAGGGGAGCGTGGGCAGCGCGGAACCGGGAACACTTGCGGCCGGGCCTATGCCCGTTGCGGCGCCGGGCACGTTGTCTTCGTCTTCATCGGCGTCAACGCCGTCCGTGTTTTCCAAAACCGTATAAAATTTCACGGCATATGCCAGCTGGGGCGTTTCATCCCCCGCGCCGTAAATAAGCAGGCTCACATCCGTATGCAAGGAGGCCAGGATCGTGTTTCGTATGTTTTCCGCACCCGTCCCCGCCGTCTGCGCGGCTTCGTCGATGAAAGCGGAAAGCTCTTCCGCGGCCAGCAGCGCGTTCGTCGCGGCGGCGCTTGCGGCCTGGGCTTCGATCGTCGGGCCTGTGTCCACGGACAGGATGCGCGCGTCATAGGAAGAGAATAATCCCTGAACGGCGCCGGCATCGTCCGCGACCAATATAATCTGGCTGCCTAAAACCGAAAGGCCGCCAACGGATGGGGCATAGCAGTAGATATTTTCCCCGGCCGCTTCCCCGTCGCCTTCCACCCGCTGCGCCGTGATGTCAGTGGAATCCACGAAGAATCTCCCCCCGAACAGGCTGATTGCGGAATTGAGCACGGCGGCGGCATTCTGCGCCGAACGGATAGTTTTGTCCGTAAACGGGCCGTCAATCACGCGGATGTTTCCGTTTTCGGCCCGAATGACCTCTATTGTCCCGCTTGCGACCAACTCTTCGAGGTCGCCTAAATCTATGATACTGTCGGCCAGGTTATCGGGGCCCGGCGTGTTCGGTTTCGTTTCCGGTGTTACGTCGCCGCCGTCGCCGCCGCCGCCCCCGCCGCCGCCTCCGCCCGAAGCGGCCGCGGAGACGATCTTCTTCCCGTTCGCGTCTGTTTTTTCGGTCTTGCCCGGTTCGGCAATGACGCCGCCGTCCTTGTCAAGGACGCGGGCCGTCTTGCTGTTGTTGACGACGGTCGTGTTCGGAACATCGACAACCACATTCTCCGAGACGTCCGCGCTGACAATCACAGCCGGGATCTTCGAGGCCGGATCGGCGGCAAGGCGGATGCCGTTTTTCGCAAGGGTGACGGACGAAATCTCGCTGCCGGCAATCCGGACGGAGGTATCCCCGTTGCCGTAAACAAGCAGGTTCCCGCTTACGGAAACAGCGTCAAGGGTGATGTTGCCGCCACCTGCGATGATGTCCTTTGCCGCGCTGTTTTTGACTGTCAGGCCTGCGGCGCGGATAACGAGGTATTCGGCAAACGTTCTTTCATTTATATCCGCGTCCGCAAGGGCCGAGACCGCGTTGTACAGGATCTGGGCGATTTCCGCGCGGGTAAAGGATTTTTTGGGCGCGAATAGGTTGTCCCCGATGCCGGACACGTAGCCGCGGTCTTTCAGCGCGTAGACATGGGGCTTATAGGCCGCCGCGATCTCAGCGTCGTCGGCAAAGCGCGAAGCGGGCTGCTCCAACGGGGAAATGCCCAGCGCGGCGGCGATTTTCTCTGCCGCCTGTTCGCGGGAAATAACCGGCGAATTCGCCCAGGCGGGTTCCGGCTGTCCCAGAATTCGGGCAAGTATCAAGGATAGATCGACGTCTTTTATGCCGTCGCCCGGACCGAAGTTTCCGTCCCCGTACCCGTGCAGGACGGCATTTCCGGGCTGGCTCCATGCGGCGACGGCATCGTAAGCCCAATGGCTTTCCGGCACGTCGCCGTATGTATTTTCAGCGGCGGACGCCGGCGGAAATACTGCGGCTGCCATGGCGACGACAAGCAGCATAAGCAACGCTTTTTTCAGGTTTCTCTTCATTTATGTTCCTTTCATATGGTGCCGCTGGCGATTTGTGAAGCGAATCGGTGCTTTCATGCAATGTAATTCTAACCTATGCGAAGATATATATCAAGTATTTTTAACGGTTTGCGCCAAAGATGCAAAAAGATGCAAAATACACAAATACAGCATAAAAAAATACGTTACTACTCACCTATGCAACATACAGCCGCGATAACAAGGCAGCACTGCGTCCGGCAAACAAGATCGGAAACGGCCAAGACGGCCTTGGGAGATGAAGCGGG
>JAITOE010000206.1 GCA_031290135.1 Eubacteriales Family XIII. Incertae Sedis bacterium
CATTTCCGTGGTTTTGGCCAGAATCGTCGCAAGATACCGCTCGGTCTTTTCCGGCGTCGTGGCCACGCCGTCCTGCAGGCCGCGGACATAGCCCTTGATCGCCGTCAAAGGCGTCCGCAGGTCATGGGAAATCCCGGCAATCAGCTCCTTGCGTGACTGCTCCTGGTTCAGCGTCTCCCGGATCAGCCCCTTCAGGTGCGTCTGCATTTCCTTGAACGCCCCGCACACGACACCGAACTCGTTGTCCTCACGGTAGCTGATGGTATAGTCGAGATCCGCCTGGACGACGTGGTCGGCGGCGGTTTTCAGCTCGTTCAGCGGATCCAGTATCCTCCGGGACGCCCGCGCCGAAAAAAATGTGGACGTGGTCGTCACGATGAGGATCGTGATGAGCAGGAGAACCACCGTGGGCAGGAGAGATCCCATGCCGTTTGCGAACAGCTGCTTTTCGTCCTCGGGGAAGAATTCGTGCAGGAAAACCGTCGCGTCGATTCCCCGCTCCGCAAAATATTCCGTCATTTTATCGCGAATCGCCTCCCGGTAGATGCTCAGCAAGATCTCGATGCCGCCTGAGACGACGGCCGCGATCAGGATGATGGAGAGAAATGTGCTGGCGATCGCCGATTTTCGCAATTGTGTCTGGATGCTCATGTTATCGAATAGTATACCGCAAGAATAAACTCCTGATAAAGAATGGATAAAGAAAGAATAAACAATAACAATAATAATCTCTCCGGGAGCGGGTTTTCAGTTTCGCTAAAGTTTGGTATGATATATACGAATGCAATTGTGCGTATCCACGAAACAACCACGCCGTGCCTGCCGGGCCGGCAGGAAAGGAGTCTAATCATTCAATGAAAAGAACAAGGAAACTATTTGCCGTCGCCATCTGCCTGATACTGGCGGCGTCCCTGTCTTTCGCCGCCTGCGGCAAAAGCAGCGGCAATGCGGGCGGGTTCAAAGGCGACGCGGTCGCCAAAGTCGGAGACACGACGATTGCCAGCGATCTTATGAGCGGCGTCTCGGGCCTGATCCTGTATATGTACTACGGCCCGGACTCAATGGACACGTTCGGCGAAGACGAGATGAAATATTTCAGCAACCAAATCCTCCTCGACATCTTGGTGCGGACGGAAGTCATGCGAGCGCACTTGGCGGAGAGCGGCAACGGCAAACTGACGTCGGATGAGAAAAAGGCCGCCAAGGACAATGTGGCGCTCTTCCTGTCCACATACGGCGTCACGCAGGACAGCCTGGACGCGTTGGGCATTACAGAGTCACATATCAATTATTACTTCGAGGGCCTTGAGCTTTACACCAAATTCCTGGATGAAGTCAAAGAGGCAGACCCCGTCACGGACGAGGAAGTGGAGGAATACTACAAAACCAATACCTCCAGCTATTTGGTTCCGTTGCAGGTTCGCGCAAGCCACATTCTCGTGCAGGACAAGGAACACACGCCGGAGAGCTTGGAGAAGGCGGAGCAAATTCTTGAGAAGGCAAAGGCCGGAGACGATTTCTCCGAGTTGGCGAAAGAGTACAGCGACGACACTTCAGCGGAATCCGGAGGCGACGTAGGTTACTTTGACGAGACAACCAGCTTCGTGGCGGAATTCAAAGAAGCGGCGTTCGCTTTGCAGGTCGACGAGATCAGCGACGTCGTGGAGACCGAATTCGGCTATCACATCATCAAGGTGACCGAGAGGACGGAAACGCATCAGCAGACGCTCGATGAGGTTCGGGAAACAATAAGCGACCAATTGTTGGAAACGGAGCATCTGGAGACATTCTATTCGGAAGTGGAAGCCGCCATGGTCAGTGCGAACCTGATCGAATACTATATTGACGTCGATCCCGAAACAGGCAAACCGCCGACCTCACCGCCGGCTACGGACATACCGCTTGATGTGGGCGACACGACGGCGGAGGAAACACCGACTGCGGACACGGAATTGACAGAGACTGACCCCGCGGCGGAGGGAGAAGGCGAAGCCGCTGCAGATGATGTTGCTGGAGATGCCGCGACAGACGCCGCCGACACAGCGGCAGACGGAGAAACGCCGCCTGCGGACACGGAGACCGTAGGCTGAGAAAGCCCGGGGCAAACCTGTTATGCGGAAAAAACCGCCGGGGCGAAGGTCCGGGCTGAAGAGAAATGGATGATTCTTCCATGCAGGAATCATTCATAAAAAAATGACACAGGGAAGGAGCCGGCACAGGTGTGAAGGCTCCTTTTCAGTTTTCGGTTTCTGTTTTCGCACGTCTTCTTTCGAACAGAACCCCGGCGAAAAATGATGTTGCGGCAAAGAAAACGATCAGCTCAAGAATCATGTACAGGCAATGTGAAAAAAAGGCGTCCGGCAGAATCAAAATGACAGGATCCAGGACACTGTCGAAAATCCAGTAATCATTGTCGAACAGGATCCGGTGCAAGAGCACGAAAGATGCTTCCCACCCAAGCGCGGCCAGCAGGAATCCGAGCGCGGCGGGAATGGCAAGGGCAAATATCCCACCGAGTTTCAGGAACTTTACCCGTCTTTTTTTGAACAGGCGAAACGCCATGAGGAGGAGACCCGCAAGCGAAACCGCAAGAACCAGATAAAAACCATTGAAAATCCGTTTCACTTCCGCGAAGTGGATCCGCCCCGCATCGGACATGGACAGCGTCGGGAACCGGAGCTCGCCGGCCGCAAACGGCATGTTGTAGTCAATCAGCACATCATAGTTCAGGCGCGCGTCTTCCGCGGACATTCCGGAGCGCGCAGGAATGTCAAGCGCCGCCATGTCATGGTAGTACAGCGGCCGAAAATTCACTGTGGCCACGACAGCGAAAGCAATGACAAAAATGGCGACAAGCGCCGCCGCGAGCACACTGTCCGGCGCAAACCATTTGTCCTGGGTGTCTTGGGGGCTTCGGAGCGCATTTTCTTTTTTCATAATTCTCATATGGAGTATAATATCACAATGAGATTCTTGCGCGAGAAAAAGTTCCTTGTCCTGTTCGGGATCAACGCCGTGCTTTACGTCATCTTCATCGCCCTGGACCTGATCGGCCTGTATGCGGAAAAGCACAGCCTTCCGTCCCCTGGCCTGAATGCCGCGTCGAATGTCCTCAAATACGCGGGAATCGTTTCCTGCCTGGTTCTTGCCGTGCTCGTGGCCCGCCGCCCTTGGCAAAGGCAGGATGCCCGGCTGCAGATTGTCATCCTCTGCTTCACCGTCGGCGCGGATTTTTTTCTTCTGTTTACATCGCGTTTCACGATCGGCATCTGTATCTTTTATGGCGCGCACTTGGTGGCGTTGCGTCGCTACTGGCCGAAATTGCTTTTCGTCGGCGTCGCCGCGGCTGCGGCAGGCCTGCTCATGTTTCTGTTCAGCCTCGGGGAGCCGTCTGGCCGTTTCGCCGCGGCGCCAGATGTTTCACCGTCTCTTGTCATCTATATTTGCTATGTCCTGCTCATCATCTGCGTGACAATTGCCGCTTTTCTTTCCGAGCGGCCTTGGGCAAACAAAACCCTGTCCAAGGTGGGCATGTGTCTTTTTCTGGTCTGCGACTTCCATGTCGCGCTCTTCAACACGCAGCCGGCGGGCAGCTCCGTCTCCGCTGTCGCCTTTGTCCTGATGTGGGTGTTCTATCTGCCCGCCCAATCCATGCTCGCTCTCAGCGCCCATGATTTTTCGGTGGCGCGCCAAGATGCCGGGAACCCATGATGCCGCGATAAACCTATGATGCCGCGACCATATATTATGGAACTTATTATGGGATCTCTAAATTAATTAATGAAAATCAATTGCGTGGATTTGCCGGTTCCTATATACTATTGCCATGGAAAAAATCTTTGACTTATTCACTTCGTTTCCCCCAGAATGGGCCGCGTTTTTCATTTCAATGTTTCCTGTCACGGAATTGCGGGGAGGGTTGATTTTTTCGGCTTGGACGAAAATCCCCTTTGTCAGCGCCTTTCTGATCTGCTTTCTGGGCAACATCCTTCCTGTACCGTTCATTTTGCTCTTCCTGCGAAAACTTTTGCAATTTCTGGAAAGATTCCGCTTGACAGCCGGGATTGTGGCGAAATTGGAAGCCAAGGCAAGAAAAGCAGAAAAGAAAATAAAAAAATACGAGCTGTTGGGACTCTTCGTTCTGGTTGCAGTCCCTTTGCCCGGCACAGGCGCATGGACGGGCTCGCTTGTGGCCGTCATCTTTGACATCCAAATCAAACGAGCATTTCCGTCCATCGCCTTGGGCATTTTGGGCGCCGGCGCCATCATGGCGCTGATCACCTACCTGATCATTCCCGGATTGTTTTTCAACTTCGCTGATTAGGCTATGCGCGGACCATCGTGTCCACCGAATCCAGAATCCGGTCCAAAATCGCCATGGCTTCCCGCAGTTCCTGCTCCGTGATGATCAGCGGCGGGGCCACCATCACGCCGTTCTCGTTGTTGTATGTGGCAAACCCTTCCTGCTTGAGCATGCCGACGATCTTTGCCATGGATGCCGCGTCCACAGGTTCTTTTGTCGCGCGGCTCTTCACCAATTCCACCTGCGAAAGCAAGCCGATGTACCG
>JAITOE010000010.1 GCA_031290135.1 Eubacteriales Family XIII. Incertae Sedis bacterium
CGCTACGGGACACCGCTACGTCCTTTGTCGTTGCGAGGAGCGAAGCGACGAAGCAATCCATACTGCGCACTGGATTGCTTCGCTTCGCTCGCAATGACGGAGGATATGACGCCCGCCCCCCCCAGCTGGGTGATTGGAGTGCCGGAGGGCGCGTTCTCCCGCCGCCCTCACTTAAAATACGCCACGCCGGATTCGAAGATCTTTTGGTCGTAGTTTCCGGGCACGTTTTTGTAGAGATGCGAGCGGATGCGTTCGGAATGCCCCATTTTTCCGAAAACCCGCCCGTCGGGGGACGTGACGCCCTCTATCGCCATAAACGAGTTGTTCGGGTTGAAGCGGATGTCGTTGGTCGGAATTCCGTCTAAATCCACGTATTGTGTGGCGATCTGCCCTTTCTTGATCATCATCTCGATCAGTTCGTCGGAGGCGATGAAGCGGCCTTCCCCGTGGGACACCGGCAGGGTGTGGATGTCGCCCGTCTTCACCCCGGACATCCACGGCGACCGCACGGAAGCGACCCGCGTCCGGACAAGGCAGGACATATGTCTGCCGATGCTGTTATAGGTAAGGGTCGGGCTGTCCTCCGAGCTGTCGAGTATTTTGCCGAAGGGCACAAGCCCCAGTTTCACCAATGCCTGAAAACCGTTGCAAATCCCCAGCATAAGCCCGTCGCGCCGCTCCAAAAGTTCGGTCGTAGCCTCTTTGACGGCGGGGTTCCGAAAAACCGCCGTAATGAATTTCGCCGACCCGTCCGGTTCGTCGCCGCCGCTGAAACCGCCCGGTATCATCACGATCTGGCTGGCTTTGATTTTTTCCGCCAGTTCGCGTATGGATTCTTCCAGCGCTTCCGGCGTGAGGTTCCGCAGGATATGGAACGCCACCGCCGCGCCCGCGCGCGCGAAAGCGCGTCCGGAATCGTCCTCGCAGTTGCTTCCCGGAAACACCGGGATCAGGACGGACGGCTTGGCGTTCCTGTGCGCCGGCCGGAAAGACGTCCTGGCCTTGCAGGTGACTTTTTCAATCTTTGCCACACGTTCGCCCGTCTCCGTCGGAAATACGCGTTCTAAGGGGTTCCGCCACCTGCGGCGGATCTCGTCCAGCGTCAGGCCGATGGCGAAGCCCGCCGGACACCCGTTGGAATCGATCATTTCAACCGTGATTTCCTGACGCTGCGTCGTCTGCCCGATCATCTTATATTGCGTGCCGCGGAACAGTTCGTGGATGTCCTCCCCGCGTTCAATCTCCAGAAGCAAAGCACCGTAATTCGCCTCGTGCAAATCATCCTCCGTGATAAAATCCAGAAACGCGCCGACGCGGTTTCCCAATGCCATTTTGACCACGGCGATGAACATGCCGCCATGCCCGATGGTCGAAGCCGACAGAATTTTGCCCTCCGCCGCCAGCTTTGCCACGCGATCCATATTGCGGCGATATTGTTCAAAATCCAGGACGCGCGCGCTGTCGTAGTCGTTGTACAGGTACACGAGCCTGCTGCCGGGCGTTTTGAATTCCGGGGACAGGACGCGTTCCGCCTTGTTCACGTTCACGGCAAAGGATACGAGCGTCGGAGGCACGTCCATGTCCATAAAGCTCCCCGACATGCTGTCTTTCCCGCCTATGGCCGGTATTTCCAGTTCCAGCTGCGCACGCAGCGCCCCCAGAAGAGCCGAAAAAGGTTTTCCCCATCTTGCGGGATCTTTTCCCAGTTTTTCAAAATATTCCTGGAAAGTCAGGCGGATTCCGCCCCTGTCGCCGCCCATGGCGACAATCTTCGTCACGGAGTCTATGACGGCGTATAAGGCACCGTGGTAAGGGCTGTTTTGGGAAATGGACGGGTCATAGCCGAAAGACATGAGGGTAACCGTCGAGGTTTCCCCTTTGACCGGCAGTTTGGCCGCCATCCCCATGGCTGGCGTCATCTGCCATTTTCCGCCCAGCGGCATGAGCACCGTCCCTGCGCCGATGGTGCTGTCGAAACATTCGACAAGGCCTTTCTGGCTGCAGCAGTTCAAGTCCTCCAGATGCTCCGTGATCTTCCGGATATTGCGGTCGCCGCCAACCGCAGGACCGGCGCTTTCATCCACATAAACCGTTGCGTTTTGTTTCACGCCGTCCGTGTTCAGGAAATCCCGGCGGAGATCGGATATGCAGGCGTCCCGCCAGTATATGCGGAATCTTCCGCTGTCCGTGACCGTAGCGACAGGCGTAGCCTCTAAGTTTTCTTCATCCGCCAGCGCGATAAAGCGCGCCGCGTCTTCTGCGGAAAGCACCGCAGCCATACGTTCCTGCGACTCCGAGATCGCCAGTTCCGTCCCGTCAAGACCCTCGTATTTCCGGGGAACCAGATCCAGGTTCACGTCGATGCTGTCCGCCAGCTCTCCGATGGCCACGGCGATGCCGCCCGCTCCGAAATCGTTGCATTTTTTTATCATGCGGGCCGCGTCCGTCCTGCGGAACAGGCGCTGTATGTTTCGTTCCACAAGCGGGTTTCCCTTCTGGACTTCCGCGCCGCAGCTGTCCAAGGAATCTTCCGTATGTTCCTTGGATGAGCCGGTGGCGCCCCCGCAGCCGTCCCGCCCGGTCCGGCCGCCTACCAGAAGGATCACGTCGCCCGGCTCCGGCGCCGACCGCCGCACATGATCCGCCGGCGCCGCGCCTATGACCGCGCCTATCTCCATCCGCTTGGCGACATAGCCTTCATTATATATTTCCGCCACCTGTCCCGTGGCAAGGCCGATCTGGTTGCCGTAAGAGCTGTATCCCTTTGCCGCGCCGCGCGTGATTTGAAGCTGCGGCAGTTTGCCGGCAAGCGTGTTCCGGATTTCCGTGCGCGGGTCGCCGCTCCCCGTGACGCGCATGGCCTGGAATACGTAAACCCGCCCCGAAAGCGGATCGCGTATGGCGCCCCCGAGACAGGTGGCGGCGCCGCCGAAGGGTTCTATTTCCGTCGGATGGTTATGCGTCTCATTTTTGAACATGACCAGCCAGTCTTCGTCCGCGCCGTCCACGTCCGCTTTCACGCGTATGCTGCAGGCGTTGATCTCGTCCGATTCGTCCAGATCCGGGAGCATTCCTTTCTTTTTCAGGTATTTTGTCCCTATCACGGCGATGTCCATCAGGCTTATGTCGCGTTCCGCCTCATCCGCCCCATAGACCTCCCGCCTGACGCGGAGGTAGTCGCTGAACGCCTTTTTCACCAGCTCGGCGCAGGCCCCGCCGCCAAACTGCACATCGGAAATGCGCGTATGGAAAGTGGTGTGCCTGCAATGGTCGGACCAATAGGTGTCGATGATCTTGAGTTCCGTGACGGAGGGGTCTCTTTGCTCCGTTTCCGCAAAATATTTTTGGACGAAAAGGAGGTCGTCCAGGCTCATGGCGAAGCCTTCGCGTTCATGAAAGACCGCCAGCGCGGCATCCGTCAGTTCCCGGAATCCGTGAATCCGCGCCACGGCGGGCGGGGTTTCCAGGGACATTTCCAGGGTTTTTGGTTTTTCAAGCGTGGCTTCCCGCGAGTCTACGGGGTTTATGACAAAACGCTTTACGGCTTTCAGGGCTTCTTCCTCCAAAACGCCTTCCAGAATGACCATGCGGGCAAAACGTACCGTTGGGCGTGCGTCGGTTTTGATCA
>JAITOE010000093.1 GCA_031290135.1 Eubacteriales Family XIII. Incertae Sedis bacterium
CCTTTGCCCCCATGATTGACTTTTCGGGCGGTCTCAGCGTTCGCACGATTGAAAATATCATCAAGGATCACGTTGGTATCAATCATTGCGTTCAAATTTTGCCGCCCTCCTTTCCGTTCTCATTTGGTCTAAATCAACGCTGTTACCATCAACGCCCGCCAATAAGTCTCTGATTTCCTGCATAGCTTGCCGCTGTTCAATGCTCGCCGTTGCTCCCTTAGTTGCGCTGTAAAACGGTTCTTCGTTTGACGCGATTTCGAACGGTATGCGTTTTTCCCGGATGACAGCTTTCGCGAACAAATTGACAGCGACCGACGCGTTCATGCCGACGTCGGAACAAAAAGCGTCGAACTGTTTCTTTACCGTGTCATCCATGCGGACGCTCATAGTAGTCTGTGCCATATTGTCAGTCCCTTTCTGAAAACTTACGTTGTTACTACATTGTACATCGTGTTTCATACAATGTCAAGGCATACCTGTAGTCTTCAATACCAGTCTTCAATACCATAGCTTGCTGCGAAGGTGTTTATTATGCAAACGGGTCATGGCCTGTCGTTGCGAGCGGAGCGAAGCAATCCAGTGCCTGTTTCTGCGCTGGGTTGCTTCGTCTCTGCGCCGGATTATATGTATTTTCGCCCATAACGGAACAGTCCGCTTCTTTCGACCAAGGTTTCCAGCACCGCCTCGTTCGTCCACTTGCACTCCGCGAAGATGGCGTCCTCTTTGTTGTCCGCTATGATGCCAATCTCGAAGTACCTATCACAGACGGAATGGCCATAAATGTCCACGACACTTTAACTTGCAATTTGCGCAATTTGCGCAATGCGCAATCCCAACATTTTGAACTTCCCTCTGTACCGCGCGGTGAATTTATGTTATACTACACATGATTGCAATAAACACGCAGGAAAGAGAGGATTCATGTATCATGGGATTTATGGAGAAAATATTTGGCGACCTGAATGTAAAGGAAGTCAAAAAACTTGAAAAAATCGCGGATAAGGTTATGGAGCGAGAAGCGGCGACCGCCGCGATGACCGATGAAGAACTCAGAAATAAAACGACGGAGTTCAAAGCGCGGGCAGCGGGCGGGGAAAGCTTAGACGACCTGCTGCCGGAAGCCTTTGCCGTATGCAGGGAAGCCGCCTGGCGCAGTCTGGCCATGAAGCATTTCCGCGTACAGGTCATCGGCGGCATCGTCCTGCACCAGGGGCGCATCGCGGAGATGAAAACCGGCGAAGGCAAGACGCTGGTGGCGACGCTCGCGGCCTACCTGAACGCGCTGGCGGGGGAAGGCGTCCACGTGATCACCGTCAACGACTACTTGGCCAAGCGCGACATGGAATGGATGGGCAAGCTGTACACCTTCCTCGGCCTCACCGTCGGCTGCGTCGTCCACGGGATCAGCAGCGAGGTGCGGAAAGCCGCCTACCGCGCGGACATCACCTACGGCACCAACAACGAATTCGGCTTTGACTACCTGCGCGACAACATGGTCAACTACAAAGAAGACCTGACCCAGCGCGCGCTGAATTTCGCCATCGTGGACGAGGTGGACAGCATCCTCATCGATGAGGCGCGCACGCCGCTGATCATCTCCGGGCAAGGCGGGAAATCCACGGATCTCTACGTCACCGCCGACAAATTCGTCAAAACCCTTCGCCGGGACGAAGATTTCACCATGGACGAAAAGGACAGAACCATATCCCTCACCGACGAAGGGGTCGAAAAAGCCGAAAAATATTTCAGCATCGACAATTTTTCGGACCCGGAAAACATGGAGATCAGCCACCATGTGATCCAGGGGCTGAAAGCCCGCAACCTGATGCAGCGGGACGTGGACTATATCGAAAAAGACGGGGAGATCATCATCGTCGATGAATTTACGGGACGCCTCATGTTCGGGCGGCGGTACAGCGACGGCCTGCACCAGGCCATCGAGGCGAAAGAGGGCCTGAACATCCGCCAGGAATCCAAGACCTTGGCCACGATCACCATCCAGAACTACTTCCGCATGTACCAAAAATTAGCAGGAATGACAGGTACTGCCAGAACAGAAGAGGAGGAATTCCGCGACATTTACAACATGGACGTCGTGGAAATTCCCACCAACAGGCAGATCGTCCGGGGCGACGACGATGACTCCATCTATTCGACGGAACGCGGAAAATTCAATGCCATCGTCGAAAACATCGTCGTGTGCGCGGAGGCGGGGCAGCCCGTCCTCGTCGGCACCATTTCCATCGAGCGTTCCGAGCTGATCAGCGACCTGCTGAAAAAGCGCGGCGTCAAACACAACGTGCTGAACGCGAAGCACCATGAAAAAGAAGCGGAAATCGTTTCCGAGGCCGGGCGGCTGAATTCCGTCACCATCGCCACCAACATGGCGGGGCGCGGCACGGACATCATACTGGGCGGCAACCCGGACTTTGAAGCGAAGAAGGAGATGCGGAAAAAAGGCTACGAGGAAGAAGCGATCTCCTACGCGTCCAGCTTTGTCCCCCTGGAGGACGAGGCCCTGATCCGGGCGCGGGAGGAATACCAGGAGCTGCACGAGCGTTTCAAGGCGGAACGGGCGGAGGAACAGCAGAAGGTGATAGAGCTGGGCGGCCTGCACATCATCGGCACGGAGCGCCACGAATCCCGGCGGATAGACAACCAGCTCCGGGGGCGTTCCGGACGGCAGGGCGATCCGGGTTCAACGCAGTTTTTCATCTCCATGGAGGACGAGCTGATGCGCCTCTTCGGCGGCGAACGGATGCAGGGCATCGTGGAGCGGCTGGGCGTGCAGGAAGACGAACCCATTGAGGCGGGCATGCTGACCCGCTCCATCGAAAACGCCCAGAAAAGGGTGGAGGGCAGGAACTTTTCCATCCGGAAATACGTCCTGCAATATGACAACGTGATGAACAAACAGCGGGAGGTCATATACGGCGAGCGCCGGAAGGTGCTATACGGGGAGGATCTGCGCGCCCACGTCCTGTCCATGACGGAAGAATTGGTGGACGAGGCGGTGAACGCCGCGACCGTCAGCTCAAAATTCGCGGAGGAATGGGACCTGGAAACCCTGTGGGGCGCCATGGGGCGGATCAGCCCGGCGTTTAACCCGCCCTTCTACAGCACGGAGGAACTGCACGGGCTGTCGGCGGACGCCCTGCGTGAGGACGCGCTGGAGCAGTTGAACCGGATGTACGGCGAAAAAGAGACCGAGATCGGCGAGGAGCGCATGCGGGAGCTGGAGCGCATGATCCTGCTGCGGGTCGTGGACAACAAATGGATGGACCATATCGACGCCATGGACCAGCTGCGCCACGGCATCGGCCTGCGGGCGCTGGGACAGCAGGATCCGGCGAAGGCATACGCGGCGGAAGGCTTCGACATGTTTGAGCTGATGATACAGAACATCCGGGAAGACACCGTCCGCTACTGCTTCAACGTGACCGTGCAGACCAATACCGAGCGGAAGCCGGTGATCACCGTCAGCGTGGGGCGGAAAGCGGATTACGCGGAGAATGACCGGCCTCAGCCGGCGCGGATGGCGGCAGGGGCGGAAAACCAGGCGCTCCCGCCGGCAGCCAAAACGCCCGGCCGCGCGCAGAAGCAGGAAACGGTGCGGCGCGACGGCGAAAAGGTGGGGCGGAACGACCCCTGCCCTTGCGGGAGCGGGAAGAAGTACAAAAACTGCTGCGGGTCGAATTAGCGCGTTACCCCTCCGTCATTGCGAGGCGCGCAAGCGACCCCGTCATTGCGAGGAGCGCAAGCGACGAAGCAATCCAAAGAGCACTGGATTGCTTCGCTTCGCTCGCAAAGACGGAAGAAGTACAAAAACTGCTGCGGGTCGAATTAGCTGACGGCGCCGCCGCAGGGCGGAGCGGATGGCGGAGAAAGCCGGAAATGAGGTGCGTGAGATGATTGCAAGCGTTTCGTCTGCAAAAAATGCGTTTGACTTGTCCGGGAAAACGGCGCTGATTACGGGAGGGGGGCGCGGCCTCGGCGCCGCGATCGCCGTGGCTATGGCGGAATGCGGCGCGGATATCGCGGTTTTCGGCAGATCTGACACGAGCGGCACGGTTGAAAGAGTTCAAAAGCTCGGCGTGAAGGGCAAGGGTTTTTTGTGCGACGTATCCCGGCTGGAAGACGTGCGAAGGGCGACGGGGGAAGCCTACAGCGAATTTGGGAATATCGACGTCCTCGTGAACAACGCCGGCATTTCCTGCGTGAGCGAGCTTCTTGACATGGACGATGCGCTTTCCGACTGGTATCGCGTCACGGGCGTGGATTTGAACGGCACCGTGCACATGACCTACCACGTGGCAAAGCAGATGCGGGCCGGCGGGAAGGGCGGGTCCATCATCAACATCTCTTCCATGGCGGGCAGCGCCGTGATCAAAACGCAGGCGATGAGCCCCTATTGCTGTTCCAAAGCGGCGGTCAATCATTTCACGCGCTGCATGGCCTGGGAATTGGGCAAGCATGACATTCGCGTGAACGCGATCGCCCCCGGCTTTGTAAATACGGATCTGTCCGATCAGATCCCGAAAGATCATCTCCGCCACATCTTTGAGCAGTCGCCGCTTTCGCGGTTCGGGGAGCCGGCCGAGATCGGGACCGCAGCCGTATATCTGGCGTCGCCGGCCGCGGCATGGATAACAGGCGCGGTTCTGACGGTCGATGGCGGCTATACATTGTCATGCTGACCGGATAAGTGAAACGTTATACCAAAAGTATTGTAGGCGCCACGCAGGTTTTGCGCAGCGTAAGAGGAGAGTGATGAAGGACATGGTGGAACTGGAACAAGTGAAATACGAACTGGACGACGCGGCTGCCAGCCTTAAAGATTTGAGTGATTCCCTTTGACTCGGCCGGAATGGAAGCGCGTCTGGACGAAATAGAGGGAACCACGCAGCAAGAAGGCTTTTGGGACGACCATGAAAAAGCCCAGAAATTATTAAAAGAAAAAAAGCGCCTTGAATCGAAAATCAGCGAATTCGCGCTCATGAAGCGCAATTTGGACGACATCGGGGTCCTCATAGAGATGGCGGAGGAAGAGGGCGAGGAATCCATGGTTCCGGAGATCCTGCAAAGCTACGGCGACTGGAAACGGGACATGGACGCGCTGCGCGTCCGCACCCTGCTGGACGGGGAATACGACGCCAGCAACGCCATCCTTTCCGTGCATGCGGGCTCCGGCGGGACGGATGCCCAGGACTGGGCGGGGATGCTGCTGCGCATGTACACCCGCTGGGCGGAGGCCAAGGGCTACAAAGTCAAGATGTGGGACCTGCAGGACGACAGCGAGGGCGGGATCAAGGGCGCCACCTTCCTTGTGGAGGGGGAAAACGCCTACGGCTACCTGAAAACGGAAAAAGGCGTCCACCGCATCGTAAGAATCTCGCCCTTTGATTCTTCGGGGCGGCGCCATACGTCTTTCGCGTCGCTGGACGTGATGCCTGAAATCGACGACGCCATAGAGGTGGAGATTTCGCCGGACGACCTGCGGATCGACACGTTCCGCTCCAGCGGCGCGGGCGGGCAGCACGTCAACAAGACGGATTCGGCGGTGCGCATCACGCATATCCCCACCAATATCGTCGTTTCCGTCCAGAACGAGCGGTCGCAGCACCAAAACAAAGAAGTCGCCATGCGCATCCTTAAGTCTAAATTGGTGGAGCTGGCGGAACGGGAGCATAAGGAGAACCTGGCGGAATTAGCGGGCGATTACGGCCAGATTTCCTGGGGGAACCAGATCCGTTCCTATGTTTTCCATCCCTATTCCCTCGTGAAAGACCACCGGACGGGGGCGGAGGTGGGGAACGTCCACGCCGTGATGGACGGGGAACTGGATTATTTGATCCAGGAGAAATTAAAAATAAAGGAATGAAAGAATAACAGAATAACAGACGGGGTAGAGACGATTGATCATCAGTGAAAAATTAGCGAAGGAGTTCACCCTACGGATTTCGCAGGTGGAAAGCGTCATGGCGCTCGTTGCGGAGGGGAACACCATCCCGTTCATCGCCAGATACCGCAAGGAGGCGACGGGCGGGCTTTCGGACGTGACGCTCCGGGATCTGGACGAACGCCTCGCGTACCTGCAGAACCTTGAAGAACGCAAAGAAGAGGTCATCCGCCTCATAGAGGAGCAGGGAAAGCTGACGGAGGCGCTTGCGGAGGAGATCCGAAAGGCGGAGATTTTGCAGCGCGTGGAGGATTTATACAAGCCCTACAAGCAGAAAAAAGCCACGCGGGCCTCGAAAGCGAAGGAAAAGGGGCTTGAACCCCTGGCGCTCCTGATCTGGGAGCAGGCGATCCTGCACGGCGACGCCTGGGAGCTGGCCGCGCCCTACGTGGACCCCGAAAAGGGCGTCGCCGACGCGGCGGAGGCCCTGGCGGGCGCACAGGACATCATCGCGGAAATGATCGCGGACGACCCGGAAATCACGGCGGCGCTGCGGGAAAAGACGCAAAAGACGGGGCTGATGGCCGCGGAGGCGGCGGATCCGGACGAAAGCACCGTGTACGACATGTACTACGCGTATGCGGAGCCCCTTGCGAAGATCCCCAACCACAGGGTGCTGGCCATCAACCGCGGGGAAAAAGAAAAGAAGCTGAAGGTAAAGGTGCAGACGGAGGCGGCGTTTTTCACCGCCGCCATGGAGGCCATGGTCATAAAGACCCCGGAATCGATTTTTGCCGAAATGCTGCGAAACACCGTCGCCGACAGCTACAAACGGCTGGCCGCGCCGTCGCTGGAACGGGAGATGCGCGCCGCCCTGACGGAGCGGGCGGAAAAAGAAGCCGTCAAGGTTTTCGCGAAGAACACGGAAAGCCTGCTGATGGCGCCGCCGGTGAACGGCGCCCGCGTCATCGCCATCGACCCCGGCTACAGGACGGGCTGCAAGGTGGCGGCCCTGTCCGAGACAGGCAAACTGCAGGCGTACACCACGGTCTATCCCACGGAACCCAAGAATGACGTCGCCGGCACGGAAGCCACGCTGAAGAAACTGACGGACAAGTATAAGGCCA
The DNA here is from genome assembly GCA_031290135.1 of Eubacteriales Family XIII. Incertae Sedis bacterium. Lineage (GTDB taxonomy): Bacteria > Bacillota > Clostridia > Peptostreptococcales > Anaerovoracaceae > JAITOE01. Next base: position 7,027 of record JAITOE010000093.1, read on the forward strand.
ACGTCATCGTCATCGGGAACGGAACCGCTTCTCGGGAAACGGAAGAGGTCGTCGCCGGTTTTATCAGGAAATACGCGCAGGACATGCGCTACACCATCGTGAACGAGGCGGGGGCTTCGGTCTATTCGGCGTCCAAAACGGCCACGGAGGAATACCCGGACCTGGACGTGACCACGCGCGGCGCCATGTCGCTGGGGCGGCGTCTCCAGGATCCGATGGCGGAGCTCGTGAAAATCCCGCCGCAGAGCATAGGAGTCGGCCAGTACCAGCACGACGTCAACCAGGGCTTGCTGGAACGCGCGCTGACGGGCGTGGTGGAGAACTGCGTCAACCGCGTCGGGGTGGACCTGAACACGGCGTCGCCCTCGCTGCTTTCCTATGTGGCGGGCGTCAACGCCGGCGTGGCGAAGAACATCGTGGCGTGGCGCGAAGAGAACGGGATTTTCGAAGACAGGAAACAATTGAAAAAGGTGCCAAAACTGGGCGAAAAAGCCTTCGGACAGTGCGCGGGCTTCCTGCGCATCGCAGGCGGGAAAAACCCGCTGGACAGCACCTCGGTGCATCCGGAATCCTACGCGGCCGCGGCGAAAATCCTGGAAAAGGCCGGCGTATCCGGGGCGGAGATCGCACGGGGCGGCGTGAGCGACATAGAAGAGCGGATCTGCGCGGTTTATTCGCCGGCGGGGGAGAAGGGCGAAGGGCAGGGCGAAGGGAAGGACGCAGGGCAGGACGCAGGGAAGGACGCAGGGCAGGACGCAGGGCAGGGCGAAGGGCGGAAGGACGCAGGGCAAGGGCAGGACGGAAAAGGCGGCGGCGAAAGCAGGCCGGATGAAAAACGTCTAAGCGAAAGCCTGAAGCGGATGGCGGCCGACATAGGCGTCGGGCTTCCCACGCTGCGTGACATTGTGGCGGAGATCAAAAAGCCCGCGCGGGATCCCCGGGCGGACGCGCCGCTGCCGGTGTTCCGCCGGGACGTGCGGGGCTTTGAGGATTTGCAGGCCGGCATGGAGCTGACGGGGACCGTCCGCAACGTGGTGGACTTCGGCGCCTTCGTGGACATCGGCGTGAAGCACGACGGCCTGGTACACATATCGCGCATGAGCGACCGCTTCATACGCCACCCCATGGACGTGGTCAGCGCCGGGGACACCGTCCGGGTCTGGATTGTCAGCATAGACGCGGAAAAACAGAAGATAGGGCTGAGCATGGTGCGGGACGCCGGGCCGGGGGAAACGTCCGGCCCTGTGCGCATGAAAGCGCCGGAGGGGGCGAACCCGCCCGCCGGAGGCCGCGCATGAACGGCATAAACACCATACTGTTTGATTTTGACGGCACCATCATGGACACCAACGACCTCATCATCCACTCATGGCAGCACACCTTCCGCGTTTTGGAGGGCAGGGAACGCCCGGTGGACGAAATTGTAGGGACGCTGGGGGAGACGCTGCACCATACCTTGGGCAGGCTGCTCCCGGAGGTGCCGCTGGAGGAAGCCGTGGCGGCGTACCGCGGCTACCATGCTGACAATTTCAGGGACGCGATAAAGATATACCCCGGCGTGAAAGAACTGCTCACGCGCCTGAAAGAGCTGGGCTATGCGCTGGGGATCGTGACTTCGCGGATGTCCGGCACCACGAAGCAGGGCCTGGAAAAGTACGCGCTGGACGAACTGTTTGACGTCGTCGTCACCTGCGAGGACTGCACAAAACACAAGCCGGATCCGGAGCCGGTACGGATCGCCTTGGAAAAACTGGGAAAAAAGCCGGAAGAAGCCTTGATGGTGGGCGACACCCTGGGCGATATCAAAAGCGCGCGGGCGGCCGGGGCGGGATCCGTGCTGGTAGACTGGGCGCTGTCCGTCTCCGAGGAAGAACGGACCGGCGCGGATGCCCCCGATTACATCATAGAAAAAGCGGAGGATCTGCTGGAGATTCTGGCGGGGTGAGAAACCGCCCCGGATATTCACAGGACAAAAGCATGGAAGTTTTCACGGTGAACCACTTCAAAGCTGCTGTTCGGATACGCTTCAAGAAAGCTTTTCGGCTTTTTGGCCTTCGCCGCCGGGTTCCATTTGAATTCGTATGCGGCAAGGCGTCCGTCAATCTCCTCCAAGTAGTCTGTTTCTTGCTGCTGCTGTGTTCTCCAGAACCACGCGTTCGCGAAATTGCCCGCATAATGGTTGCGTTTGAAGCGTTCGCTGATCAGGAAATTTTCCCACAGCTTTCCTACGTCGTCGCGGTTCTCAACGGGCCGGAAGTCGGCGATGACGGCGTTCCGGATGCCGTTGTCAGTGAAAAAAATCTTTCGGCTCGCTTTCAGTTCGTTCCGGAGGTTGCGCGAGAATGAACCCAGACGAAAAATGACGAACGCCTGTTCAAGGATGACGACGTACTTTTCCACCGTTTTGCTGTCCAGCCCGCAGAGCTGCGCCAATTCCGCGTATGACACCTGCGCGCCTATTTGAAAAGCCAGCGCACGGAGCAGATGCGTCAACTTTTCCGATTTTTTCACTCTGTCCCAGGACAAAACATCCTTGTAGAGATAGCTGTCAGAGAGTTCCCGCAACGCATCGCGTTCCGAACCAGGCGACGTGACGACTTCGGGATAGCAGCCGAACACAAGGCGGTGCGGCAAGAGCCGCGTTTCGTCCATCAGCCCGTGGTGCGCCGCCATTTCGGCAAAGGACAGCGGATAGAGCCTGAACGTGCGCTTACGCCCCGTCAACGGCTCGCTGACCTGCCTGGCCAGATCAAAGGATGAGCTTCCGGTCGCCACGAGCCGCACGTCCGGCATTTGGTCGGTGATGAGTTTGAGTTTCACGCCGATGTCGGCAATGCGCTGCGCTTCATCGATCACGACGGTTTTATGGGCGCCTATGACGGCGCGGAGGCGCGTAGACGTGATCTCGGAGAACATTGCGCGGACGTCCGGCTCGTCGCCGTTGAGCCAAAGCGTGCCGGGCGCGCTGAAAAGTTCCCGGACGAGCGTCGTCTTGCCGACTTGGCGCGCGCCAAGCAGTATGACGGCTTTGCCGTTCCCGGCGGAGTCCCGTATGGCCGTTTCAAGAATGCGATGTATCATATTCCACCTCAAAAATTAATAATTTCGGATTGTAATCCAATTATATCATAATATTTTCGGATTACAATCCATGATCCGACTTTATTTGCGGACGCACATCCGGGATTTCAAGAAAATGCAGGCAACGCAACGTCGTCTTCCCGCTGCTGGAGGACGTCCGCGGGCAGTTTGTTATGAGGCGGCACAATTTCTCGTTAAAAGCACTTGCGGCAGACAACAATTCGTTATATAATTTTTGTATGGAATATTCATTGCGACAACATGCAGCCAATGTCAAGATCAAATCAAGGGCGCTTGTGAAAGGTGAAAGGATGAACGTCATGGCGACAGAGAGCATAGGAAAAATCGTTCACATGGACAATGAGTTCGCGGACAGGTTCATTGCCGCGCAGGAACGCGCTAAGACGAACCCGCAGAAGCAGCGCGAATTCAAAATCGAATGGGCGGATTCAAAAAAAATCACGGAAACATTGAAAAAACAGTACGGGCATGAAGAATAATTTGAAACTTGAGCCTTTGCGCAAGCGCATTGAGGCTACGCCCATAGAACTCCTCGGAAAATTGATCGGGGAGTTTCATTGTGAGAGGGATTCCGATGTTGAGGGATTCCTTCACAACACGGCAATCAGAAATGAGCAGAAAGGGCATTCCCGGCAAATCGAGAAGAGATGACGTAAAAGTTGCTCGTGAAACCACGCCTTTAGGCGTAGCAGGTAGTAATGGGACCCTTATAGGGTCCCGCCAGTTCATACCACCACTTGAAGTGGTGGTACGGTGATTCTCGCCATTATTGTATCGCCGTTGCGAAACTTCGCGCCACCGCCATATGGCGCGACTTCCCAAGCCGGAACATCACGGCAAAACGGCGATAACTTATCCATTGATACCTTTTTCGCCGTTGTTCCTTTCGGAAGGCGTTCGGTGGGGTTAAAGTCCACCGCGTCCGCTAATCTATATCTCATACCCCGTCACCTCCGTCCTTTAAGCGTTTCTGCATATCGCGCAGAGTTTCGAGATAGGCTTTCTCTACTTCCGACAGTTCGTTGGCGAGTTGCGTCCGGTATGCGTCGTATTCGCGGTGCGCCTTTTCTACCGCGTCTATGTGGCTGACCGTTCCCGCATCTTCCAGAACGCCTACGCCGAAATCGCGGGAGAATTTGTCGAGCGTTTCGAGCCAGTCACGCATATACATCAGCTCTTGCGTTTCGGCTTTAAGCTCTGCCATATCAAAGAACGCGTTGACCATTC
>JAITOE010000107.1 GCA_031290135.1 Eubacteriales Family XIII. Incertae Sedis bacterium
AAAAATTCTTCGGCTATCTGGACCTCGCCTTGGAAAAACTCAGTGAGCAGCGGATTCCCGTGTTCACGGTCAGTCTGGAAAAACTGCCCTTGAAGGAAATGACCCGGCGGGAATACACCGAACTGGAGCTGCCTACGCCCAACAACCGGGAACGTGAGGATTGCTGGAACTATTACGCGCGGGGCTATCGTTTGGCCGCTGATGTGGAACTGCCGGAGATGGCGACGAAATTCCTTTTTACCGCCGGTAAAATCAAAAACGCGCTGCGCCTGGCCCAGACCCTCTCCGCCATGCAAAAAGCGGATCAAATCCTGCGCCAATGCCTGTTTGAAGCCTGCTATAGCCAGATGAGCCACGAACTGACGCAGAAAGCCACGAAAATCAAGGCCGCCTATACCTGGGATGACATCGTGATGTCGCCGGATCAGCGGCAATCCCTGGAGTACGCCTGTGACCAGATGCGTTACCGCAAACAGGTTTATGAAGAATGGGATTACAACCGCAAATACCCCTATGGACGCGGGCTGTCGGTGCTGCTGTTCGGCGCGCCCGGCACCGGTAAATCCATGTGCGCGCAGGTGCTGGCCAACGCGCTGACTCTGGAGCTCTACCGCGTGGACCTGTCCAAAGTCGTGGACAAATACGTCGGCGAAACGGAAAAAAGCATCGCCATGATTTTCCGCGAGGCGAAAAAATGCAATGTCGTCCTGTTTTTTGACGAGTGCGACACCCTGTTCGCCAAACGCTCCGACGACGGCGGCAGCGGCCAGGCCAGCAGCAACAACAAAACCGCCCTCCTGCTGCAGGAGGTCGAAGCTTACGACGGCGTGTCCGTGCTGGCGACGAACTACAAGCACAACATAGATCCGGCGTTTTTCCGGCGCATGAAATTCATCGTCGAATTTCAGTTCCCGGATCCGGAAACCCGGCATATCCTGTGGACCGCCACCATCCCGAAAAACACGCCGCTCGCGGAAGACGTGGACGTCCGTTTCCTCGCCGACCGTTTTGAATTCGTCGGCGGCAACATCAAAAACTGCATCTTAAACGCGGCGTTCCTCGCGGCAGGCGACCCGGAAGCGGAGGGGATGGTGCATATGAAGCACTACCTGCAAGCCATCCGCTACGAATTTGTGAAGACGGGTAAGGTATTCACGCGCTCCGATTTTGAGCCTTACGCGCATTTGGTGTTGTGATGGAAAAAATAGAAATCGGTTTATTGCGGGGCGGCGTTTCGGGCTTTGGCCGGATGATCCCGGACGGCCTGCGGGATCTCATGGACAGACCGGGAAGCGACTATGTGGCGCTGGGCGCGGCGGCGGATCGTTCGCCCTGCGGCGTTCTTGTCGCCTCCCCGGAAAACGACGGGTTTCGCGTCCGCCACCTTTTCATCGATGCGGAATACCGCAGACGGGGCGTAGGGACGCAGCTCCTTGGCACGTTCGCGGAGGGGATTCCGCCGCTGCCGCACGGGGACGCCGTGCGCTGCTTTTTCACGTCTTCCGAGGCGGAACCCGCCCCGGATGCCCAAGCCGCCTTTTGGCGCGCCTGCGGTTTTTCCGTGGCGGAGGCGGAAGGCGGCCTGTACCAAAGCACCTTGGGCGCGCTGGCGGAGCTGCCGTTTTGGAAACAGGCGCACGCGCCGTCCCCGTCGCTCGTGCCGTTTTCCGGGCTTTCGGCGGCGGCGCGGGAGGAGCTGCGGCGCTTCGTCCGCAGGTTTGCGGCGAACCTGAACCTGGTTTCGCCGCCCTATGGGGAGACGGGGCTTCTGCGGGACCTCAGCTACGCCTTTCTCCCGGACGGGCGGATCCGGGGGCTTGCCGTTGTTTCGCGGCGGGCCGGACTACCGGACGGGTCAGTTGGGGCGGCGGGGCCTGTCGGGCCGGACGGGTCTGCCGGCGCGGGTGCGCTGGAACTGTCCTGGCTGTACTGCGAGCCGGAACATGTCGCCGGCCTGCCAGGCCTCCTGCGCGCGTTGTATGTCGCGGCGTCGCGGGAAAACACGGCGGACTGCCCATTTCATATATCCGCCGTCAACGCCGCGTCCGCGAAACTCGTGAAAAAACTCTGCCCCGGCGCGGCGTTTTCCCCGCTTCTTGAAGCGACGGGCAGCTTCGCCGCGCTGCGGGCGTCGCAGGACGCCGACCGGCGGATCCGGGCGCTGACACGGGAGAGCGAAGGGGATTTGTCCTGGTGGGATGAAGCAGCGGCAGGACGGTGAAGATTCATAACAGTCAATCACGACGGGTTCCGTCATCAAACGGAACGAAACTACCCAGCTGCGGGGCGGGCGTCACATCCTCCGTCATTGCGAGCGCAGCGAAGCAATCCACAGGCACTGGATTGCTTCGGCGCTTCGCTTCTCGCAACGACGGGGGATATGCCCTACGCAAATCACGCGGCGATCCTACATACCCAAGATGCATAACAATAACGACAGGAGGGTGCCATGGCACTGACACAGGAAGAGCGTAATCAAAAAAAACAGGAAACCGACGCGTTCATGCAGCGCTCCGTCACCGTTGACCGGATTGCGGACGCGGTGCCGAGCACGACGGACTACCACCAGCACCTGGCCGTACACGAGGGGGAGCAGTTCTTCTTTGCTTCCGCCTACGAGGACCGTTTCCGGACGGTGACGCCGGACGCGAAATACTGGGACGCAAAGGACAGCGAGGGGCGGTTTAAGCAGCGCCCCGTCCAAAAACCCGTATTGGACGAAACCGGCTCCAAGAAAGAGCGCGAGCGGAAGAAACAGGCGCATCCGGCCGCCATGAAAGAATGGGCGGATTTCAAACGCCAGTCCTATTACGACGAAGCCGGCGACGCCGTTGAGCGGCAGCTTGTAGAAGACCGCCGCGCCCGCAGCGAAGAGGACGTCTGGAAGCTGCAGGAAGAGACGGCATATCAGGCGGAACCCGACGCCGAACCGGCGGATCTGCAGGCGCAGTACAGCTGGATCGGCATCCAGTTTTGCAAATGGGACGAATCAGACGTGCGGACGGGCATGAATCCGGAGGATGTCCAGGAGGCGTCGGCGCGGCAGCTGAAGATCTGCGAGGCCCTGACGAACGCCCGCGACATTCTTCTGGAAGAGGAGGCGCGGACGCAAAAGGACGAAGCGAAGCTGCAGGTCCTGCGAACCCTGTCCAAGCGCCTTGCCCTCTGCGCCAACAACTACGCCCTGAACGAGCGGGAGATGAAAGCGCTGCGCAGGATGGATCATGATGCCGTCATGGCCGGAATGACCGCATCCGGGGAATTCGGCGTCGCCGGGGAAAGCCGGGATGAGATATACCAGCGGGCGGTAAGCGCGCGCGGGACAGTGCAGGCAAACATCCGCGAAATCCTGTTCAACGAAACGAAAGGGCTGACGCGGCTGCTGCAAAACGCGAAAGACGGCGTGGGCGTCACCGACAGCAGGGACAAGCGCTATCTTGAAAACTGCGGAATTCAGGCGGACACGCAGTTCAATATTTTGCAGGCATCTGTTGAAGAGACGCTTGAAACAGACGAAAAACAGGACGAAAAGCAGGGCGAAAAGCAAGACGAAAAAGACGAAAAGCAGGACGAAAAAGACGAACAGGAAGAAGAGAGGCGGCGCAACGCGCTGCTGGCGGAGCAAGCCGCCTTCTTCGAACGGGCGATGCTGGGCTTGCGGGCATTGGCGGGCGCGGAGGCGGAGACCCGCCTGAGTTACCTTGTGGACATTGAAGAGAACGCGTTTTGCGGGCCCGCGCAGAAAGAGAAGATCGAAGACCTCATAGAGCAGGAATTCAAGGAAGACAAAAAGGTGGCCTCCGTCGTGAAAAAGATGGAAGACCAAATGGACGTCGCGAAAAAGAAGATCAAAGCGGCGCAATCCACGCTGAAGCTGCCGGCGGCGGACAGAGCCGCCCTCATGCTGGAGACGGAGGAAACCCTGACGCAGTGCCAGCAGGAAAGGGAACTGCTGGCGGCAATGGCAGGGCTCACGGAAGGTGAGGAGCAGGAACGGAAGGGAATTCTCAGGGCCAGGCTCTACCAGGGGCGCATGGACGCCTACGAAACCTACGCCAAAAACCTCACGGAGATCCAAAAGGAGCTGCGCTTCGCGAAGTACCGCCGCGCGGCAAGCCAGCGGATCACGCCTGACCGGGACTCTTTCAAAACGGCGCAGTCCATCGTGGACCTGAAGCTGAAGCCGGCGGAACTGACGAACGAGCGCCTGAATGCCATCCTCTCCAGTCTGGCGGACGACACGCTGACGGACGAAGACCGGCAGAGCCTCGCGAAGAACTTAGACAGATATCTGACCCGGAAACTCCGTGCGCCGTTCGACGCCGCGGTCAACCGGCTGGCGACGCAGGGGAGCCAGCGTTCCGAGGAAGACAAGAAAGTCATCCGCGCGGCGGCGCGCTACATCCTCACGGTGGAGGACAACGAAGCCTTGGCGCCGCAGCTGCGGGAAGCCTCCGCCGATGCGCTTGCGGAACTGGAACATGACCTGCGCCTTTTCAAATGGACTGATCTGTCTGCGGAACAGGCACTGGACAGGAAATCCGCCCTCACCATGGGCGAGATCTTGGACACGTTCAGAAAACAGGGGCGGAAATCCCTTTTAGACGCGGATTTCCAAATATTCAGCGAAAAATTGGATGCCATCGCAGAGGGGCGTCTTTCCGCCTACAAGACGGCGCTGGCGGGCAGTGAACCGCTGCTTGCGGACACGGCGTCCCCGGAGGAAAACATGCAGGCCGGACAGGCATTGGACGCGCTGCTGCTGGAGGGCGGGCTGCATCCGGGCATTTTGCAGCAGTTTGGCGCCTTGGACATGGACGCCCGCCGGACGCTCCTGAAAGAACTGACGGGCGAACCTTCTGCGGCCGTCGCCGCGCTGGACCGGCTGATGCTGCAGCGGCCGGATCTGGACAATCTCTGCTTTGCGCTGAAACAAAAGGCCCTGCGCGGCGTGTTTCAAAAAAAGGACGCGGCGGGCGGGGCGGCAGGCGGCACGCCGGCGGAAGACGCGGCGGAATTCAAGCTGAAAGCGGCGCATGACGGAAGCCGGCTGGCGCGCACCTGCCGCGTCATGGCGCAGGCGGAACGCGCCCGCAGGAAAAAAGGCGACCCGCTGGCCGTCCGTCTGGAAAAATTAGAAGCCATGGATGACAGGGCCATGCTGGAGATCCTGCTAAGCGCTCACGTTTCCGAAGACGACGACTTCCTGCTCATCAACGCCTACGCCCTGCTGCTTTCGGCGGAGAAAGGTGCCATGGTCACCGCGGTGGAACTGAAAAACGCGCCGGGCTGCGCCACCTATGATCTTGCCTACTTGGACACGGCGCTCTCCAGCAAGCTGGCAAAGCAGGCGGATTATTACAACGCCAAGGATCTGATGCAGGGCGAAATGGATCTGTACGACAGCCGGAGCATGGGAAACCGCTTCAGGAACTTCCTGGGGGACGTCGTCGGCAGGGATCTGTCCCAGGAGCGCATGGGGATGCGCGCCCTGCGCGGCATGCTGCGCCCGGACGGGCATTACGAGGCCAACGAGCTCCTGCACACGGAGATGCGGGACATGCTGGATCTGACTACGGGCGACAGCGTGGATCTGGGGCAGGCGGACATGGTACGCCTCGCCATACAGGGGACGGATACGGCTTTTTATGAGAACGGCGATCTGGGACGCCAGCTGGCGCGGGCCGGCGCCGCCGCCCTTTATCAGGAACGCGAAAGCGAAAAAAGCACGGCGGAGGAAGAGGAAAAAAAGGCGGAGGCGGAGCGCAAGATTGCGGAACGGCGGGTTGCGGCCGACGCGCGCTACGCGCGAATCCAGGAAGAAGCCAAGGAACAAGGGAAGATGGAGTCGCTTTTCAGCGCCAGGAAAGAACGGAGCCAAACCGCGGGCCTGGGAGATGAGGAGCGGGGCGAAACCGTCGCCCTCTGCGTCCTGGGGATCCAACATCTCTTGGAACGGGCGACCGCGCCGAAAGCGACGCCGGAAGCGGAAGACTGGAAAAGCTTCCGGGATTCCGTCAGGGAACTGCGCGGCAAGCTCCCCAAATGGTTTGACCTGTCGGCGATGACGGAGGACAGCAAAGAACGGAAAGACAGCGCGACCTATAAGACCCGCCGCCAGTACAAAGACCGCCTGGACGCGCTTGGAAAAGCCAAGGAACCATCCGAATTCAACAGCCTAGCCAAGTCTATGCTGGCGATTTATTACGGCACGGGGTCCTTCGCCCTGCAAGACCGCGCCGAGGCGGCCCTGCAGGTGGAAGCGGAAAGCGGTTTTGACATGGCGAAAGCGATCGGGGACGTCACGGCGGCAAAAGGCGCCGCCATGAAAGACGTGCGTTCGCATTTGACGCGAATGAAAATGGACTTCGAGACAAAAGCGCTGAAAAGGGCCGACGACAAAAGCGGGGACGCCCTCCTTGAAGAAGCCCGGACGGAACGCATGGCGCGTTACACAGATCCCAAATACGTCAAACGCGGGGAAAAAGCCATCGACGCGGACACGGACAAGCCGGATTCCACGCTGGCGTTGTCCGTACTGGGTCTGCGCCGGGTGTTGGAGCGTTCGGAAACTGCGGAAGAAGGAAACTGGAAGAGTCTGCGCGACGCCATAGGAGCCATAAGGGACACCTCGCTGCACAGCGCGTTTAACCTTCTGGCCATGACCATGGATCCCGCGCAGCTGAGGGATACGCGGGTTTACGTGCTGCGCGATGAATTCAAAAAAAAGCTGGATGAGCTGAAATCAGCCAAGGATCTTGACAATTTTCATGTTCTTGCCGCGGATATGCGGACCTTCTTCCAAAAGTACCGGCTGGCGGATCGGGCGGAAGCGGCGCTGGGGACGGACGCTTTTCTCACGTCGGAAACGCTTCAGGCAGAGGCGGCGGAACGCGCCGTGGGCAAAGACGCCGTCACCGCGGACGTGCGCGCGCACATTCAACAGGATTACGCGCACGCCGTCAAAAAAGGACTGAAAGAAAGAAAAGAGGAAGCGAAAGAGAAGACAGGGGAAGGGCTCTTAGAAGAAGCCCGTGTCGTCCGCAGAAGCCAATACGGCATAAAAGACGATGAAAAAGGCGGGGCGGTCGCGCTCTCCGTCATGGGCATCCGGGAAATACTGAAAAAAGCCGTGGAGGTAAGCCGTGAGACACCCGAAAAAGAATGGACGGACCTGCGCACCGCCATCAAGCAGCTTCACCAAAACCTCCCCGCGCATTTCAACTTGGACGCCATGACCCAGGATGATAAAAAACTGGCGGAACAGAGCGTACACAGGCAGCGCCGGCAGTTCAAGGAGATGCTGGGTTTCGCCGAAAAAGCCGCCACGGCGTCGGAGTTTGCGGACAGAGCGCGGGAGCTGCAGGCTTTTTACCAGTGGCACAGCCTCTCGGAACGAGCGGAGGCCGCCTTAGACCTGGAAGCGCCGGAGGCGACGGCGGAAGCCCGCGCCGAGGATCTGAAAACGGCGATGAAAGGCGTGACGGCGGAGCACCTTCCGAAAAAGATGAAAAAGTACTACGATAAAAAAGCGGAGCGCTTCGTGGAGCGGACGGACGTGTCGGGGATCGAACTCATTGAAACGGCGCGGGAAGACCGCGCCGAAAAGTACGGAATCCAGGACGATGAAAACGGGGCGACGCTGGCGCTCTCCATTTTGGCAATCCAATTTCTATCAGAAAAGGCTAAAAGGACCAATGAGGACGAGTGGAAAGGCATGCAGGCATCGTTCAAGGTGATCCGGGACAAGCTTCCGGAGCATTTCAACCTGCGCGCCATGACGAGGGATTCAGACAAGCTGGGCGGAACGCACGTCCACCGGCTGCGCCGGCGGTTCAAATACCTCATTGACACCATATCGGCCTGTGACAGTTTGGCGAATTTCAAGAGCAGTGCCGACGCGCTGTGGGCTTTTTACGCCCAGAACAGCCTGAGCCTTCGCGCGTCAGCGGCGCTGGAGGTCAAGGCGGACTCCCAGAAATTCGATGAGAAAGCGGAAAACGCCGTGGGCAAGTCCGAGGACATGGCCGAAGTGCGGGCGCACCTGAAAGAGACCTACGCGGACAAGCTGGGCCGGGAGATGGTCGTGAAAAAAGGCCCGGAAAGCCAGATGTCCAGGAGCCTGCAAAAACGCATAGAGAGCGTCGCCGAGGTGGTGGCGCTGCGCATGTTCCAGGAAGCCTTCCCACCCGTGTCCTTCGACACTTTCGTGAAAAACCTGGCGGACAAAGAAAGCCAGGATTTTCAAAGCTGCCGGGATCGCCTGGCGCAGGCCTTGGACGAAGCGTCGTTCGAGAAAAAGCGAGACCCCGCCGCGCCGGGGGAGAAATACAAGCCGCTGAACGAAGAACGCGCCCGGGCGCTGGCGGGCTTCGCCATCACGGGCTTCGCGGATAAAATGAAAAAAGAGACGGGCGGCGCCGGGGCGTGGCTGACAGGGAAGGCCCAGAAGCACAGCGACCATGTCTCCCGCCAGATTTTGCTGACCGAAAAGCGGATCGGCGCGGAGGCCGCCTCCGCGCTGGGGAAAATGCAGAAAGAGATGACGGCGGTCCAGGTGGTGGATACCCTGCAGGCCAATCAGGTCTTGACGCTGACGAATTTTTCCGGCGGCTCGGTGAAATTGGGCGGCAAGATCACGGAAATGACGGTCGGGTTCAGTCTGGCGGCCGCGTTGGAAAACGAGATTTCTGTCACCTGCGGCGAAGACGGAAAAATGAGCATCTACATCGGAAAAGCCTGCCAGGGAGAGGTCGCGGGCAGGATCGGCGCGGACGTAAGGGGCTTCGTCAAAGCGGAAGCCGGCGTCGCGCTCAGCCTTTCCGGCGCCAGCGGCATGTGCCTGGATTTTTCCGACAGGAGCAAATGCGGCGAATTCCTCGGCAGGCTGTTCAACAACGGCGCCGCGGCCGAGAAGCATGATCTGAAGCATCCTGAAAAAGACGGGGCACCCGCGGCGGAGGATCTGAAACCCGAAGGCATGCTGGCGCTCTGTGAGAAGATCCGCCCCATCCGCCAGTACGCCGGGGGCATAAAGATGGACATCGGCATTTCCCTGGGGGAAAAATTCGACGACGTCGGCAGCGTATTCGGCGACCTGCTGAAAGAGATAGGACCGGTGCAGGCGGCCGCGGACTATGTGGGCGCCAAGGTCGAAGCGCTTACGGAAATGGCGAAGGAGAAAGGCACCGTCGTCGCCCAGGGCGTCAGCGGCCAGGTGCGGGAACGGGTGACGGACAATATCCACGCGCCTCTCACGCCGGAGATGGAACAGCTTGTGGGCAAGAGCGGCGAAGAAATCAGCGACACCATCCGGACGACCCTGAGCGACGCCATGCAGGAACAGGTGGACAAGGTTCCCGAAATGATTGGGGGGATTCCGGAGAAGATCAGCGACGCGGTACAGGAAAAGGCGCAGGAAAAAGCCAAGGAAATGGCAGAGGCCTTGCTTGGGGAAGAAAAGAAAGACGAAGACGAAGACGAGAAAGACGAAGAGAAATCCGGCCTGAAGGACAAGATTAAGGAGGCAGCGGAAAAAGCCAAGGAAGCCGCCGAGGAAAAAGCCAAGGAAGCCGCCAAGGAAAAAGCCAAGGAAGCCAAGGGAAAAGTCAAAGAAAAGTTCTTCGGGAAAAAGTCGGAAGAAGAGAAGAAAGACGGCGAGGACGAAGACGATGACGACGATGACGATGATGATGAGGAAGAAGAATTCAAACTCATGGATTTAGCCCTGACGGCGGGGCTTTCCTTAGCGGCCAGCTACAAAACCGAAAAATCCGGCATGGACGAAGAAAAGGTGACCAATTCGACCCAGATCGACGCGCAGGCCTCCGTGACGGCAGCCTTTCTGGGCGCCGAGCGGTCCAAAAGCGCGGAGGGGCGCTTTGACGCGGAGCTGGAGCGCAGATATACCGGCGGCAAGCTGACGGGGGCGACCATGACCCGGCGCTACCGGATCAGCGGCTCCGGCGCCGCCAGGGAAACCAGGGAGCTGCTTTACAGCTACGGGATCCAAAACGCCAGCCTCTATAATGATCTCAAGGATGATTTCAGCGGCTGCGACGACATGGTTCTCATCTTGGACGCGGAACTGACCCAGGGCGGCATGGAGAAGTACCATGAGGCTGAGGGAGAGGGGAGCACGCTCAAGGAGATGCTTTGCCTCAGCGACCGGCGGAACTACCGGAACACCGCGGTCTCCATAGAGATGCCCATAAGCAGCGCAAGCATGGAACATGCCGTGCAGGTAGGGATAAGCGCCGACGCCGTGCTTACCGGAGGGGAAGCGGAGGTGGGCTTCAAGACAGGCGCGCGCGGGGGGATCCGCCAGAAATTCAAATACAACGCCAGGGGGCGCGTGGGTGGATAAGGTATGGTAAAAAATTCAATTAACGGAAAAATAAGCAGGACGATGCTGCTGCTCTGCCTGTTCTCCCTGCTGCTGAGCGGCGCCATTGCCATGGTCATGCTGCTGAACATCCGGGATCTGGCCATAGAGCACAGCGGCGAGATAGGGCAGACGGCGGCGGAAAACAGCGAGAGCCTTGTGCTGGACATGACGCTGTTCACCATGGAAAGGCAGGTGGAGTCAAACGGCTATTTCATAGACGGCGGCCTGCGCACGATGGTGAACAGCGTGAACATACTGTGCCTTTACATCGAAGACCTGTACCGGAACCCGGACGCGTTCAAACCCAGGCCTTTCGCCTATTACAAGGACGTGGCGGAGGGCAGCACGGAGATGCACTGGTTTTTGGAGCCGGGGCTGATACCCGCGCATAGCCTCGGTGCCGGCGACCTG
>JAITOE010000196.1 GCA_031290135.1 Eubacteriales Family XIII. Incertae Sedis bacterium
GTCGCCGGCGTTGACCGCCGTCGCGAACGCCCGCAGCTCCGCCTCGTCCGTTATGCTGAGGCTGTGGTCGCTTGCGGCGAATTCCGCCTTGATGCGCGTGACCGGGGCCGAAACGTCGCCGATTATGCCTCCGTTTGCGGAAGTCACGATCGACGTCCAAGTTTCGCCGTCGTCCGTTGAATACGCCAGGGACGCGAGATAATACCCCTCGTCCGGCGCGGCTGTGACGGTCAGGACGCCGCCTACGAACGTGCCCGCCGTTATTTTATCGTCCGCCGACGTTGTAACCGTGCCGTGTTCATACGGATCAACCGTCACGGTTTTGACCGTCGCGGTATTGACGGCGACATAAACATGGCGCGCCGGCATCGTGAACGAATAGCCGCCGTCGGCCAGGGGCAACGCGGTTGAAGTCATCTGGGAGACGTGGTTTGCCGACACGCTGAATATCCCGTAGCCGCTTGCGGGTGCCGGGATGATCTTCACCGTGTCGCCGCTTGCGGCCGCCGAGTTAAGCGACTGGCCGGGCGTAAGGCCGCTTGCCTTGGACACGCCGTTTACAAGTACCTCGCAGGTGTAGTTCGAACCGCTTTCCAGCATGACAGAGTAGTAGGTGGCCGGAGCCGCCCCTGCCGTTATCTGCACTGCATTGCTCGGATCAGAGTCTGCCCAGATATCAGTTTTGTTTGTTTTATTCCTCGCTTGGAACCAATACGAAGTTCCGGACGTCAAGCCGGTGAATTCCCGGCTGTACTGCCAAACTGCGTCCGTCAACCCGGATTCCGATGTCGCGCAGCGAAATTGCAATAGTGAGGTCAGATCCTGCGCGGAACCGGCAGGAGCCGTCAACGTGATGGATGTCCCCGTGTTGCTCACGGGCGTGCTGCTCAATGTCGGCGCATCGAGCTTGGTTGTTGCCGGCTTAACCGCAAAGCTCACACTCGGCCTGAGCCTGTTTCCGGTCGGGTCGCCGACCTCGTATTCGTCCGCGTTGCCCGTCGCCGCAAGCCCCGTGAGCGTCAGCCCGCCGTCAAGCCCGTAGCCTGTCTGTCCCGACGCAACGATGATCAGCTTATCGCCGTCGTGCACGATGTCTCCGCTCTGAACGACGGCGCCGCCGTCTACCCCTAAGTCGCGTTTCTTTCCCATGTTTCCTCACTTTCATTATATGCGCTGCGCGGCGGGCGGTCAAGCGCAATCTCCGTCCGCCTTTATGTAATTTATATCCATATTATACATTATGTGGATATCGATTGCAACACATATTTTGGGGCGCACTACAGACAAACAAAACGGCAGGCGTTTTACCGCGCCTGCCGTTTGTTTGTTCCGTATTCGATTCGCCGCTTGCTTCAGTCCTGCTACGCCCTTGAAACGGGCTGGGGCAGCCTTGCGTCTATCGTTTTCATGAGATGGTCTGCGGTGGGCAGCCTGTCCACGAAGCCGCCCTTTCGGACCACGACGAGTTCCGCGTTTTCCGGCTCCAGCACGCCGCCGAAGATTTCGCCGGGTTCCGCGTATTTGTACTTAGGCAAACTGTCTTCCATGTCCAGGGAGATGTCCGCCGTGTCTTCCCACGGGAAATCTACTTCATAGATCCGGGCGATCTCCGCCGCGATTTCCCAGTTGGAAAAATCAACGTCTTCCTCCGCCGCCGCCTGCACCCGCTGCAGCCGTCTCTCGGTGTTCGTGAACGTGCCGTCCGCCGACGCGAAGCCCGTCCCCGGTATCACCACGTCCGCAGCTTCCGCCGTCTTTGTCAGGTGCGTGTCGCACACCATCAGAAATTCCAGCTCCGGGAGGCCGGCCTGGGGATCCTCGCCGAAAGAAAGCAGGGCTTTCACGCCGTCCATGGATTCCGCGCCGTCCCGGACGCCCAGGTCTATCAGCCCCTGGCTGTTGTTCTTCGCCTTGACCTGCAGGATGCCGTCCCTGGGCGCGCCGATATGCCCCGAAACCACGGCGATGTCCGCCAGCAGGACGGCGGCCTCCGTGCTGATTACGTTCTGCTGGAAGACGATCATGGCCTTTTTCGCGCCCGCGTAAAGCGCCGCCGCTTCCTTCGCTTCGTTTCCGGGCTTTACCGCCGCCAGATCCGCCGCAAAAGCGTCGAAACCCTGCGCCGCGCATTTCCCGTTCCCGTCCGCGATCTCTTTCGCGAACTCGCGCAGGAATGTCAGGTCGTTTTCCGCATGCACCGTCTGATAGGCAAAATCCAAGTCCTGCGCCGCCGGGTTGAGGTGGATGACCTTCGCGCCGGCTTCCGCCGCCTGCTTCAGCTTCAGCATGATCACGGGGCTTTGTGTCCAGTCGAAGCCCGCCGCCAGAATCACTTCCGTGGAGAGAAGCTCGTCTATGGTGTTGGGTGAAGCGTCAAAACCCAGCACCGGCGCAAGACCGCTCTTCCTGTTGTTAAAAGAAAGGATGCGCGCGCCTATGGTTTCTGCGAGCATTTTCACTGCATACGCCTCTTCGTTTGTATAGCGGTC
The DNA here is from genome assembly GCA_031290135.1 of Eubacteriales Family XIII. Incertae Sedis bacterium. Lineage (GTDB taxonomy): Bacteria > Bacillota > Clostridia > Peptostreptococcales > Anaerovoracaceae > JAITOE01. The sequence continues at coordinate 2,490 of JAITOE010000196.1, forward strand.
GGACACTGCCACCGCCACCGCCTTGCGTCCGTATTTCGCCGCGACGGACTGGACTTTCTTGGCCGTCGTCACCAGTGCTTCGTAGTAGTCGGTTTCTTCCAGGGCGCCGTCCCTGCGCAGCAGGGGATCCAGCAGCTTGCCTTCCAATTCGGCGCAGTCGAAGCCGAAACGGCCGCGGCCGCAGAGCAGCCCCTTGTTCACGGCGCCGTCTTTGTCAGGCACCGCCTTGACCAGCAGGTTTCCGTAGGTCTCAAGATGCAGGCTGCAGCCCACCGAGCAATAGGGGCAGGCGGTGTCCGTTTCCACCGTGTCCAGCGGCGTGGGCTTCACCATGGAAAGGCGTTCCTGCAAGGCGCCCGTCGGGCAGACGCTGACGCACTGTCCGCAGGAGATGCAGCCCGATTCCGCCAGCGGCATTTCCAGCGTGGGTTTCACGACGGTGTCAAAGCCCCTTTGCACGAGGCCCAGCGCGCCGACCCCCATCACTTCGTCGCAGATGCGGACGCAGAGCCCGCACAGGATGCATTTGTTCGGATCCCTGGCGATGAAGGGATGGTCGTCGTCGAATTCGATGCTGTTCTTGTCTCCGGAAATGCGTTCCGGGTGTACGTCATATTCATTGGCGAAGCTGACTAACTTACATTCGAAATAGTCCCCGCAGCCGCATTCCAAGCACCTTCCGCCTTCCAGCGCGGCCTGTTCGTCGTCGTAGCCGAACACCACCTCGCTGAAGCTGCCTTTTCTGTCCGCCGGGGAAAGGTGTCCCATTTTGGGCCTGCATTGCCGCTCGCGGTCTTCGAAGTCTTTCGCCGTCAGGTCGTCCCGTTCCACGAGGTAGGGTTTTTCGTACCGGATCGATTCGCCTGCCAGATACGCGTCGATGACGTCGCAGGACTTATAGGCGTCGGCGATGGCTTCCACCGCGATGGACACCTTGTCATTCCCGCAGTCGCCGCCGGCAAACACGCCGGGGATGCTGGTCATGAAGGTGTCTTTGTCATAGGCGATGCCTTTCTTCCGCGTCAGCTCCAGCGCTTCGAAGCCCGCGGGGTCCACCGCCTGCCCGATGGCCAAGATCACGGTGTCCACGTCGATTGTCTCCGTTTTTCCCGCGACGGGTTTCGGCGCCCTCCGCCCTGATTCGTCCGGGGCCCCCAGCTCCATGACCTGCAGGATCATCTGCTTCACGCGGCCGTTTTTGTCCTTGAGGATCTCTATCGGGTTTGTCAGGTTTTTGAAAATGACGCCCTCTTCTTCGGCTTCTTCTATCTCCACCCGGTCCGCGGGCATCTCGTCCTTTGTCCTGCGGTACACGTTGTAGACGTTCTCCGCTCCCAGGCGGACCGCCGTGCGGCAGGCGTCCATGGCGGTGTTCCCGCCGCCGACGATGGCCACGTTATTGCCGAGGGCGATGTCGCCGTTGCGGACGACCCTGCGCAGGAGGTCTATGCCGCCGATGACGCCGTCCGCGTCTTCGCCCTTACAGCCGACGCCCGTGGAAACCCAGGCGCCCACGCCCACGCAAACCGCGTCAAAATCACTCCGCACGGTCTCAAAATCCAGATCCGCGCCGATGCGCGTGTTCGGGATCATCTCAACGCCCATGCGTTCGATCAGGCCAATTTCATCATCCAAGACGTCCTTGGGCAGCCTGTATTCGGGAATGCCGTAACGCAGCATGCCGCCCAGCTTGGGCATCGCCTCAAAGACGGTGACGGCATGCCCTTTCCGGCGCAGGAAGTAGGCCAGTGACAGCCCGTAAGGCCCTCCGCCGATGACCGCCACGCTCTTTCCCGTTTCAGGCCCGATTTCCGGCATGAAGGGGTCTTCGTCCTCCAGGTCCAGGTCCGCCGCGTAGCGTTTCAGCCAGGCGATGGAGATGGGTTCCTCCAGCAAGCCCCGCCTGCACGCGTCCTCGCAGGGGTGCGGGCATACCCGGCCGATGGCGGCGGGCAGCGGAATTTTTTCCTTGATCAGCTCTATGGCTTCCCGGAGCCTGCCGTTGGCGATCAGTCCCACGTAGCCCTGGCAGTCTGTCTGGGCGGGGCAGTTTAAGGCGCAGGGCGGCCTGCAGTCCCCCGCGTGGTTGGACAGCAGCAGCTCCAGGTTGGTTTTTCTGGACTCCAGCACCCTGTCGGTCTTCGTCCGGACGACCATGCGCGGCGCGATCTCCGTGGCGCAGGCTTTCACCAATTTGGGATTGCCCTCCACTTCCACCACGCAGATGCCGCAGGCGCCGTAAATCTCAGTTCTTTCGTCGAAACAGAGGCTGGGGATGTCAATGTCGTTTTCCCGCGCCACTTCGAGGATTGTCTGGCCGGGGAGACCCGCGACCTCTTTTCCGTCTATGTTCAGTCTGAATTTTTTCATGATAACCATCCACCTCCTGCTCTGTTAATCGCGCAGGATCGCGCTGAAGTTGCAGGATTCTTCACATTTCCCGCAACGTATGCACGTATCCTGGTCGATGCCGTGTTTCTGCTTCCGTTCGCCCGTGATCGCCCCCACCGGGCATTTCCTGGAACACAGGGTGCAGCCCGTGCAGGCGTCGGTGATGGTGAACGTGAGCAGGGGCTTGCAGGAGTGGGCCGTACATTTCTTTTTGTAGATATGGTCTTCGTATTCATTGCGGAAATACCGTATGGTCGTCAGCACCGGGTTCGGCGCCGTCTGTCCCAGGCCGCACATGGAGCCGTCCTTGATTTTGCCCGCAAGCTCCTCCAGCAGCTCAATGTCGCCTTCTTTTCCCTCTCCTTTGGTTATTCGTTCCAATATTTCCAGCATTCTCTTTGTTCCGATGCGGCAGTAATTGCATTTCCCGCAGGATTCTTTCCGCGTGAAATCCAGAAAATAGCGCGCCATGTCCACCATGCACGTGGTTTCGTCCATGACGATCATGCCGCCGGAGCCGACGATGGCGCCCGTCTTCGTGATGTTTTCGTAATCTACCGGCGTGTCGATGAGCGCCGCAGGGATGCAGCCGCCGGAGGGACCGCCCATCTGCACCGCTTTGAAGCCCTTGTCGTTTTTGATTCCGTCGCCGATGCCGTAAATGACGTCGCGCAGCGGAAGACCCATGGGCACTTCGACGAGGCCGCCTTTTTTAATCTTGCCTGCCAGGGCGAACACCTTTGTCCCCTTGCTTTTGTCCGTCCCCACGGCGGCAAATGCCGCCCCGCCGTTTGTCAGGATCCAGGGGACGTTGGCGAAGGTCTCCACGTTGTTGATGTTGGTAGGCTGCTGCCAGAAGCCTTTTGCCGCGGGGAAAGGGGGTTTCAGGCGGGGCATCCCCCGTTCGCCTTCCAGCGACGCGATGAGGGCGGTTTCTTCGCCGCACACGAAAGCGCCGGCGCCGGCCTTGATGCGTATGTCAAAGCTGAAACCCGTCCCGAAAAGATTCTTTCCTAAGAAACCTTTTTCCCTGGACTGCTCCAGCGCCAGCTCCAGCCGGTGAATGGCCAGCGGGTATTCCGCGCGCACATAAATGACGCCTTCCTCCGCGCCGATGGCGTAGCCGCCTATGGTCATGCCCTCCAGCAGGGAATGGGGATCCCCCTCCAGGACCGAGCGATCCATGAAAGCGCCGGGGTCTCCTTCGTCGGCGTTGCAGACCATGTATTTGCTTTCGCCCCGGTTTTTCAGGGCGGCGTCCCATTTGAACCAGGTCGGGAAACCCGCGCCCCCGCGTCCCCGCAGCCCAGATATTTTGATCTCTTCGATGACCGTTTCTGGCGTCATTTCTTTCAGGGATTTTTCGATGGCCTGATAGCCGCCTACGGCAATATAGGCGTCGATGCTCTCCGGGTTGATCAGGCCCGCGTTCCGCAGGACGATCCGCTCCTGGCTTGCCAGAAATCTTTTGTCTTCTTCCGATATGACGAAATCCTGGACCACCTGCCCTTTTTTCAGGTGCTTTTCCACGATCTCCGCGACCTTTTCCGGCTGGATCTGCACATAGCGGGAAACCAGCGCCCCGTCGTCGCCGTATATGTCCACTATGGGTTCCAGATAACAATTTCCAACGCAGCCGGTTTTTTCAACCGCCACGTTAAGACCGCCGGCCCCGATGCGCTTTTCGAATTCCGCCGTCGTCTTTTTGGCGCCTGTCGCGACGCCGCAGCTACCTTGCCCTACAACAACCTTCATCCCGCCGCCTCCTGTTCATTCAGCTCTCTTTTCCGTATGTCGTCAAGAATGTTTTTGGCCTTGTCTTTCGTGAGGTTTCCGAACGTTTCATCGCCGTCGGCGTTTTTGATCATCATGACGGGCGCCAGCGAGCAGCAGCCCAAGCACGCCACGTTGTTCAGCGTGAAAATGCCGTCCGCCGTGGTCTCCCCGTCGTTTATTTCAAGAAATTCGCTGATGGCTTCCTCTATCAGGTCCGCGCCGTTCACATGGCAGGCGGTGCCTTTGCAGAGCATGACTAAATTTTTCCCGATCGGCTTGAGTCTGAATTGCGTGTAGAACGTTGCCACGCCGTAGATTTTCGCGGGTTTGACCCCGGTTTTGTCCGCGATGTGCTTGATGGCTTCCAGGGACAGATAGCCGTAGATGTCCTGCGTTTTTTGCAAGACCGTGATCAGGCTCCCCCGTGTCTTTCCGTACTTTTCCAGCACGGGAACCAAAGCGGAAAAATCCTCTGGCTCCCCCTGCCGGCAATCGCAGTTTTCACACATAAATAAACCTCCTCCCAACAATAAAAGCAATACCCTATTTGCTTCGCATCCGGTTCTCCCTGCCATCCGAACCGACGCGTCCTGTCTTATCAGTATATCAAATCAAAAACCGGAACGCAATAGGAATTCATCCCAAAAAGCAGTATTTTTCAATGTTTTTCCGCTTTCAAGCTGACTGCATTTTCTGAATTTTTTGAAATTGTAGGGGCATCATGTAGAATACCGGCTGCCTGAAGACCGGACGATTTGAAAAGATAGTCAAATGTGGGTGGAGTTACTTCTTATTTTTATAATATCCTTAAATCATTAATTTCTATAACTGGGTTATTGTTTCTTAAATAACATATTATTGATATTGTTAAATCACTCCTGCCTTCTTCTTTTGTCCATAATGGAATATAAACATCAATTCTATTTTCCTGTGTAATATTATAGACATTTGCTATCTCAAATGCTTCTTCCGGTAATGGCATTAATGTTTTACCGTATTCTCCGATAACATTTTCCAAATCAATTATATTCAAACGTCCGTTCAATTTTTCTTCTTCAATTTTCTTATAATTTTTATTTGATAAATCCATTACAAAATTTTTTATTGCCACAAAGCGGAAAAAACGCGCATAAGCCCGTGTAAGTGTATATAAGTTCCCGCGCGGAACCCGCATAAACACAGGCTTTTCACGTTTTCCCGCGTATCGCGTCATAACTCCGTATAAGTTGTTTTTGGAAGCAAGGGCACCAATCAGGCACCATAAACCAACCATAAATAT
>JAITOE010000227.1 GCA_031290135.1 Eubacteriales Family XIII. Incertae Sedis bacterium
CATCGGGCAGATCACCGAGCGCGTTCGCGTTCGCCAAAAAAGACGATTCATCCGAGGTGTAGATGCCCGTCACCTGACCGTCCGCCTGCCGCTCCACGCCCGGCATGTCCTCCGCTACGGCACAAACGCGCATGGCCGCTGTATTCGTGGCACAGCCGTGCAAGGTCGCCGCCATGACCATGAGCTTTTTGTCCCCGGAAACCGCGTCCAATTCAAATCGGTCCGGGTAACGTTGTTCCTTTATGTTTTGCGTGACATAGTTCATGCCGAAGACCCATTCTTCGTCCGTTTCCGCGCAGCGTTTCCCCAGCAATGCCAGAACCTCGCCCACATCGCCGGCGTACTGCAGATCCACGGCGCTCAGGTTCAGGCCTGCCAGAAGAACATGCACATGGCAGTCCATGAGGCCGGGCAGAACCGTATTTCCCGCCAAATCCAAGGTTCGCGCACCGGGCGGCGCCTGCGCGGGATCCGTCCCCAGCGCGGCGATCCGCCCATCTTTCACGGCGGCCCAGGCGCATCTCGACATGTCTTTGTCCGCCGTGATGAAGTTCGCGTCGTTCAAAATCAGGTCGTAACCCATGTCGCGCACCGCCTCCTTTCCATTCGCTTGCCAAGAATCGCGTTTAAATCAGCTTCTTGCTGCGGATCTCCTTATAGCTCCTGATCGTTGAAAACAATTCGTCCACCCTGTGATACGGCTTGCAGGCGAACGCGCATACGATGATGATGACCATGTTGACCGCGACGCCGACCATGCCTCCGGACCAGCCGCCTGCCCACGCGATCGTCGCCGGAAAAAAGTTTCCGACAAGCGAGAACACGCAGCCGACTATGAAACCGAGCGACACACCGGGCAGGTTCGCCCGCCGCCAGAACAGGCCGACGAAGACCGCTGGGAAAGACTGCACCGTGCAGTCGTACATGATCAGCGAGATGAACATAAGGTTCGGGATGTTCTGCGTTGCGATGAGGATGGCCACAATTCCAACGACGATCGTGAGCGTCCGCGCGTATTTAAAGAGCTTCTCCCGCGTAATGCCGGGGCCGAAGAAGCCCACCAGATCTTTCGCGATCAGCACGGAAGCCGTATTCAGCACGGCGGAAATGGTGGACATGCAAGCCGCCAGCGCCAAAATTCCCATGAGGCCCACCATGACAGGCCCGCCGAATTTGCCCGCGATCCAAAAGGCGGAGGACTGCGGATCCGCGGGGAAGTCCGGGAACCTTGTAAGCCCCAGTCCCAGTGAAAGGATGGTAAAGCCGATGAGTATGCCGGCAATGGGCGCCAACAGGACGGATTTTTTCACCGCGCGCGAGCTGTCCGCCCTGTATATCGTCGCGAAAACACCCGGCAGGACGTAGCCGCCCAAGGTGCAGGTGATGACGACCGAAGCCCAGTATTTTCCGCCCAGGGCGCCCAGCGTGAGCAGACCCGCATTGATTTCCTCAACCGTGTCGTACATGTCGCCCAGGCCGCCGTAAACCCTGACGATGAGCCAGTAAACCGCCAGAATGCCCACGATCGTGAACGTGATGCCCTGGACGAGCCCGCCGACGGCGGAGGCCCGCGCCCCGCCTAAGAAGCAATAGGCGATGACAAATGCGCTCACGACGATGAGGCCGAGGTTGAAGCTCACCGAACTGTACGTGGCCGCATACACGACATAGCCGATGGACTTGATTTCAAGGATTAGCCACGGCGACCAGAACAGGAAAGTCAGCAGGGCGAAGACGAATTTAAAGACCTTGCTGCCGTAGCGGAGTTCTATCAGATCTCCTTGCGTCTCAAGGCCGTACACCTTGCCAAGAACCCATACGGGACGCGCCATAAAGAACATGACGAACAGGCTGGACACAGAATAAATGATTACGTATTGCGCGAATACGCCGATGGTTGAGGCGTTGGAAAACCAGCCGGTGTAAATCGTCCCCGTGTACCAGCCCCCGATGTAGGCAAACGCGTTCAGCAGCCAGCCGAACGAACGGTTGCCCACGCCAAATTCTTCGAGCGATTCCTGCTTCTTCCCAAGCAGGCGGATGATCACGGCGTTTATGGCAAAGTAAACCAATATGCACCCTATGGTGATGATGGCCTGTGTCATTTCACATCGCCTCCTTTTTCTTCAGACCGCTCTTTCGCGTCCTCGATTTTGCATTCCCATAAAAACCAGATGATGAGCCACACGGCCAAGGCCACGGGAACCGCCAGCAGGAAGAACTGGAAGAACGGGAAGCCGAGTATGCGTGGTTCCACCCGGTCCAGCGCCGCCGTCACCGGCGGCAGTGTGATCAAACCCATAAGCGCCAAATAGATGACGGCTGACAGGCCGTACAAAGCTTTTCGTGTCATTGAAATATCACCTCCACTCAAAATTTAGAAAATGCCCGCTGCCTGATATTTGATTTCGGCATCTTTCACCGTCATCAACGTTTTCATGCCGTAAATCTCCTTTCTGCCTGCGTATTCATAGGGGTTTCTGTCAACAATCGTGAAGTCGGCATCTTTTCCGGGTTCTATCGTCCCTTTTTCGCGTTCCTGATGCACGGAATAAGCCGCGTTGTACGTGAATATCTTCAAGGCGTCCTGCACGGAAACGTTCCGGCGCGGATCGGGATTGTCGATGCAGCAGGCGATGCCGTAAAGCGGATCCACCAGCGTGACGGGGGAGTCCGACCCGCCGCATATGATCCCGCCCCGCTTGATGATCTCCGGGAATATCTCCATGCGGGCGGCCCGTTCGCGGTCAAACAGCAGGTCGTAGTATCCGTTTCGAGGTTCGCCCCAAATGCCGGTAAACGCGGGCTGCATGGACGCGATCAGCTTCATTTCCGCCAGCATGTCCATGTGCTTGTCCCATGGGAGCGAGAAATGCTCCACCCGGTGGCGGAGATCTTTGTGCCCCTGCTCGCCGATCACCTGCCGGAACACGTAAAGCAGCTGGTCTATGGCGCGGTCGCCGAGGGCGTGGAAAGCGGTCTGTATTCCCTCCCGGTGTGCCTGGGAAACCAGTCTGTACACTTCCTCGTCCGTATGGATCAGGAAACCCCGGCGTTCGGATTTGGCCGGATATGGTTCCTGCAAGGCCATGGTGTATTCAAAGCCGGCGCCGTCCAGCGTCAGGCAGCCCCCTATGCGCTGCAGCTTGTACTGTTTGATCTTTTCCAAGTCCCAAGTTTGGTAAAAAGTGGTAATATTGACGGGGAAGTCCGCCTTGTGCCGCTCAACAATCGCCACGTCCGTGTCGCCGTCAACGAACTGCCCCAGCAAGCCGACTAAGGAGGTCGCGCCGCGCCGGCAGGCATATTGCGCACAGCTCTCGATAAACGCCCGCAGCCGCGCCTCCGGCAGCAAGGCCATCACCTGCGACATGGACGGAAAAAATGCCTCGTCCGAGAGCAGCACGCCATCCGGCTGGCCCGCTTCGTCCCGCCCGACGCCGGCGACATCCGGCACGGAGATCTTGGAGAGGCCCGGCGTGTTCAAGGCGCCGCCGTGCAGCGTCTGCGCCGTCAGCAAAACCGGATGCGCGTCCGATACGCCGTCCAGTTCGAAGCGGTTCGGAAAACGGTTTTCTTTCACGTTCTGCGACATGAACCCGGCTCCGAACACCCATTCGCCCTTTGGCGTCTTTTCGCTCTGTTTTTTCAGCGCGGCCAATGTCCCGGCAATGGATTTCACCTCCAGCAAGTTCGCGCTGTCCAGAAAAAATCCGGTGGGCATCACATGGCAGTGCGCGTCGTAAAGACCCGGCAGCATGGCGGCGCCTTTCAGGTTGACGACCCGTGCGGCGCATGCGTCGGTCGGCTGGTCCTGCGCAGACCCGACGGCGGCAATTTTCCCGTCTTTCACCGCTGCCCAGTCCGCCACGTCCGCATGCCGGTTTACGGTAATCACCGGCCCGCCGCGAAACAACATGTCAAAATCCATGAAATCCTCCTTCCGTTCCATCTGTTTGCATGGGGAATAATCCCATTGTAGCAGACCCATGTTAAATCTTCCCTAAATTAACCTTAAATATTTTTAAGGTGGCACGAAAATTTTTCGTTTTCGTTATTTTTACGAATATATATTGTATAGTTGCAGTTTTGCCCATATAATGAGCATGTGACGAAACGAAAAAGAAAATGATTTCAGGGATCGGAAAGGAAAAACATATTGGAAAACAGCGCGGTTTCAGTCATTACGCTTGCCATCAATTCCGTCATGTACGCCTTGTATTATTTTTATATATTTGTGCTGAACCGAAACCGCTATCTTGCCATGTGGGGTTTTAGCTGGATTACCTATTCGCTTGGCTATCTGCTCTCCATGGCGGTCGCCGCGCCGGCGCTTTCCGCCGTTTTCCGCTATTCTTTTTCGCTGAGCAGCAGCATACTTCTCTTGTTGGGCACCATCCTCTTCGTAAACGGGCGGGTTTCGAAACAGGCGACCGCTGCCCTGCTGTCGTCCACGCTTGCCGTCCTGCTCGTCTGCTTCGGTCTTTCGGCACGTTCCGCTTATTTGTGGCCGCTGCCCATGGCGACAGCCGCGATCCTCATGATCATCTCGGTTGTTTCCGGGCTCACCTTCCTGGTCACGGACGGGGAAGCTGGCTTGATCCGCCAGATCACAGGCTGGGTCTTTATTTTCTGGGGCGTACACAAGGGTTTTTATCCTTTCGTATCGCCGGAGTTTTACGCATCCGAGGCGAACTACATGAGTTCCCTTGTGCTTATAAACGCGGTCAACATGGCTATCATCCTCTGTTATCTGGATCAGAACAACCGCTTGCTGCTTGAAAAAGAAGTGCAGTACCGCCGCCTGGCAGAGGCTTCTGAAAACCACCTCTCCAACTTGGAAATCGTGCGCCGCAAGTTTTTGGCAAGCATCTCGCACGAACTGCGGACGCCCGTCACTTCCATCATAGGCAACCTCTCCATCATCACGGACGGCATCGCTTCTTCCGTTGATGAGGCGCGTCATTATGCGCGCCTGTCCCTCGACAAATCGCTCACGCTCAATCTCCTGATCCAGGATCTTTTTGAGGTCTCCACGCATGAAGCGATGCAGCTGAAGCTGCGTAAGGAAACGGTGCGGCTGGACGATTATTTTTTGACTCTGGAGGAAAAATTACAGGATGGGCAGGAAAACCCCCATGTGCGTATTTATTTTACGCTTTCCTGCGGCAAGCGCGTCCATCCCTGCCCCTCTATCCTGATTGACCGCCTTCGGATTGAGCAGGTGTTCCACAACCTGATCAGCAACGCGCTGAAAAACATCCCGGACAAAGGCAGCGTCGCCATAAGCTGCTGCTGCGCGAACTGCGTCCTGCCAGATGAACCCGGTTTTGAAAAGCCGGCAAAAGATTTCGTCCACATCTACGTGGCAGACACGGGGCTTGGGATCGAAGAACAGGATCTTCCTTATATATTTGAAATGTTTTACAAGAGGCCGAACATCCACCAGGCGCCAGGCGCGGGCATCGGCCTTAATCTTTCGCGTGATATCGTCCAGGCGCACGGCGGCAGAATCTCGGTGCGGAGCAAAACAGGGCAAGGCACCGTATTTACCATTGAGCTGGCGGCGTTGCACAGTCGCAGCCATATGGCGGAACGGAGCAAAACGTGGATTTGATCCCTGGCGAAAAAGAAAACATCCTGGTGGTGGACGACGACAAAGACATTCTGGGCTTTCTGAAAGTCTACATCGAGAGCGCAGGCTATAGGTTCTATTCCGCGGACAACACGAAAGATGCGCTTCACATCGTCGAAAGCCATTCCGTCGATCTGATCATCTTAGATGTGCTTCTGCCGCAGACCAGCGGTTTTGACATCTGTCTGGAACTGCGGAAGCGGACACGTATACCTATTATTTTCCTTAGTTGTAAAAACGAGGAGATGGACATCATCATGGGTCTTTCCTCGGGCGCGGACGACTACATCACGAAGCCCTTTCTTCCGGGCGAGCTGATGGCGCGGATCCGCTCCAATTTGCGCAGGACCATTGACTACGACGGCGGCGGTTCCGGCCATATCGTCTCATACCGGGACATCGAGGCAAATCTGTTCACGCGGGAGGCTTCGGTAGGCAAAATCCCCGTCAGGCTTCTGCCGAAAGAGTTTGACATCCTGGTTCTTTTCCTGCGGCATCCAAACCGGGTTTTTTCAAAAGATGAGATATGCCTGTATATTTGGAAAGAATCTGTATATTTTGGCGACATCAACACGCTGTCCGTCCACATCAGCAATCTCAGAAAAAAGCTTTCCGTCGGCAACGACACCCGCATCATGACGGTCAAAGGCATCGGCTACAAGCTTACGGGCGGGGCGTGAGTTGGCGTCTTGCCATCGGAGGCATATCGGAGAGCCGTCTGAGCGCTTCCCCCTCCATGCGGCATCAGTATTATTTTCCCACCAGCAACATCGGCCCATCGCTGAGATTGTAATATGCAAGCCAAAAAATGGGTTTTAAAAATGATTGACACGGCTGCCGGATGGTGTATAATGAACTTATCGCTCCGTTCGTTTCGTGTTTCGCCATGGGGAGCGGTAAACTGAACAAGAAGCGGGGTGCTGGATGTTTTCCGGCTGAGAGAAGGCGAATGGACGCGTAAACCCTAAACCTGATCCGGATAATGCTGGCGTAGGGAGAATGGAAACATGACTTATGACGCCTTTCCGACAATCCGGAGGGCGTTTTTTTATGGGGCGGGATTCGCAGGACGGCGTAAGGCCATGCCCGCCCGGCGGCGGAAACAGGAGCAAACATGAGAAACGTGCTTAGCATCGCGGGTTCCGACCCCAGCGGGGGCGCGGGGATCCAGGCCGACCTGAAAACCATGTGCGCCATGGGCGTTTACGGCATGACGGCCGTCACGGCCGTGACCGTGCAGAACACGCAGGCCGTTTACGACGTGCAGGACGTCCGGGAGGATATCGTCCGGGGACAAATCCAGGCGGTGTTCGACGACATCCGCGTGGACGCCGTGAAAATCGGCATGGTTTCCAGCGCGGGGATTCTCCGCGTGATCCGCGACAGTTTGCTGGAATTCCGGGCCAAAAATATCGTGCTGGATCCCGTCATGGTGTCCAAGAGCGGCTATTCTCTGCTGAAAGAGGATGCCGCCGGGCTTGTGCGCGAACTCGCCGCGATAGCGGACCTTGTCACGCCGAACATACCCGAAGCCGAGATTTTATGCGGTTTTTCCGTAAAAACCGACTCGGATATGCGCAAAGCGGCTGAATTCATCGCCGCTGCCGGGGCGAAAAACGTGCTGATCAAAGGCGGCCACCGCGGAGGCTTCACGTCCGGCGACCTGCTGCTGACCGCCGGCGGGTGGATGTCGTTGGACGCGGAACGCATCGACACCCAACACACGCACGGCACCGGCTGCACGC
>JAITOE010000122.1 GCA_031290135.1 Eubacteriales Family XIII. Incertae Sedis bacterium
GCTTTGGCTTCGGAACCATAACCATTGTATCAGAGGAGGGTTTCTGTTGCACCAGGCAACGCTACTGCTCTGCCGGTTCACCCACGCATAGCGTGGGGCTTAATGTATTGACGAGTTAGTCTCCACAAACTAAATTCCTTGTTTCGTCTTGGCGTCTTCATCTTGTCCCTCATAAAGGTACTCCAATTATCAGCCCCGCCGCCGTCATTGTACCGCGTCCAGCTCGGCGAAAATCGAAATGATTTCGTCCGCTTTTTCCTGCGCCATCACTTCAATGGCGCATCCCGCGTGAACCAGCACGTAATCGCCGGGGGCGGCGGAGACGAGTCCTATGTTTATGTCGAAAAGGCTGCCGCTGAAATCCACCTTTGCGTTGTTTTCATGGACGGAAACCACCTTTCCGGGAATCGCTATGCACATGTCACACCTTTGTCTTTCTTGTTTTCGCGGCGCGCAGGCTGCACATGCCCACATACGCCTGCCCCAATGAAATCCCCCCGTCGTTCGGCGGCACGGAGATGTTGTAATACGCGGAAAACCCGCCGTCCCGCAGCAGGCGCAGGCTTTCCTCAAAAAGAATCTTGTTCTGGAAAACGCCGCCTGTGAGCGCCACTTGCCCCACACCGGTTTTTTCCCTGATTTTCCCGCAGGTATCGCCGACCAGCGCCGCCACGTCCATGTGGAATTTCAGGGCTAAATCCCCGGCGCGGCTCCTGCCCGGATGCGCCATGGCGCCCGCCGCCGCGTTTTCAAGCAGGATGGCACATTCCCCCTCGTAGCGGCTGACCTGGCGGATGCCCAAAAAAGACGCGACCGCGTCGAAAAGGCGTCCCATGCTGGAGCTTTCCGCCACGTTCACGCCGGCGGCCAGCGCGGCCTCCAATTCTTTCCTGTTTGGACGCGTCCCCATGCTGTTACTATACGCGATTATGTCCGAAATGTCCACCGAAAGGATTTCCGGCCGGGAAAATCGTCCGCCGGCTTCCTTACTTTTATGAATCTTAGGTAATGTCCGGCATCGCCGGAGGGCGGGCATAACCCGCCGACGGGTCGCTGACGCTTGTGCGGGCGCTCCATTCGCTGCGTCATACGCGTAGGCAGCCGCGGACTTCCAAGCTTCTTTCACGGCGGAGTCCCCGCCTGCCATGCGCACGTATTTCAGATGCGCCATCCGCTGAAAACCCCCGCCTTCGCAAAGAAGGAATTCCCCGCCCCAGATCTTCCCGTCCGTCCCGTATCCCGTTCCGTCAAAGCTGACGCCGATGACCGGTCCCGAAAGGCCGTGCTCCGCCATCACCGACGCGACGTGCGCGTGATGGTGCTGCACCCGCAGCAGGCCTCCGCGTCCCGGCGAAACCGCGCCTGCGGCATCCTGCCGCCCCGCGTCTTCCGGGGAACGATGATGGGACAGAACCGTCCCCGCGTGTTCCGTTTTGCGTCCTCTGCCGTATTCCTCCGCGATCCGGGTGGTCGCGTAGAGCGGGTGCAGGTCGCAGACCGTAAGCCCCGGCGAGACGCGAAGCAGCGTTTGCATGTGGCGCAGCCCTTCCATGTAAACCGTCTCCGCCTCCTGGGTGTCCAGATCCCCGAAATGCTGGCTTACGTAGGCCAGATTCCCTTTCGTCAGCGTAAACGCGGATTTCAGGTGCCCGCCGGCCGCGAATACCATGTCGTCCGCCGTCAGGCCGTCCATGCCGTCCACAAAAATCGGCGCTGGCGTGTAGCCCTTGGCGCGCCGTATCATCTGCGGCCTCCCGTCCGCCACACGCGTCACGGAGTCATCCAAGCGCGTCCGGATCCGCCGCGCGTTATAAAGAACGCCGGCGATCAGCGGCTGGCGTTCCGTTTCGCGCAGCATTTCTTCATCGTCCTTGAGGATGGGCATGTCCGAAAGGTTGGCGCTGGTCATGATCAGCGGGCCGAGCTGCTCCAGCAGCATGTACTGCAGGGCCATCGACGGCAGAAAGGCACCCATGTAACGGCTGCTCCTGTACGTCTCCGGCGAAACGGGCGCCGCGATCCCCTCCCGCCGTTCCAAAAGCACGATGGGCCTGGCGCGGGACTGCAGCAGGGCCGCTTCCTCCGGGTTCACGGCGCAATGCGCCCGCACTGCGTCCACGTCCGGGAACAGCACCGCGAAAGGCTTCTCTTCCCGGATCTTGACCGCCCGCAGCCGCCGGATCGCGTCCCCGGAGAACGGGGAGCAGACAAAATAATAGCCTCCCACGCCCTTCAGCGCGACCACTTCCCCCCGCGAAATCGCGGATATCGCGGAAGCCAAGGGCCGGAAAACCGTTTCCCGGACCGCGTCGGCGTCAGCGCGCCCGGACCCAAGTGACAGCAGTTCTCCAAAAATACGCACGGCGGCCTTTTCCTCGGTTTCGGCCGCTTCTTTCCCGTTTCCGTTCCCGTTTCCGCTCCAAATAAGCATGGGACCGCAGTTATGGCAGGATATGGTCTGCGCGTGATAGCGCCTGTCTGACTGCGCGGCATATTCATTTTCACAGGCGGCGCACATGGGGAAATCCGCCATGGAGGTATTGTCCCTGTCGTAGGGCACGCGTTCCAGAATGCTGTAGCGGGGGCCGCAGGACATGCAACTGATAAAAGGGTGCATCCACCGGGCGTCGTCCGCGTCCCGCAGTTCCGTCATGCAGTCGCCGCAGACGGTCAGGTCCGCCGGAAGCACGGACGCCTCCGCGCCGCCCTCGGCGCTCTCCCGTATGGCAAAGCCGTCGAAAATCCGCACCTCTGCCAGTTTTTCGCGCCTGTCATGCACGATCTCCGCCGGCGGAGGCAGCTCCGCCCGTAACGCCCGCAGAAACGCTTCTATACGCGCCTCGTCGTCGGTAAGGAAGATCTCGACCAAGCCCCCGATGTTGCGCACCTCGCCGCGCATCCCCATCCTATGCGCAAGCCGGGCGGCGAAGGGGCGGAACCCGACCCCCTGGACAAGCCCCCAGATCACAATCCGCTCCGTCCGCACCCCGTCCAGACCCCCGTTTTCTCCCATGTTTTGTTTTTCCTCATTATTGATGGCTTCGCAAAGACAAAATGGGGACAAAATGGTGGCGGTTCTATTTTGTCCTCCGGCTATTCCCGCGTCCCCCGCTGCTAAATACAGAACGCCGCATAGAGCGGCACTGTTTTGATGCCGTTCTCAAATCCGAAATTCTTCGTTGAGAGCTTGACCGCGTATTCGGGCATATATTTTTTGACATAGGCGGCAAGCGACTTTGCCTGCGTGTTGTCCGCCGACTTCACCTCGACGGGGATGAGCTTGCCTTTTGCGTCCTGGTAGATAAAATCAATCTCCGCCACGCCCTCGCTGTGCCAGGTGTAAAGAATATGTTTGTTTCCGGCAAGCTGCTGGCAGACATAGTTTTCCGCCATGCCGCCCTTGAAATCGTTCAAGTCGGCCGATTCGTACAGGATGTCCCCCGGAACGATATTTTTATTCGCGCAAAGCAGCCCCACGTCCGAGAAGAAAATTTTAAAGCTGTCGATGTTTTTATATTCCTCCAAGGGTTTTTTTGCCGCATCTACGTTGTAGACCCTTGAGACGATGCCCGACAAAACAAGCC
>JAITOE010000131.1 GCA_031290135.1 Eubacteriales Family XIII. Incertae Sedis bacterium
TTTCCGCGCTTATGTTCAAGAAGCCCTGACAAATGCTGTTTGAGATACGCAAAAGCCGCAAACCAGTCTTTCGCGGCAGGAAGGTTTTTCCGGCCCGCTTCGGAAACCGCGCCGGTGAATGTTTCAAGCTGGCGCGCGGTTTTTCCGCCGAGGATCCCGGTCGCGTAAAAATCGAAGCGGTCCCGGAAAGTCTCCTTGATCAAGTAGGTTTTCCCGACGCGCCTTCTGCCATAGACTGCGACAAACTCCGGACGCCCCGATTCATAACATTCCAGAAGCGCGCTTTGTTCCGCGTTTCTCCCTATGATGTCCATATCTGTCTTCCTCCCACATTATTTTCAGCTTTAAATGCTATTTTTTATATAGATAAGGCTGATAATATTTTATAATAACATTGAAATAATGTCAACCAGTATCGATTGCAAGGATTATTTCCAGCCTTATCTCCGTAAAAATCATGTGATAAGGCCGGAAATATATTTGGATAACTGCTGCTTGAGCCGTTTTCATGGTTTGCTTTTACCACGGGGGCGTAAGCGTGAAATTGAATTTTGTTGAATTTTGTTTAAGCTTGTTAACTGGTAGATTTTGTTGCCATATTTGACTGCGCGTGATATAATGAAAAATGAAGAAAAGAAGATGTATTTGACTTGTCGGAATGCAGGGGAATGCAATGGGTGCCATCACGCTCTATCATGGGTCATCTTACAACTTTGGTGCAATAGATTTGCAGCAAGGCAGGCCTTACAAGGACTTCGGCCAAGGATTCTACGCATCCGCCGACATCGTCCATGCAAAGTCTATGGCTGAGAGAAACGCCCAGATGCGAAAATCGAAGTTGCAGCGGTTTCATTCCGAACATGAACTCATCGGGAAATGGTTGTACCAGTACCAATTCGATGCTGATAAAGCCGCAGATTTGTCGGTCATGGAATTCGCCGCGGCCGACAGGGAATGGGGGCGGTTTATCACGCTCAACCGGAACGGCAAAGGCGTCCCGCATAAATATGACGTTGTCATCGGCCCGACCGCGAACGACTATACTAACCCGACTATCCAGTTTTACCTGTCCGGCGGCGTCGGTGAAGTTGGGAGTGACGCGGCGATTGACGAACTGGTGCGGCTCCTTTTGCCATACCAGCTGCCATCACAATATTTCTTCGCAACCCAGCGGGCGGTTGACTGCTTGACGTTAATCACGAAGGAGGGGTTTTGATGTCTGTCGAACCCCAAAAAGCGCAATACTGCGCGGACATCGTGGCCACCGCCGTGGTGTCCCGGTATGCGAAAGAAAAAGAATTGCCGGCGACGGAAGCCTTGCGCATAATAATGGAGACGAAGACTTATGATTTGCTTCAAGACCCGGAGTCCCGTCTTTGTTTTGAAAGCGCCGAGAGCATACTGGACATGCTCCGCGCCGAGGAACAGGGCGACTGGGATGAATGGACGAAAGTATAGCCGGGAGGACAGCGATGCCTTTTGAGAATTTTGACCATATATTATATATGCAAATCCATGTCGCCAACCTTTACCGTAAAGCGCATGACATGACGATTGAGGATTTCCTGGAACTTGACCGCAAGACAGGTCTGCTGCCGTTCGTGGCCGATGCCTACGAACCGTTCCACCTAACCGGAGACCCTGGCATACTTGAGGAAGTTGACGACTATGTGCGCGGAGCGCTTGCCTGAACCCGCCGCCTTGCCCGGCGAAAAAAATCCTCGCCGCTTTGTCCAATGTTTAATTGTCGGAGCAATAACAAACAGAGCTTTCGTATATATTCGATTTTGGCTCTGTCGTTCAAAGCGAGGGAACAACAATGCGCAGGTCAAAGGCGCTCGACCCTAAACGGCTCAAAAATGGATTCATGGGACATCGGACGACTATTATTTCAGACTAAAAGAGGCTGTGGGCTCCCGTTATCCGGAATACAAAACGTTGGTGACCCGTTACAAAAACGGCGGGACGGGGACCAGCGGGGATTTCGTCGCGCAATATAAACTGCCTCGCGGCAGAGACCGCGAGGTATCTGTGGATACGTCCGCGGGCAGTTTGTTATGAGAGGAAGTTATTAGGAGTGGGTTCAATACCTGCGGCAGGAAGATGAACACCTACCGCAACGAGGGCGGCGAGCAGCTGAGCGACATAACGACCGCGATTTTCATCGACCTCACGCAGGCGGCCGGGATTGCGAAAAAGCAGGTCCCTGAGATGACCGCGGTCGAGCAGTGGGCGGTGTTCCTCGCGAAGGCGAACGACCCAGGGCACCGGGAACTGATAAACGAAATTTTTGAGCACCTAACCCGATTTCTGAAAGAAATCGTTGGTAGGTGCCATGCAAGGCTCTCCAAAATCTATGATTTTGTGAGAGCTACTGCGGAAACGTAAGGAGGGAATTTCCGTGGCGTATGAAATGCTGACATCAATCAGCACGGACGAGGACGAACGCGCCCGTTTCCGCTCCCGCCGCATGTGGGAAATGGACAGGGCGCACGAAAAAGCCGCGCGCGAGATTGAGCTGAATGAAATGAAAAAGCAATTAGCCGACAAGGACAAGACGCTTGCCGACAAGGACGCTCGCATCGCTGAATTAGAACGCATGCTCAACGCGGGCCGGTAGCTTGCATAGGAGGGATTCGCGAATACGCGCAAGATTGACGTCTATAAAACTCGCGTTTTCACGCGCCTTGCGCCAACCGCCAAAAACCTCGTTACAGATGCGGCGAGAATCCGGCGTACAATTTGAAGCGGTATGTATCATCGCGGGATAACTGCGCCCAAAACGCAGAAACGGGAAGACCTGGTGATGAAAATGGGTCCGTGATGACGCAAAAACCCGTGTTTTGAAGCGCTAAAAAGCTATAACTTGCAATTTTCTGAAAATTTTATGCCGTTTAACTGGTATTTAAGCGGGTTCTCGGAGGTTGCATTAGTAAACCGGATAGTTTTTCAACAAAATAGTTTTTCAACAAATTTGAGCATACGGATAGACCGTGACCTGAAAAACGAGGCTGACCAAATTTTCAATTTTGGTTTCGTCCAAAATTGAAGCGCACAAACGCACTTAAATTGTTGGACGGACGGTTTGAGGACGGTTCCGCAGGAATAGCAATTTTTGCCATTGCAGTTACAGCGAGCAGTTGGATATCCTAAAAACCATCTACATCTTCGACAATAATATCCGAAAAATCAATATCGATAACAGCCTCATCATTATCGTAGGATTTTCTATAGAAATCCACGCTCGCCATTGGCAAAGCAATAAGATGTTTTTGAAGCCGCTTTGCCATGGGCCTAAAACCAAGGAAAGTGATTCCACCCGAAACAACAGCTCCAACAACAGGAATTGTTTTTCCGACGCCCTTTGCGAATATTTGTTTTGTCATTTCTACGCCTATTAATTTTGCCACTTGTTTCACAGCAGGATAGATCGCTCCTTTCATCAACGCCTTTTGAACCAATGCTTTCTCCATTTTTATTGCCGCAGCATCAGCAATTCTTGCTATTGCGGCATTTGCGGCATTAACTCCGAACATTACGCCTATGAATAATATAAGTTGATTGAACATTTCATCATCAAGCCCATCTTCGTCGCCGTGAAACATTTCTTGCCAACCGTAAAGGTAAACGAGTTTCTGAAGAACCCTAATGACACATCCGAAAAATTGAGCAATATCCAAAGGAACTGTAGCCAACATTGCCAAACCGCCCGGTATCCCTGCGGCGGCAGACATAGCTGTTGCTTTTGCCGTTTCAGAATCAATGCATGCTTTTGCGATTTTCTCAAGACTCTCAATACTTAGCCCCGCTTGTGCAGGATTCGTTTCTATTGCCCTTTTCACAACATCTTCATCAAAATACTTTGATAGTTCTTTTCGTAAAAAACGCGTCCGGTTAATCTTTACTCCCGGCAATTCCATAGCCGCATGAAGAACCATTTCAAAATTACCGTTTTCTGCGGGTGTTATTTGTTTTTGCATAAGCTACCTCTTCCCTGACATCGTTCAACCACAGCACCGTACTCATCTGGAGTTGGACCTCAAATACCGGATAAGTATCCAAATGAGCCATAGTCCGCCGGTGAAAATCACCAAAATGAAATCGAACAGAGTGCCCAGGCATCCTGCGTTGCGCATAATTATGACCATCCCTTCAAAATATACTCGAATACGTATCCAGATGACCCATAGGTTCCTCTATGTCAAACCAAACCCGTTTTAATAAACTTAACTATGTCGTTAAATATAGTAATCACTCCTTTTGCCGTGCATATCAACATTAATGATATTATTCCAGCCGGTAAAAGTTTTGATATAGCGATCATCAAACGATTATAAACCATCCCATGCGTCTTTTTTGGTTTTCCCATCTTTGTTCTTCCTTAATTTCCATAAAGGCGTACCTTTTTAGAAAATCAGATGCGGCGGCCAGATGCCGAAAAACTGGCCCAAGCTCGATACGCGGATGTATATAAACTGTGCCATATTCGGTCGCTCCTTCCGTTTCATGATAGTTGGTCCGATAATTACCCTTTTATCACCTTGGATTTTTCAAAATTCCTTGCTAAAACCCCTTGATTGGTTTATCATGAAACATAGGAAATCATTATCATGAGGAGGTTGCCTATGATTTGGAATGAACCCCGCGAATGCATGGGGCGCGACGAAATGCATCATCTGCAGAGCTGCCGCCTTCAGTCGGTCGTCAAGAAAGTGTATCATAACGTGCCTTTCTACCGGACGAAAATGCAAGCTTTGGGACTGGAACCGGACGACATAAAGGGCGTGGAGGACATCGCGAAGCTCCCTTTCACGACCAAACAGGATCTTAGGGACTCTTACCCCTTCGGGCTTGCCGCGACGCCCGCCAGCGAATTTGTCCGCGTACACGCCTCTTCAGGAACCACGGGGAAGCCTACCGCCGTCCCCCATTCAAGGAAAGATCTGGAGATGTTCGCGGAATGCGTCGCCCGGGCGCTCTGCTGCACCGGCGCGACCAAAAACGACGTGATCCAGGTGTCCTACGGCTACGGCCTCTTCACCGGCGGCCTCGGCCTCCATGACGGCGCCACAAAATTGGGCGCCACCGTCATTCCCGCTTCCGGCGGGAACACGCGGAACCAGCTGACCCTGCTGCAGGATTTCGGCAGCACCGTCCTGGCGTGCACCCCCTCCTACGCCCTGTTCCTTTCGGAGGCGCTGGCGGAGGCGGGCATAGATTCCGCGAAGCTGCCCCTGCGCATCGGCGTGTTCGGCGCGGAACCGTGGACAGCGGAAATGCGTGAGAAAATCGAAACCGGCCTGCAGATAAAAGCCTACGACATATATGGCCTCAGCGAAGTGATGGGGCCCGGCATGTCCGACAGCTGCGAGGCGCGAAACGGCCTGCACATCGCCGAGGATCATTTTTACCCCGAGGCGCTGGATCCCGACACACTCACGGCCGTGCCGGACGGCGTGGTCGGCGAACTCGTGTTCACGCACCTGACCAAGGAGGCGATGCCGCTTCTTCGCTACCGCACGCGGGATCTGAGCAGCCTGCACCACGAGGCCTGCGCCTGCGGCCGGACGAACGTCCGGATGGACCGCGTCAAAGGACGCTCCGACGACATGCTCATCATTCGCGGCGTCAACGTTTTCCCTTCCCAGGTCGAAAGCGTCCTGCTTGAAATCCCGGAAGCGAAGCCCCACTACATGATCATCGTTGACCGGGAAGGCACCTTGGATACTTTGGAGATTCAGGTGGAGATCGGCGAACGCTATTTCTCGGATGAAATGGCGCAGCTGAGCACCCTTAAAAACAAGATCAAACACGCTTTGGACAACGCGCTGCGGGTCAGCGTCATTGTCAGCCTTGTGGAACACAAGACCATCCAGCGGAGCGAGGGGAAAGCCAAGCGCGTCATAGACAGGCGCAAATTGTAGGAAGGGGCCATGGCTATGGTTGTCAAACAGATTTCGGTTTTTTTAGAAAATGAAGCGGGGCATTTCCTGGAGCTTTCCCGTGTCATCGGCGGAGCCGGCGTCAACATCACCGCGCTCAGCCTTGCGGAGACTGCGGATTACGGCATTGCCCGCATGATCGTGGACGACGTGGACCAGGGCGTCCGGGCGCTGCATGAAGCGGGGTACTCCGTGAACCTGACAGACGTCCTGCGCGTGGAGGTTCCCGACGGACCCGGCGCGCTGGCGCGCATTCTGGCTTCCTTTGCGGAAAGCGGCGTCAATGTTTCGTATATTTACGGCTATTCCAGCGGCGGCACGGCCTTTCTCATCATAAAAGCCGGGGATCCGCAAAAGGCGGCGGAATTGTTAAAACCGCGCGTTTAAAGCTGCAATCCGGTTAAATCAGCGCTAAGAGGTCTTATGAAAATAATCAACCGCAGCCTTTTTGTTTTGTTGATACTGGTTCTTCCCGTCATCTGCATCCTCGCCGCGGCAAACCTTACGTTCAGGCTGCCTGACGTCTACCGGTATGAATTCAGCCGGAGCGAAGTCACCAAGGAAATCGGGCTGGACCTGTCCCAGGACGAACTGGCGGATTTTTTCTCCGCGTACATGTTCGGCGACGGGGATTTTCAGAAAACCGCATGGTATATGGGGCGGGAACGCCCTGTTTTCGGGCGCGGGGAAGGGACTGTCATGGGGCAGTTCCGGAATTTGCTGAACCTGAGCGCCCGCGTTCTTGCTGCGGCGTTCCTGCTGGCCCTGTTCAGCTTCTGGTTTTTGCTGCGGCAGGACAAAAAAGAAGCGCTTAGGATTGCCTGGCGCGCGGCTTCGGTGCTGTACGCGGCCTGCATCGTCGCGCTGTTCGCGCTTTTTTCTTTTGAAGAGTTGCATACGCAGCTGTACGAATGGTATTTTGTCTATTCTTTTGACGAAGCGGATATCCTGCCCCTGCTTTTGTCGCGTGCTTTTTTTCTGGAAAACGCGGTCGTCGTCACCGTGCTTTCGCTCATCATCCTGGCCGTGGGCTATTCCGTGACAAAACGCCTGACGCGCCCGGACCGGATGTTTTATTGAACGAGAATGTGTGCGTGATTTTGCTGCGCGTTTTGTTCACAAACATGGTCACAAACATTCACAAACATCTTCCTTTCGAATTGTTATTCTGATATACTGTTGCTGTGCATAAGTTGGATGGCTATGAAAGGAATGCGATGAGATGAACGGTAGAATCCCGCATATTGTCCAGTATCAAGGATCGAAGCGTATGTTGGCGCCACAAATCATGCAATACATGCCGCAGCGGTTTAAAAGGCTGGTTGAACCTTTTTCGGGCATGGCGGCTATCAGTATCGCGGCGGCATCAGAAAACCGTGCTGAAACATATTATATCAACGATTTGAACGCGCCCATTATCGGCTTGCTAAGGAATGCAATAAACACTCCTGATGAGTTGATAGAGAAATATTCCGATATTTGGAATGAACAGTTTTCTTTTCCTGCTGGTCATCTTGAACACTATTACCATGTACGGAACCGCTACAATGAGGGCGAACATTCACCGGAAATCATGCTGTATTTGTTAGCGCGATGCGTCAAGGGCGCGGTGCGGTACGGGCGCAACGGTAATTTCAATCAATCTCCCGACAAACGCCGAAACGGTACAAACCCACAAAATGTTTCCAAAAACGTACGCCAGATATCCGCAATTCTGAAAGGGAGCGTCCTGTTTTCAGCAGTCGATTACAAGATGATTTTCCAATCGGCGGAACCGGGTTAATACCGCTTATCAATGAAATACCCCGCCAAATTAGCATGTGGGAACAAGCAGTATGAATGGAGATTATCCAAAAGAATTCTTGGATATACTGGACTCCGTTAAGGCAAAACGCCCACGCACCGTGATTCAACATATCTTGGAACATGGTCTTATTACATCGCAAGAGTTGAAAGATACTTATGGTTACAATCATCCGCCGCGCGCGGTTAGAGATGTGCGCGAATATGAAACAAAAGATCATCACGATTATTTTCACGGGAGACGAGATTGATGATTTTAACCGGTTAGTCGAGATGTCGGGTATTCATGGTGCGCAAGATACAATAAAGAATATTATTCATGAGTATTTGAAAGATAAGTAGCAAGTGATATGGGTATTGTCTGTTGCGAAATTGCAAGAATGAAAGGATGGAAAAAGTCATGGTTTATGTCCACTTGGCAGACGGCTTCGAAGAAATCGAAGCGCTCACCGTCGTTGACGTTCTCCGGCGCGCCGGCGTAAACGTCCGGACCGTGTCCATCATGAAAGACCTGACCGTCACGGGCGCCCACGGCGTACCCGTCGTCGCGGACGCCTTGTTTGAAGACGCGGGCTATGAACCGTGCGAGATGCTGATTTTGCCCGGCGGAGGGCCCGGTACGAAGCGGCTTTTGGAGCATGAGGGGCTGAAGAAGGCGCTGCTGGATTTTGCCGCCGCCGGAAAATGGATCGCCGCCATATGCGCGGCGCCGATGGTGCTGGCGCGAAACGGCCTGCTCGACGGAAGGAACGCCACGGTTTACGACGGGATGGAGGGGGAGCTGGCGAAAGCGCGTTACACGAAAGAACCCGTTGTCCGGGACGGGAATTTCATCACCTCACGCGGCCCCGGCACCGCCATTCCCTTTGCCTTGGCGCTGGCAGAAATCTTAGCCGGCAAGGAAGCGGCGGACAAAGTGAAGGGTGATCTTTTGTGTTGAACGCCGCCGGGCGATAACCTGCGTCATTGCAAAGTGTGCCGAAGCAATCCACCTCCTCTGGATTGCTTCGCTTCGCTCGCAACGACGGAGAATATGCGACCTGCAAGGCGGAATTAACCTGATTTTACAAGGAGGACACGCCATGTACAAAGCCGCCATCCTCGTCGCCAGCGACTCCTCTTCCGAGGGGCGCCGGTCGGATCTTTCCGGCGCGGCAATACGGGATATATTGCTAAAATATGAAAATTTTACCGCGTCAGACCCGGTCATCCTGCCCGACGACCGGCCGGTTCTGGCCGCGAAGATGAGGCAGCTCGCCGACGAGGAAGCTTTTGACCTGATCCTCACCACCGGCGGCACGGGCTTTTCCAAAAGAGACGTCACGCCGGAAGCCACGCTGGACGTCGTGGAACGGCGCGCACCCGGCATTGCCGAGGCAATGCGCCAGCTGTCGCTCCAAATTACGCCCAGGGCCATGCTTTCCCGCGCCGAGGCCGGCATTCGCGGCGACACGCTGATCGTCAACCTGCCCGGCAGCCCCAAAGCCGTGCAGGAAACCCTCGACTACATTCTGCCCTCCGTCGAACACGGCCTAGACATCCTGCAGGGCCGGGACGCCGACTGCGCCCGCTGAACCACCGGCCGCCCCCGTGTTCACGGGTCACACAGCCACAGGGCGGGCGCAACCCGGAGGCGGGATTGCGGGCATACAAGGCGCTCTGCGCCGCCCGCATAGGTGTCAGCCGCCCCGACCGGAGGGTTGCGCCCGCCCTGCGGCGGCGATCCATATAACCTGCGCCCGCTAAACCCCTGTCCTGCGCCCGCCCTGCGGCGCCGGTCTATATAACCTGCCTTTCTTGCCCTGCACTACGCCCTAATACCGCCCCAGATCCATCATCCCGGCATCCACAGCCGCCCCCGCAATCCTTTCGCCTTGCGCGGCATAGCTCATTTTCCCCGTCTCCCCGAGCCTGAACCGTGACAGGATCTCTTTCAGAATTTCCGCCTGCGCCGACATCTCCTCCGCCGCCGCGGCCGCCTCCTGCGCCGTGGCCGAAGTCGCCTGCACCACCGAGGAAATCTGCGAAAGCCCCCTGTTGATCTCCGATATCGCCGTGACCTGGTCCTTTGACAGGCCGCTGATCGACTGCAGCGCCAGCGCGTTCCGCCCCGCAATCTCATCGACCGCCTTCAGCCCCTCCCCCGTGGACACCACCAGGACGCCGCCCTCGGAGACCTTGGCGGAACTGGTTTCGATTAAGACCGCCGTCTCCTTGGCGGCCTCCGCCGATTTCGACGCCAGGTTCCTGACCTCATCCGCCACCACCGCGAAACCCTTGCCGTGCACCCCCGCCCTGGCAGCTTCCACCGCGGCGTTCAGCGCCAGAATATTGGTCTGGAACGCAATGTCGTCGATCACCTTTATGATTTGCCGGATGTTCTCCGAACTCTCACGGATCTCCTCCATTGCCGCCGTCGCCCGGTTCATGGAGCCCGTGCTTCTCTCCATGTGCTTCCCCGCCTCCCGGACGTCTTCGTAAGCGATGCCGGACTGCTCCATGTTGTTCTCCGCGCCGATGAGCACCTCCGAAACCGTCGCCGAAAATTCTTCCAGCGCCGCCGCCTGCTGGCTGGAACCGGAAGCCAGCGACTGCGCGCCGACGGCGATCTGCGAGGCGGCCGACGCGACCTGGCTTGCTGTTTCCGAAATTTCGTTCAGCATCCGGGCATTTTTTTCAATCACCGTATTGACGGACCGGTTCATGACGTCCTTGTCCGAACGGACGCGGATCTGCTCCCGGTAATCCCCGCCCGCCACCAGGCGAAGCACCCGCGCCTGTTCATGGACGGCTTCCACCATGTTTCCGAACGAACGCGCCAGCTTCCCGATTTCATCCCGCGTGTCGATGGCGAGCGAAAGGTCTATGTCCCCCTCCGCCAGGGCGTCGGCGGCTTTCGCCAGGCTCTCTATCGGCCTTGCGATTAATTTTTCGATATAAAAACCGATTACAACCGCCACGCCTATGCCTGCGGCCACCACGGCCAGCATCACGGCCTCCAGCACGGATGCCTTCGTCCCCGCCTCGCCGGCGACCTGTTCCGCCGTATCGGCGATATACGCCTGCAGCGCGTCCAGCGCCTCTTTCAGGGCGCCCGCGGCAGCCGCAGCCGCTGTCATCGTTTCCGTGAAGCGCCCGTCGTCGCGCTGCGCGATCACAGACGCAAAATCATCCCGCGCGGCAGCGAACGCCTCGTAAGCGGCCGCGACGCCGCCCGCCCGCGCTTTCCCGGCTTCTAAAACAAAACTTCCCGTAAAGCGCGCGATCAGGTCCCGGCATTCCGCGTCCTTTTCTTTTAGCTCGGCAAGGTTGGACAGCGCCTCGTCGCGTGCGCCTGTGTTGGACCGCGTCGCCGCCGCCCAGTACAATGCCCGCTGCGCCTGTATGTTCGTCTCCAGCTCGCCGACGTTTATGCTGTCCACCTCAATGCCGCTCATCTGCTTCGTGTCCCTGACAATCGTCTGTACGCCGAAAACGCCCGTCAGCCCGACGACGCCCATAATCAGCCCGACCGTCAGAAAACCAACCAGCAGCTTCATCTTAATCCGTAAATTTTTCATGCGTCCCTCCCCTTTTATAGGCCATTTTTGTTTTTCAACTGCCTCCGCCAGAGATCATTTACGGTAAATATACCGGATAAATTTGTCCAAAACACCGCCCAAATGGTTTTTTTGTATTTATGCGCGTCACACACCCCTGTTTTAAATAATAGTACCAATATGTAAATAATAATTGACAAGCGGTCGCTCGGTAGTTTATAATCGAGATACAAAATTCCTCGCGAAGGGGAATATTGGAGCTATCGTAACGATAGATTATCAAAAGGGGTTTTGATAAAAGCACCATGCTTTTGCCGGTGTGGCGGGATCTTTCCGGATACGTTCCGGCGCGTCAGGGGAGACGCGCCTTTTCAAAAGGGGTTTTGACAACGTGTTCCGGCGCCGTCACACCGGCAATCGTAGCAGGGGGATTGCCATGGAAAAAATACCGGCGCTTCCGGTGAAACAGGGACTGCTTGACAGGCCCCGCATCGACGCGCTGCTTACATGTGCTGTCCGCGACGCGCTTGTCACCGTGGTCGCGGGACCGGGTTACGGAAAAACACAGGCCGTAGCTTCTTTTATGGCAAATACGCCGGCCCGGCGCATCTGGATCAACAGCAGCCATCTGAAAAATACGCCTGCCCATTTCTGGGCGGGCTTTATGGGCGCGGCGTCCGAAACGCTCCCCGGCAGGGCGGAGCGCCTGGCGTCCATCGGTTTTCCCGGCACGCCGGCGCGCCTTGCCTCGTTCCTGCAGCTTCTGGAAGAAGAAAGCCGTTCCGGCGCGCCGCTCTATTTCATCGCGGACGACTATGGACGCATAACGCACCCTAAGATTTTGCGCCTGTTTGAACACATTGTCGAAGCCGGGCTGAAAAATTTCTGTCTGGTGGTGATCAGCAGCACAAAAACGAACATCGGTGTCATCGGCCTGCGAAACGGCGGGCTGTCCCAGATCACCGCCGAAGATCTGCGCTTCACCGAAGAAGAGGCCCGGCGGCTTTTTTTACAAAGCGGCCTGTCCTTTTCCGCAAGCCGCCTGAAAGAACTCCTGCGCCGCACGGACGGATGGCCCCTTGCCTTGCATCTTCTTTCCGTGCAGCCGGCAGGGTCCGGTGCGGGACTGCCCGCGCCCGATGCCTGCGTGAACCCTGAAATCATCCGTGCTTTGTTCCAGGAAGCGTTTTTCTCCGCCTATAGCCCGGAGGTACGGCATCTGGGCGTCAAACTGGCGCTTTTGCCGGCTTTTTCACTTGAAATTGTCAAGGCGGCGGGCAATTTTGACATGGACGAAGCGAACGCCCTCCTGCGCTCCAACCTGTTCATCCGTTTCGACCCCGCGTCGCGGCTTTATTCCTGCCAAAATATGTACCGCGCTTTCCTCGCGGAACGCGCCGCCGTTTTGGAACAAAAGGAAAAAGAAGATTTTTACTCCATGGCGGGCGATGTCTTCCTTGCGCGCGGCGATATGCCCGAAGCCATGGACTGTTTTGAGAAATGCGGCCGCCACGAAGCCCTGTTTCTTGCCGTCAAACGCTATTCCGGCGAGCGGCCCGGCCTGCTGCAGGAACGCGCGGACTATATCCTGGAAAAATTAGAAGCGCTCCCTGCCGGGTTTTCCGGGCGGCATCCCTATGCCGACTACATCAAAGCCGCGGTTTATTTCTGTAAAATGGAGTTCGGCCGCTGCCGCGCGTTTTTGGCGCAACTCGAAACGCGTCTCCAAAAGGCGGGGACGCCGGAAGCTTTCGAACTGCTGGGCGAGGTGTATGTCCTCATGGGCGCGGTCCGCATGTTCTGCTTTAAAGAAGATTTCGCGGATTATTTCAAGAAGGCGGTCCGCTGTCTGCCGCAGGGCATGCCTGCCGGACGCCCCAAGCTGCTGTATGTGGGCAACCGCACGGTCATGGGGATGGACGGCAGCCTGCCCGGCGCGCTTTCGCGCATGGAAAAAGCCATGCACGGGGCGGCGCCCTATTACCGGCAGGCCGCCCGCGGCGACGCCGGCGGGCTGGCGCAGCTTTTTTCCGCCGAAGCCCATTTCTTCACCATGAATTTCAGCGCGTCCAAACAGCACGCCTTTCTTGCCATAAAAGAGGGCGCGGAAAACCGGCAGCACGACATCGTCTGCAACGCCTGCTATATCTTGGCGCGCGTCGCCCTCATGCAGGGCGATTTCAACGAGATGGCCGGGCAAATCAACCTGCTGCAAAACCACATAGACGAACATAAAATCGAAGCGCTTTACGCGCTGCGGGACTGCGCCGCCGGCTGGATGCACCTGAAGATGGGCGCGCCCGGGAAAATCAGCCCCTGGATCCTGTCCCCTGACTTTGACGCCCGGCAATGGAGCGTCGTCACGCACGGGCGGGATCTGCTTCTGTATCTCCAGTATCTGCTGCACAACGGGAAATACGACGAACTCATGCTGCGGCTCGATCAAACGGAGCAGATTTACGCCGCGCACGGGAACTGGGCGGCGAAACTGACCCTGCACATCCTGCGCGCCATATGTTATATGCGCAGGCGCGAACTTCCGGCTGCCATGGACGCGTTCCGGAAGGCCTACGGCATGTCTCATCAGAACCATGTCATCCAGCCATTCGTGGAGTTTTTCCCTTACCTGCGCGGGCTCATGGAAACGGCGAAGGATCCCGGCAGCCCCATCGAACCCGAATGGGCGGACCGGATCGGGAAGAAAGCGTCCAGTTTCAGCAAGCGCCTTTCGGCTGTCGTCAAGGAATACCGCGCGCATGACGCCGGCGCGCCGAGATCCTCCGTGTGCCTGTCGAAGCGGGAGAAAGAAGTTTTGCATGATTTGTCGCAGGGTTTCACGCGGGAGGAGATCGCCAGCTCCAATTATGTTTCCATCAATACCGTCAAGAGCGAAATCCGGAATATTTACAATAAGCTGGGCGCGGTGAACCGGGCGGACGCGGTCCGGATTTCCACGGTGCTGGGGATATTGAAATAGGCGGTTTGCCGCAGGGCGAAATGAAACAGCGCTTCGGGCCAAGTTGGCCCGAAGCGCTGTTCTTGTTTTGTTTATTTACTTGCCTTCCTGCTCCTTCCGGCGCCGGGCGAACGCGTAGAACGCCGCCAGCAGGATGAGGAGCAGCAGGATGCCGGAGGCGACCACCGGGGCGGCGGGGAACCCGCCGTTTTTCGCCCCGTCCTCCAGGGCGTCCCCGGGCAGTGCGCCCGCGCCGCCCGCAAGTCCGTCCGCAAGGTCCGCCGGGCCGTCCGGCGGCGCGTCCGCCGGGAATCCGGGCGCGGCGCCCAGCGGAGTCGGGTACTCCTCGAAGACCCATTCCGCCAGGGGCTCATCCCAGTGCCACACGCCGAGGGGCACCCCGTCCTCGCCGATCTCCACGAAGAAGCCTTCTTCTTCGCCCGCGACCAGCGTGCTGTCCGGGGCGGACAGCGCCGGGGGCGTTTCCTGCCCTGCGGGGGGCCGCGAAGCCCCGGCGTTCCCGGCCTGGCTCCCGCCCGTGCCGTCGCCGCTTCCGTTCCCGGGCTGTGTGCTGTTGCCGTTGCCGCCGTTGCCGCCGTTCTGTCCGCCGCCGGGCGCCGCCGGCGGGTCAACGGACGGGTCAGCCGGAGGATCCGCGGGCGGGTCAGCCGGGGGATCCGCAGGCGGGTCAGCCGGCGGCGTCACGGGCGGGTCGGACGGGGGGTCAGCGGGCGGGTCGGCAGGCGGCGTGTAGCCGTTGCCGTCCCCCCCGGAACCCCATATGGCGTACACTGTCAGGTCGCCCGCCAGGACCGTGGTTGCCGTGAACGGGTTCCCGCCGCCGTTCGCCGCGGTGTTCCAGCCGGAGAAGGAATAACCGACGCGGACCGGGTTCGCGGGCATGGCGGCGCCCAGGGTGTTTTCCGGCGCGTGGACGGTGCGGGACGCGTCCCCCGCCGCCAGCGTGACGCCGTTCCCGTCAAAGGTGACTGTGTGGCGCCGCGTCCACTTCGCGTAAATTGTCAGGTCCGCGTCGGGCATGGCGCTGAGGGCCGTCACGGGATCCGTGAGGGCGGCGTTCAGGTGCCAGCCGTCGAAGCGGTGGCCGTCCCGGACGGGAGTCCCGTAGCCGGGCGCCGCGCTGACCGGGCTGCCCCAGGCCGCTGCGGCGGGCGCTATGATCCCGCCGGCCGGGTCGGTGACGGGATATTCCGCGCTGCCCCCCAGGTCGAAGGTCAGCGTCCAGGTGTTCAGCGTGTACAGGGCCTCCAGGGTCAGGTCGCCGTAAATTCCTTCCGGGATGCGGTCCGCGGCGGCGCGGGAGGGGTCGCTGCGTTCCATGGTGAAAGCTTCCCCGGAGGCGTCCCGGGCGCCCGCCCACCCGGTGAACGTGTACCCCGTCCTCGCCGGCGGATCCGGGACGTCCAGGGGCAGGCCGTTGATGAAGTACGAGCCGCTGCCGGGCGCGCCGTCCGGGTAGACGTAGGTGATGCCGTAGGGAACGGCGGAGACCGCCCATTTTGCGTAGACCGTCAGGGGCGCGGCCGGCATGAGGGCGTCTGCGACCGGCTGCGTGAGGCCGCTGTCAAGATGCCAGCCCAGGAAGTCGTGGCCGGGGCGGACGGGGGCTATGCCGTAGTGCGCCGCGCCGTCGATCCGTTCCCCGGCGTCCAGGACGTCCCCGGAATCCCCGCCGGCTCCGGGAGCCGCCGGGTAGAGATCCGCGCGGTACACGCCCGCGCCCGCGTCGCCCATGTCATATGTCAGGGCATCCGTGTGGATCAGCCATTTCGCCTGCAGGACCAGGGTGTTCCCGTTCACGCCGTTCGCTTCCGTGAGCGGCGTGCCGCCCGGGCCGAAGACCCAGGGCGCGCCGGAGGGATCCGGCTCCGCGTGCCAGCCCAGGAAAGCATGGTCCGCCCGGACGGGATCCGGGTCCGGGGCGGCGGCGACCGTGCCGTCGTAATCCCCCGCGGGTGTCCTGCTCGCGGACGTTCCGCCGGCGTTCTGGTCGGTGTAGAACACGCCCGGCAGGTAGCGGTAGAGGATGCCGATGCTCTTGGGTGTCCATTGTGCGTACAGGGTGTGGTCCTCCGCCGCGGCCACCGCGGTGGACGCTTCCACCAGGCTGCCGCCCGCGGCTTCGGTGCGCCAGCCCGCGAAGTCGTAGCCCGTGCGGCTCATGGAAGGCAGCGCCCCGTAGGCTTGCCCGAAGACCGCGCTCTGGCTGTCCGGCGCCGCGGCGGAGGGGTCGCCCCCCGCGTTTGCGTCAAAGCTTACGGTGTAGCTTTTTCCCCGCCATATGGCGTAAAGGATGGCGCCGCCCGTCGTGTCGCCGTCCGTCAGGTCGTTGATGGCCGCCGCGTCCAAGGTGAAAGCATCCCCGCTGTAAGCCGCCTCGGCGGCCGTGTCGGATGCCGCCCGGGAGAAGCCCTGCAGGCCGTAACCCGTGCGGGACAGGTTTGTCTTTTCCGCCAGGGAAACCGAGTCCCCGATGTTCGCGGTCCGGTCCGCCATGCTCCCCGCCCCGCCGTTGGCGCCGAAGCGTATGGTGTAGGTCCTCTCCGTCCAGACGGCGTAGACGGTCACGCTGTCCCCCTGGAGGATCGCTGCTTCATCGATGAGGAGCTGCCCGTTCGTTCCGCCCGTCAGGGCGGGGCCGTCCGGGGTCTCCGACCAGCCCGCGAAGGCGTGGCCGGTGCGGCGCAGGCTTCCCGTGTTCCCCATCAGGTTCGCGGTGTTGCCGTCGTTGTAGACCGTCCCGTCCCAGGGGACGGTCCCGCCGTCGTTCCCGTTGCCGTCGTAGAGCACGTAATACGGGAGGGGCGGGGTCGCCCACACGGCGGTGAGCGTGACGGCGCTGTTCGCGTCGCCGGCCATCAGGGTGTTTATCGCCGCCGCGTCCAGGGTGAATCCGTCGCCGCCGTAGACGGGGGCGGATTCAAGCGCCGGGGACCCGGGGGAGAATCCCTTGAGCAGGTAGCGCTGCGACAGGACCGGGTTTCCGGTCAGGCCGCTCTTCCCGGCGAAGGAGACCGTCTCGCCGATCCGGGCTGTCACGTCCGCCATGTTCCCCGTGCCGTAGCTGCCCGCGGAGAAGCTGAACGTGTAGGTCTTTTTCGTCCAGACGGCGTAGACTGTCTTCCGGGGGACGCCCGCGTCTTCCGCGAAGTCTATGACATGGCCGACGGAAAAGTCTGCATCGTTGCCCGCGCCGCTGTACGTGCTCCAGCCCGCGAGGCTGTATCCCGTCCGCGAGGGGCCCTCGGACGCCGAGGGGAAGTCCGCGGCCGTGAGCGCTGTCCCGTAGGTCAGGTTTATGGTGTTCGTCTTGCTTCCGTTCGTCCCGCCGTTGGCGTCGAAGGTGAGCGCCGCGTTGGCCTTCGGCGTCCACCGGGCTTTCAGCGTGACAGACGCCGTGAGGTCGTTTGCGGCCAGGTCCAGGTAGGCGTCGCCGCTTGTGACCCCGGTCTTCGTCCCGCCGGCGGTGACGTCCCAGCCCGCGAACGTATAGCCGTTCCTGGCGGGATTGGCGGCGGGCAGGAGGTTCGCGTCGTCCCACTTCACGCCTGTCTTCGCGGAGATGGCGGAGGGGTTCCCGCCGTCGGTGTCATAGTTCACCGTGTAGACGTTCTGGTTCCACTTGGCGTATAAATTCACGGTTTCCGTGCGGATGGCGTCCGTGCCGAAGGTCCAGGGGACGGATGCCGCCCGGTCCGTGTGCCAGCCCGCGAAGTTATAGCCCGTGCGGGACGGGTTCGCGGGTTCCGTGAGCTTGTCGCCGAACTTCTTGGCGGCGTTGGCGCTGTTCCCCGCCGCGTACTGGGTACTGTCCGCGCCGTCGTAATTCAGGTAGAACGCCACCGCCGCGTCCTTGACCGTCCAGCGGGCATAGAGGCTGTGGGGCGCCGCGTCGGCGACGTTGCTTTCGCCCGTCACAAGGCTGCCGGACGCGGGGGCGGTGTACCAGCCCGCGAAGTTATATCCGTAGCGGACGGGG
Source organism: Eubacteriales Family XIII. Incertae Sedis bacterium (assembly GCA_031290135.1). Lineage (GTDB taxonomy): Bacteria > Bacillota > Clostridia > Peptostreptococcales > Anaerovoracaceae > JAITOE01. Next base: position 18,241 of record JAITOE010000131.1, read on the forward strand.
TTCACGGACGACAGCGCGGTTCCGTAGGTCCTGCCGTAGCTCACCATGACGGAAGCCGGTATCCCGCTCACGGTGCTGTCGCCGCCGGCATTGGGTTCAAGGGTCACGGCCAGCGCGGTCTTCTTGAATTTCAGGGTGACGGGAGCGGAGGCGTTGCCGGCCTTGTCCGTCACGGTTATGCTCACGCTGTATTCTTTCGACGGCGTGAACGGGGCGCTGTCTACGTTTATGGTAACAGTTCCTTCCGTGCCGCGGTCCACGTGGTAGCCCGGCGGGAGGACGGTGAAAGCGCCGCCGCCGGTGACGGGCACGGCTTCCGCGGCTCCCGTGGTAAGGTCGTCCGCGGTGATCGCCACGCTGACGTTGTTCGCGGCGGTTGAGGTATAGTCAAGGGGCGTGCCGGCGTCGGTGAAAGAGAAAACCAGGTTGCCCAGGGGGTTCTCCAGGGCTGATCCTACCGTGTCCGTCCGCACTACCGAGGGCGCGTTCGTGTCTTTGTAGCGCATGTAGGGGTTTTCGCCCCGCAGGTTTTCGTTGCCGGTCACCGTGACGCCCACGCCGGCGAGGTGCACCTTCAGGCCGTTCACGTCGGCCGGGTCATACAGCACATAGGGGTCTGCGGCGGTTCCGGCGGGCCTGCCGGAAAACAGCAGGACGAAGTCGCCCGACGTAATGTTCAGGCCGCCGTCGAAATAGAAGCTGCCGTCCGCGCCCACCTCGGCGACGGCGTCCAGCAGGGAATTGTCCGCGTCCGCCACCGCCGCGTTGCCGTCGCGGATGCCGTCTTTATTTGCGTCCGGGTACAGCTTGGCCGTGTAGCCCTGCGTGTAGGTGTAGTCCGTGAGGGGGGTCCCGTCGCTCTTCAGGAGCACCGCCTGCCCCTCCAAGGGGGTGGTGGCGGCGAAAGGCAGGTCGAAGCCCGTCAGGTCTTTCCGGGACGCGGCCGTGCCCAGGCTCCCCCCGCTGGTTCCGTTTATGAAGACGGCGGTGCTGTCCGCGGTCGCCCCGCTGCCGCCGAAGTCCACGAAGACACGGTCCGTGCCTCCCACGTCCACCACCTTGTACAGGCCGCCTGTCACGGAAGCGTTCAGGGGCTTGACGTGGCGGTCCTCCGGCATCAGCACCTCCAGCCGGTAGTAATGGCCGGCGTCGAAGTCGATGTCCGTGATGTCAAAGCGGCCGGTCTTGGCGGGCTGGTCTATGTCGTAGGTGGTGACTACGGCTGTGGTGGGCGCCCAGCCGCCCGCGATGTCGCCCGTGTCGCTCTTCCAGAGGCGGAGGGCCACGCGCGCCAGGGGCTTGAAGCCGGCTTTCTGGTCGGGCGTGGCCGTGTTGCCCAGGCCGTCGCTGTCTAAGTAGACGTAGCCGCCTATGCTGCCGGCGTCGTCTTTGGCGGCCGCCATCTGCAGGATGACCCGCCCGGTCTCCCGCAGCACGGACTGGTTCGCGTTATCCAGGGCGCTGTAGCCCATGGTGTTGTACGCCGCCCGCAGGGGAGGCGCGCTTGTGCGCGGGTAGCCGGGGGCTTCCTGCACGGCGGCGCTGAACTGCAGGTAGGCGACCTGGCCGGGTTCAAGGGGGGCATTCAGCGTCACCTGCACCGCCCGCACCGCGGTGCCGGGGCTCTCCGTCCAGGCGCCGCTTCCGGAGGATCCGAGCCGCGCGGGGTCCGGGGATTCGGAAAATTTCAGGCTGTACCCGTTGGTCGGGACGGGCGGGGCGCCCATGTTGCGCCGGTCGCCGATCAGGACCTTGAAGTTGGAGGCGGCCGCCTGGGGCACGAGGCTGAACTGGGAGCCGCGCGGGTTGTCGCTTGTCACGTATTTGTCGCCGGCTCCCGGCATCAGGGCGGTCATCACGAAGCTGCGATAGCGCTGGGTGCCCATGTTCATCACGCCCATGCGGAAGTCCGCCGAGTAGCCCGGGATGATGGGGTCTATGATCTGCGGGTTCCCGGACGCGTCTACGGAGGAACGCCAGGCGTCCTCTCCCGTCAGGGAGGGGCGCACCATCAGCACGCTGTCCGCGCTGGCGTTTCCGGGTACGGTCATGATGCTTTTTCTGAGGTAGACGTCACTGTTTTCAAGCCCCAGCTGCTCTTCCAGGTCAAGATCCACGACCTGGCTGAGGTTATCGAACACTTCGTCCGCGAAATCCGTCTCCAGCTGGGTTTTCGCCGTTTTTGCCAGCACGGTGCTTCCGACGAGAACCGGCGTGAGCTTGCTCAGGTCCTGCGCCGCGTCAAGGCTGCCCATGCCCGCGTAAATGGGGTAATCGCCCGCGGCGATGCCGCTTTCAAGGGTGAAGGTGTTCTGGACGATGAGCGCCTCCGCTTGGAAGCCGCCCAGCCCCTGGCCCAGAAGACGGCTGCCCGGCGCCTTGAAGTAGAGCAGCTTGTAGCCGCCCCCTATGGAAATCTCCCCCGTCTCCTCGGGCGCCTGGGGGGAGGCGGGGTACTCCCGGTAGAGGGGATAGTTGTACCGGTAGGGAAAGTCGTTCTGAAAGTCGGTCTTCTGCATCCCCGTCAGATAAGGATAGTTTCCGAAGCGCTCCACTTTTATCTGCTCCGGCAGCAGGTAGAAGACGTAAGGGGAGGAAAAGCTCCCATTCCCCGCGGACACCCCTATGTGGGAGCTGGTCTGCCAGACGCTGCCCGGTTCTTTCTCGCCGGAGAAGTAGGGGGTGCCGCCCAGGCCCTTGGGGGCTTCGTACATCCACGGGCTGAAGGTGTCCGTGGCGTTCCTGGCGGCGCCGACGGTGTAGGCGACTTCCCAGTCCGTGAGATACCCGGACGACCAGGGCACGGGGATGTCCGGGTTTCCCTCTGTGGCCGCGGCCGTGTTCTGGGTGCGGTAGGTGAACGAGTCAAAGCCGAAAGAGAGCTTACCGGACGCGCTTCCCAGCACCTTGCCGTTGAGCGTAAGCCCTCCCCGGTAAACGAGGATGCCCGTGGCATAGTCCCGGAAGACAAGTTTCAGTTTTTCTATGTTGTTTTGATCCGCCGCCGGTATGCGAAAACCGAGGATGACCGGGCCGGAGGTTTCCCGGGTAGCCTGGCGGAGGGGCGCGTCCGGGGCGTCAGAGCGCAGCCGGTAGTACAGCGAGAGCAAATCGAAGTTGGACTGGGGCATGACGCTCTCCACGGATACCCCGGCGGGGACGTCCAGCATCCCCGTCATGTCGTAGATGGGCGAGTCCACGCCGATGAAGCCTAAATAGACGCTCCAGTTGTCCCCCGCGCCGACGGTCTCTCCCGGGGAATCCGCGCTTTTCAGGGTTCCGGGGGCTTCGAGCCCCTTGAATGTCATTGAACTCACACGCAGGTTCTGGGTCGTGAGGTTCACCTTGTAAGTCTTCGGGCCGTACGACACGGTGCCGCCGGACTGCAGGTCTTTCACCGTCACGTTCACCTCGTATGTGAATCCCTCGTGAACCGCCGTCAGGTTCAGGCCGGTACGAGTTGTGTAGTATCCATCAATAAAATACACCTGGTAGATGTCGTTGCCGTTGACGGGGCCTATGTCATAGTAGGCGCCTTTTCGCTCCGGATCTCCCATGTTTTCCAGGGGGCTTACCCGGGCAGTAAGCGCGTCCGCGTTGGAGGAACCGGGCACTTTCTTGGTGCCTATCTCGGCCGTGGACGCCAGGCCCGTGCCGGAGGTGCCGTAAAAACCCATGAGGCGAAGCACCTGCCAGGGCGCGAGCTGCGCCGCCGCGATCTCATCCGGGGTTTTGCTGTCCGGCTCCGTCGGCACCCCGGGGGTAACTTCCGCTTCCACGACCAGATGGGCGAAGCTGCGGCGGGCGGAGGGGTCGGCGTAGCCATTTTCAATGACATAACCCACGTTGCCGTTGTTGACGCCCACGCCCACGCTGACGGAAGTCGTCCCATTGAAGCGCCAGACGTTGTCGCCCTGCACCACCAAGGGGACGTTTCCCGTGAAGCCGTAGGTCAGCGCAAACTCCCCGTCCACTGTCTGGGACGGAGAGACGGCGGAGGCGGCCAGGGTGACGGTATGCTGCGAATTCGAGACGGCGGTCGCCCCCAGCGCCTGCGCCACCAGGATGTCCAGCTGGTATTCCGCCTGGGGGTTCATGGGGCTGGGCAGGGTGTAGGTCATCTCCGGGTTTCCGGCGGTGTACGCCACCGTCCCCGCCACGGGCACGGGCTTCGTGGCGTAGGTGAACGCGGCGTCCGGCAAAGCGACGACCACCTTGCCGCCCAGCAGCGCCGCGTCGAAAGAGGTGTTCTTCACGGTAAGGCGCAGGCGGGCGGAGGGATTTGTTTCATCGAGGGTCGTGACGTCGCTGGCGACGGAAATGACCAGAATGTCATCCGCCAGGGAGATCATGAGGTTTTCTATGGCTTCTTCTTCCTCTTCGGGAAGGGGCTGTTCCCCGGGAATGGGTTCTTCTTCGCCCGGAAGGGTCTCTCCGGGGCTGTCCCCCGGGGCAGGCGCCACGGTGAAGTTCAGGACGGCGACCGGTTCGCCGGGGGATGTGCCGCCACCGGGGGCCGTGTCGTCACCGGAAGTCGGGGCGGGGGATGTACCGTCACCGGAAGTCGGGGCGGAAGCATCGGAACCTGAGGCCGGGGATGTGCCGGAACCGGAGGCCGGGGCGGGGGATGTGCCGTCACCGGAGGCCGGGGATGTGCCGGAGGCATCGTCACCGGAGGCCGGTGCGGGATCGCCGGAACCGCCGTCACCGGAGGCCGGGGCGGGGTCCGCAGCGCCGGAGGCCGTGCCGGAACCGGAGGCCGGGGGCGCGTACCCGTGGGAAAGCAGCGTCAGGCTGTAGTCGCCCGCCGCCGCAGTGAAGCTCAGGACGGCGGACCCGCTGACGGTGAGCGTCCGCGCCGCGCTGTCATACGCCGCGCCCGATCCGGTGCAGCTCCAGGCCATCCGGGATCTCCATGTAGGTCCGGGGCGCCTCCGGCGGGTTGTCGGCCCGGATCTGGAATACGGCGTCCTCCGCCGGACTTTCCCCAAGGAGCTGCAGCACGTCCGGGTTCTCCCCGGCCGCGGCGAACGCCGCGGCTCCCGTGCCGTCAGCAGGGGCAGGCGCGCCCGGAAACGCTCCCGTGTCGGTTGGCTGGCTGGTTGGCAGGCCGGCGGCAAAGGCACCCGTCCCGGTGCCGCAGACCAGCCCCAGGACCAGGACGAAGGACAGCAGCCGCGCCCATGCGCGCCGCTTCATTCCGCGGGTCCCGTTCCCGCCGTTCGTTTTATTCTTCGTTTTATTCTTCATTTCTTGCCTCCGTTTCATTATGTAGCCCGTAACCGTGCCGCCGCGGCGTTCGAAGTCCTGAAGCTGCGGCGGCGGATCCTCGGGCGGCCGCGCGGTTTGTGCGCGGACCGCCTGCCGTGCCGCCCCTCCCGTGCGCACGCTGTCATTGCGGGGGCGGGCGGCGGCGCGCCGGGATTCTGCCCATGGCACCTTTGTGTTGAATAGTACCAAAAATAATTTGGAAAAGCAAGAAAAAAATGAAGAAAATATGAAATATGGTCAAAGATACCAGAATTCTGTGATTTTTGAACATTTTTGCATCCGTTCCGGCGCCGCCGGAAGACCCGCTGCGGAAGCCCTCGGGCGACCCGGATATTTTCGCCTGTTTCAGATTTTCTTTTGACAGTCCCCCCCGCGTGCACGGACGCGGGGCGCCGCCGCAGGCGGGACAACCCGGCGCGTCCCAATTACGTTGTGCGCACATAGAGCGCACATTTGGAACCTCAGGAGGGCGGATGCAACGCGGAGACGCTTCTGCTTGAGCCCGGCGGCGAAAATAGCCTTTGCGTTTTTGCCGGGGAGTTTGCCGGAGTGGTTTTTTGCCGTTTTTTGTTTTTTACGTAAGCGTCAAATAAATTTTTTACCCGTTTTTTGCCGGGTAAAAAAGTGCAATTCACGGTAAAAAAGTGCTTACTTAAAAAAGTGCTTAAAAAAGTGCTGTAAAAAAAGTGCTTGCGGAAAAGGGCGGAAGATGGTATCATGAAAGCAGTGAAGGACTGCCGCTCTTAGTCTGGCGGTTGTCCTCTAACTTGTGGTTAGGGAAAACCGCTTTCTAACGAAGGCGGTTTTCCTTTTTCCGGCCCTCCGTCCAGACGTAAATCTGGAAAACGAGGGCCGCGGCCGTAACCAAGAGCGTCAAAGCGCCGATGATGATCGCAGCCATAGGCATCCGCCTCCTTTCCTGTGTATTTCCCGCTTGGGGATCCAGGGGGCAGGCAGACAACCGCCGAACGACAGTCCTTCGCGTACCATTATACCGCGGGCCGCGGAGGAAGGCAATCGTCAGATTTTTCATTTTTTTGGTGTTTTTTGCAGTAACTGGCGTGGATTGCGAAAGTCGGCTGCGCCGTTCCGGAGGCGGGCGGTTTTTTGCCGGGGTGAAAAAGTTCTTGCGGAAAAGGGCGGAAAGTGGTATCATGAAAGCAGTGAAAGACTGCCGCTCTTAGTCTGGCGGTTGTCCTCTAACGAATTGTTAGCGAAAACCGCTTTCTAACGAAGGCGGTTTTCCTTTTTCCGGCCCTCCGTCCAGACGTAAATCTGGAAAACGAGGGCCGCGGCCGTAACCAAGAGCGTCAAAGCGCCGTCCCCCTTCCGGATGGAGGCTTGCGGAAAAGAGGAGAAGGTGGTATTATAAAAGCAATGACCATTATACGTAAGCGGAAGGGGCTTTGTTTTGACTACGAATGATTTTTTTGAAAACGTGCCGGGCGGGCTTGACGCGCCGCTTGCGCAGGAACACGTGATCCGGCTGGACTATCACGGCAAGGAACTGATCCTAATCTCCACCGCCCACGTTTCAAGGCAGAGCGTGGAGCTGGTGAAGCGCGTGGTGGCGGAGGAACAGCCTGACAGCGTATGCGTCGAACTGGACGAAGACCGGTACAAGAACCTCCAGGATCCGGATTCCTGGAAAAAAACCGACATCGTGAAAGTGATCAAGTCAAAAAAAGTCGGCTTTCTGCTTGCAAACCTGATCCTCAGCTCGTATCAGAAAAAAATGGCGGAAAAATTGGACACCAAAGTGGGCCAGGAAATGATCCAGGGCATCGCGAGCGCACAGGAGACCGGCGCGGAGCTGGTTTTGGCAGACCGGAAAATCCAGGTTACTTTTTTGCGGATTTGGCGAAAGCTCGGCTTCATCGAAAAAAGCAAACTCCTGTTCAGCCTCGTCTTCTCTTTTGACGACGGCGACGAACTGACAGAGACGGATCTGCAGAACATGCTGCAGGACGACATGCTGGAGGCCGCGCTGGGAGACATCCGCCGGCAGTTCCCCAAAATCGGGGAGATTCTCATCAGCGAGCGCGACCAGTACCTCGCCGACAAGATTAAAAACGCGCCCGGAAAAAAGGTGGTCGCCATCCTCGGAGGCGCCCATGTGCCCGGCGTCAAGGCGGAGATCTTCAAGGATCATGACATGGAAGAAATCGCCCAGTCCCCGCCGAGTTCCCGCGTGACAAAGATCCTGGGCTGGATCATTCCCCTTCTGATCGTTGCGCTCATCGTCTACGCTTTTGTGGACAGCATCTCCGCCGGGCTTGAACAGGTTCAGACCTGGCTGATCTGGACGAGCGCGCTGGCGGGCATCTTCACCGCCCTCTCGCTGGGACACCCGCTGACCATCCTGACCGCGCTTGTGGTCGCGCCTTTCACCGCGCTCCACCCGCTTCTGGCCTGCGGCTGGTTTGCGGGCCTCATGGAGGCGTACATCCGAAAACCCACCGTCGCGGACGTGGAAAATGTCCCCGAGGTGATCCTTTCTCTGAAAGGCTTCTTCAAAAATCGCTTCCTGCGCATCATCCTCGTCGTGATCATGGCAAACATCGGCGCCTCCATCGGAACCATCGTGGCAGGGATGGGCATCATCAAGAGCATCTTTAGCTGAGGGTTTGCCCGTCCGCTTGGCTGTTTCCCGCCTTGCCGGCAGACAGCGGCAAGAAGCAGGGTGATTACCTGAACCCCCGGCACAGCGGTTCGAGGAAGGTCACGGCGTATTTCTCCACGAGCATGGCGGGCTTATAGGACAGCTTGGCTTTTCTGAGCCCCGGTATGCCCATGTCTTCTTCCCGGTTGATCCGTTTGACGTCTTTTGCCACATGCCGGCAAAATTCATTGTTGATTGCCTGATACAGCCCGCGGAATTCCGTGTTCGCCTTTTCCACATGCACCGTGACCGTCTTTTTCCCGAGGCGCCCGCCGATGCTGAGGGCTTCTATCCTGCCGTTGATGCGGATGGCGCCCGTCAGGTAGCCGACAAGCTCCAGATTCCGGAAAACGTCGCGCATGGCGCGCTCTTCCATGAGCAGCAGCTCCTTTTCATGGGGATCCGTAAGGTTTTTGCGCGCGTTGAACGCTTCGATAAAGGCCATGGCCTCGCCCGCCATGGCGGACGTCAGGTTGACGTATTCGTATGGGTAATGGCTCAGGAAATAATTCAGGTGGTTTTTTTTCGCGTGGTAGTCCCTGCCTTTCAGCTCGATCAGATCCTGCGTGTTGTACACATAGTCGAAATTCGGCCGGTCCGCCTCAAATCGCAGCTTCCCCGGCAGCGCCCCGGAAAGCAGGTCCGTCATGTGGAACGGCACCAGCATCATGCTGAACGCATAGCCCGCCCTTTCAAAGATCTGCTTTGCCTCGCAGACTGTTTCCGCGAGTTTCCGCGGATCGTAGGCGCCTGTCCGGGTCAGGGGCGGGAACAGGAAAGGGATGTCCATCTCCATCTCCAGGTTGTTCACGGCGGCGATGCACAGGTAATCGCCCACGATTTCCCAGCTGAATTTGTTGATCTCCCGCCACATGTACAGCGACGTAAACGACATCCCGGATGCCTTGTATTCGAAACTGCCCAGAAATTCCTCCAGCAGCTCCCTGGCTTCGATGGTAATTTCATTTTTAAAGATGCGCATCTATTTTACCAAATTGGAAATCTGCTTGAAGCCCGACTCCTCTGCTCCTTTTAAAATTTCAAATAATATCGCTTCGACGCTGCTGACGGCCGCGCCCTCCGCCGAAAGCCTTCGCAGGGCGGTCTTTTTGTCGGAACGTTTTCTGGAAGAAACGGCGTCGGCGGCGACAAACACCTTGTAGCCCCGCTCCAGCAAATCCAGCCCCGTCTGCGCCACGCACACATGCGACTCCGTCCCGCAGAGGATCACGCTCTTCCGCCCGGAAGCTTCCAGCTGCCGCATGAATTCATCCGCGCCCGCGGCGCTGAAACAGCGCTTTTCTATCGGCGCGAAAACGGCGGGGGCGGTACCCGCGCCGAGTTCTTCCGTGCAGGCGGAAACCGTTTCCGCCACGGTCTCGCCCAGGCCTTTCGTATACTGCTGCGTGACGAGAAGCGGGACGCCCAGGATCCGGCATCCGCGGATCAGGCGGTTTGACGCGGCCACGGTGTTTTCGCTGTCGTCTATGGCAGACAGCATGCGCCCCTGCAGGTCGATCACCGCCAGAACGGCTTCTTCCCGTTTCACTCTTTTGATTTCGCTCATTTTATTTCTCCTTTGCTGTTATGAATGCCCGACGACGACGGGCAGATCAGCGGGGGACCGACGCCGTCCGTTCAACAATCGTTATCCAGGCCCCATTTTTTTACTTCTTCTATGCGTTCCAGGTCTGTCAGGTCGTAGTGCAGCGGTGTTATGGTGGCGTAGCCCTTGGCGCTGGCGGCCACGTCGCAGTCTTCTGACAGGCTCTCCCGAAGAAGCGGCCGGCTGCTGTAGCGGTATCCGCCCGGCGCTTCCTGAAACCATTCTTCATATTCCCGCAGGCCCAGGCGCGTAACCCGCACGCCCTTGACCCGGTCCGGCGGCAAATCCGGCGCATTGATGTTCAGCGCCGTGCCGGCGCCCTGGGTTCCGGGCGGCAGGCGTCCCGCTTTCACCGCGAGCCTGCAGGCTGTCTCGTAATGCTTCGGCTCCCTGGCATCCACCGAAACCGCCACGGCGGGTTTGCCGCAAAGCAGCCCTTCTATGGCCGCCGACACGGTGCCTGAATAGAGGGTGTCCGTCCCCAGGTTCCCGCCCTGGTTGACGCCCGAATAAACGATGTCGATCTGTACGCCCGCTTCATGCAGCAATTTGAGCCCGATTTTCACGCAGTCCGTCGGCGTGCCGCCCACCGCCGCCGCCCGGACCGCGCCCGGAAATTCCGTCTCCTTGACGGTGATCGGGGCGGTCAGGGTCAGCCCGTGGCCGCAGCCGCTTTTCTGTTCCGACGGCGCGAATACGTAAAGGTTCCCTATCTCTTGCAGGGCTTCCGCCAGTTTGCGGATGCCTTCCGCGTGGATGCCGTCGTCGTTTGTAAGTAGTATGTTCATGCTTCACCTTTCAGTTGTAGTATTATGGATTTTAGGTAATGTGGTTATTTCAATACGTATAATAGCCGCCCCTTGGCTGTCATACCATAAATGCTTGCATTTATGGTACTGCCATCTCCGGCTGTAGCCGGAGGGCACTCTAATCCGGTATAATAGCCGCCCCTTGGCTATTATACCATAAAACAAACCTTGCGAAAGACATTTTTTTGCGGCATTTTTTGTTACGCATGGTGCCAGATTGTGTACAGGATTGTGTATAATGAAAGGATTGTGTATAATGAATTGACAATCTGTGTAAGGCGGTTTATACTACAAAAAGAAGCAAGAAATTTAAAAATCCATGGTTTCGGATGGATATGGGGCAGGGGCTGGATTGCTTCGGCGGTGAACTCTTATCCGGCTAAAGCCGGAGAGTTCTGCGGCAGCAAAGCTGCCCGCATAAGGTTCGCTTAGCTATTTCCTGCCTACGGCATGAAATAGAGCGAAACCATTATCGCACGGCACCTACCATCCATTTGCTGTGCAAATGGGGTTAGGTGCGCGTCGCTTCGCTCCTCGCAATGACGGAGGTTACGAAAATGAGTGACAGAACAAACCGCGAGAGGAAATCTGGCGGCCGGGCGGGCAGAAATTCGGCGCATGACAGGCTTTTGTCCGCGTTTTTGGTGTTCATCCTGTTCCTTTCCCTCGGCGAATTCGGTTTCCCCGGCGCGGACGTGCGCGCGGCCTCGCCCGCGTCCGCCCCCGCAATCTCGCACCAGCCGGGAAACGCAACCTTCGCGCGAAGCGCGACGCTGCGGCTCTACGTCAACGCCAGCAGCGTGGACGGCGGCTATCTGACCTACCAGTGGTACCGATCCGCGATGTACGGATCCCCCGTCGCGGGACAGGGCGGCGACGGCGGCCTGACGGACGGGCAGAAGGACACCATCGCGGCGGGCGCGGCTGCGATTCCGGATGCGGCGGACGCGACGCTGACGGTGACCTCGCCCGCAGCGGAGGGCTTTTACTATTATTGGTGCGAAATCACAAACCATCTCGACATTGACGGCGACAGCCGCGCGGACGGAGCGGACGAAACTGCGGCAATCCGGAGCGCTTTCGCGGCGGCGAAGATCATCAGCCGCGCAAGCAAGGCCGCCGCGGAAAAATACGACACCTACCAATATCTGTATCCCTCCCTGCAAAACGGGGATTTCTCCATACTGAACCAGACAGCGGGATTGGCCGTTGACATCGTGGCTGACGGCACCGGCTTTCCGGGATATGGCTGGCAGACAACGCATTACCATGCAACGCCCGGCGGACGCGACATTGAAGTCCGGGGCAACGCGAACCTTACCGACGTTTACCCAACCAATGCTTATACCGGCTACGGTTTTCGCGAACAGGACGAGCTATTGCCGAGCCAGCACGGCGTGTTCTGCGAGCTTTCCGCATTCGCCTACTCCAGTATTTTTCAGGAAATTTCCACGGTTCCCGGCAAGATATACGAGTGGAGCATAGACCATATCACCAGACCGCCGTACCCGGATGCCAGCGGCAACAACCCTGACGTTCTGGCCGTGGTCGTCGGGGCAAGCATTAACGAGGCAGCCGACTACGGAAGCACGGTCTCGTATTATAACAAAGACTCCGCAAGCACGGATATCGGCGCCGCCGCGACAACCATCCCAAAAGGCGGTCCTTACGTATACGGCGTGAACCAGTACTCCTATTTTAACGCCATCGTCAACCAGGTGATGACGGAGAACGGCATTACGGCGGGAACATCTGCCTCCACCAACCCCGATCATTACTTCGGCGCACTTTTTAACAGCGTGGACAGATCCTATACGACAAGCTATAACGGCAGCGTCTATTACGTATTCCTCTCCTCAGCCACACGTGACACGGCGGAGGTCACCGTGAACGGAAGTCGCTGGCGGCACCGGAGCGGCGTGTACACCGTGCCGGCGGGGCAGGGCACGTCGGTGTTCGCGTTCGTGAACATACACTCGACCAATCCCGGATCCGGCAACGTTCTCGACAATATTGCCTTTGACACCGGCTCGCCCGTCAATCCCGGCACGGACATCACCTACACGGCGGACACGAGCCTGTCGGCCTACACAAAAGAGGGCTACGCCTACGGCCTCGCGGAGGTGCGCGGCAGCTCGGTGATCCGCCTGGCGGGATTAGATGCGTACTACAACAGCAGCGCGGCCAGCCCGGACAGCGCGCTCGGCGCGGGCTGCTGGTACGACGGCTTCGGGGACGGCGGCCTGATTGAGTTTAAGAGCCTCACGCCCGGCAAAACCTACCGCATCATAGGCATTCCCGCCAAGGCGGTGAATCCGGGGCTGCACACGAACGAAAGCGTGAACAACGTCTTAGACGAGGGCTATTATCTCGACCTGCAAATTTTGCCGGCGGCGGCGGAGGGAAGCTCCACGGCCGCCAGCCTCTCCGCAGAGCTGTACGACAGCGGTTCCAAGGGGCGCGTGGTTCTCGCCAACGCGCGGAACGACGTGCAGTACGCGCTGCTCGCGGGCGACGCAAGCGATCCGGATACTGACGGCCCCGCGCTGCCGGGAGCCGCGCCCGGCGGGTCGGCATGGTCGTCAGACGCAGGGGGGGATCTGGTGTTCAACGGCCTTGCGCCGGGGGCATATTACTATTTAGTCGCGCGCCCGCTGGGGTATACAGAAGTAACCTACGCCGGCGCGGCGTATCTGGATGACGGCGTGACGCCTGCGTATGTCCGCATTTACATACCATCTTCCACAGAGGCGGAGGACATTGACCCCGCGGACGTTTCGCGCGCCGCAGACAACCCAACCACCGACTCGATTACGGTTCAAACGGACACAGGCTATGTATACGCCGTGTATGACATTGCCACGGGCGCCTTTGCGGACGGAGTGACGCACGCGGGCGACGGCAGCCCGCTGACCGTCGCGGGGCTTGACCCGGCCAAGGCGTATCAAGTGGCGCGCAGGCTGACGGCCGGCGACACGTGGCTTCGCGGCATACGCGTGTACCCGCTGCCCGAAGCATGGACCATAGACTACCTGAACGCCACCCTTGGCAGCGGCATGGCACACGATCCGCCGCCAAGCAACGTCGAGTTCCGCATACAGGCATCTGACGGAACGTGGCTCATCGGCAACGACAATGACGGGGGAACGTGGCGCCGCGCCATGGGTTCCGCCATCATCAACCTCGCGGCCACCGATGAAAATCTGCTGAACATGCTTGAAACGCTGGGCGCGACCGGCATGACCGTATCCTGCCGCACGGCGGCGGGCTTGGACGGCTACAGCGGCAAGTCGGTATCCATGCCGTCGTCCCTGTGGGTTCCCGCCCGTCCCGACCCGCCCGAAGAGGGCGCCGCGAAGGACTTCACGCGGGATTACAGCGATGAGAATTTCGCGCCGGCGGCCGGCCGCGTCGTGGCCTATCGCAACACATCGGGGACGTATGTGCCGGTGGACGGGGATCTTTCGGAAACATGGTCGTTTGAGGACGCGGGCTGGAGCGGCAACGCCGAGGTTGAGTTCCGGGTGCAGATCCCTGCGGAGGCGGATGTTTCGTTTGCGTCGCGCTCCGCGCAGTGTACGATTCCGAAGCGTCCCCCCGCGCCGGAACTTTCGGGCGCGGCGCTGTCAGGCGGAGACATTATCCTCAGCGGCCTCAGTCCCGGCGCGTACTGCCAGTTCCGGATCGTCAACGCGCCGGCTTGGGATTCGACCCAGCTGCTCGTTGACGGAGGCGGCCAGGCGACCATCCCCAGCGTCGGCAGCAATAAATATGAAATACGCTATGCCGCCACAAGCAGCGATCCCGCGTCGTTCCCGCTGGAAATTTCATCGCCGCTGGGCGTCAGCCCGGTGAACCTGGGCAGCATGGTTTACGGCAGCGACGCAGACGGCATCGAAACGCCCGTGACGGTCAGCAATCTCATCCGGACTACGCCATCTCGCGCGCGGAGGCGATCAAAGTAATCAACGCGTTCCTCGGCCGGCGGAACTTCGAGGGAGGGTTCGCGGAGCTGCATGAATCGCCGTTCGCCGATCTCATGCCGTCGCACTGGGCTTATGCGGACGTGCTTGAGGCGGGCGTCGGACACCAGTACACGGTAGAGAATGCCGTTGAGATCTGGAGCGCATCCACTTAGCTGCGGGGCGGGCGTCACCCCTCCGTCATTGCGAGCGTACTCCCTCCGTCATTGCGAGCGCAGCGAAGCAATCCAGAGCGCAGTATGGATTGCTTCGTCGCTTCGCTCCTCGCAACGACAAAGGAAGCGCGTCGGTTCTACACATACCCAAGTTTCATAACAGTATCAGGGAGGAGTGCCTGTGCCGCATAACAGCATACTTTTGCAAAAAAAACTGTTTTATAAAACAAAAGAATCGCTTTCTTCCGTCCTGCCGATTACCCTTATCGTACTTATGCTGAACTTCACCGTCACGCCCATGCCGTTCAGCATCCGGGGGCTTTTCCTCATCGGCTCCTTCCTGCTGATCATCGGCATGGGCTTGTTCACCCTGGGCGCGGACATGGCCATGCTCCCCATGGGCGAGCATATGGGCAGCCACCTGACCAAAAGCCGGAAGTTTCTCCTGATGCTGGCCACGGCGCTCATCATGGGAACGATGGTCACCTTCGCGGAGCCCGACCTGCAGGTTCTGGCGGAGCTGACGCCTGGGATCCCCAACATGACGCTGGTGCTGACGGTCGCAGTCGGCGTGGGCGTGTTTTTGATGATTGCCGTGCTGCGGATCCTGTTCCAGTGGCGGCTCTCTTACCTGTTGATCGGGCTTTATCTCGCGGTTTTTGTGATCGGCGCCTTTGTGCCGGCGGAATATTTAGCCGTCGCCTACGATTCAGGGGGCGTGACCACGGGACCCATCACCGTCCCTTTCATTTTGGCGTTCGGCATCGGCATCTCGTCGGTACGCGGCGGGAAAAGCTCCCACGACGACAGTTTCGGCCTCGTAGCCATGTGTTCCGTCGGCCCGATCATGGCCGTTTTGATCCTCGGCATATTTTTTGATTCAGGCGCCGCCGCTTCGGAAGCGCAGTCCTTTGCCGAAGCATCGAACGTGCGGGAGCTGTTTCACCTGTTTCGCGGGGCGCTGCCCTTTTACTTCCGGGAGGTTGCGGGGGCGCTGGCACCCATCGTGATTTTTTTCCTGCTGTTTCAGCTGATTGCGCTGCGGCTGCCCGTCACGAAGCTGATCCGGATGGGCATAGGGATCGCGTATACCTTCTTCGGGCTGGTGCTGTTTCTGACGGGCGTCAACGTGGGCTTCCTGCCTGCGGGAACGTACATCGGCGAATATATGGGGAGCCTGTCCTGGTCCTGGGCGCTGATCCCCCTGGGGATTGTCATGGGCTACTTCGTCGTCGCGGCGGAACCGGCGGTCCATGTGCTGAACGAGCAGGTGGAGGACATCACGGGCGGCGCCATTTCCAAGGACGCGATGCTTCTGGCGCTTTCTTCCGGCGTGGCGATTTCCGTCGGGCTGGCGATGTGCCGGATCGTGTTTGACGTCAGCCTTTTGTATTTCCTGATTCCGGGCTACGGCATTGCGCTCGCGCTGACCTTTTTCGTGCCGAAGATTTTCAGCGCCGTCGCTTTTGACTCCGGCGGGGTCGCTTCCGGCGCCATGACCGCCACCTTCCTGCTTCCCTTCGCCCTGGGCGCCTGCCGGAGTTCCGGCGGGGACATGATGCGGGACGCGTTCGGCATTGTGGCGCTGATCGCGATGACGCCGCTTGTGACCATCCAGGTCATGGGGCTCGTCTACAAGTTCAAGGTGCGCGTGACGGAAGACGAGGAAACAGAGGCGCTGGGCGGCGTCATCGATTTCGAAGAAGACTATCTGGACTGGGACGTCGAAGAGGACTATGTGGACTGGGACGTTTCGCCGGGGGACGGCGGGAGCGGGAACCGGGACGTATAAGGAGGGCTGTAATTGGACAATGTTTGCGGCAATATGGCGGCTCCCATGAAGCGCGTGGCGCTGGTCTTCAGCATCGTGGACCGCGGGCGCGGGGACGACGTTTGCAGGCTGCTTCGCGAAAACGGGGTCACGTTCAACCTGATTTCCGTCGGCTACGGCGCTTCCGGCCTGGGCTTGGTTGACTATCTGGGCCTTACGGACTTTGAGCGGGACATCACTCTCAGCGTGGTCCAGGCGGACAGGGCACGGGGTCTTTTGCAAAAATTGCTTTATAAATTGGATTTGGACGAGCCGTATAACGGCATCGCCTTTGCGGTTCCCATTTCAGGGGTGAGCGGCGGCTTGGCGCTCCGTTACATCTCCGGAAATGCGACGGGGAACTGCGATGCACAGCTGTCGTCAGGAGGTGCCGCCGTGACAGGTGAACAGGAGTTTAGTTTGATTCTGACCGTGGTGAACAGAGGTTTTGCCGACGTCGTGATTGAGGCCGCCAAAGAGGCCGGCGCCCGGGGCGGCACGGTTTATTACGCGCGCGGCACGGGCGTCCATGAGGTGGAAAAATTCTTTGCCATCTCCATCCAGCCGGAGAAAGAAGTGGTCATGACGCTGGTGAAAAAGGCGCATGTGCAGACGATCATGCGGGAGATCGTCCGCGCCGCCGGCCTGAAAACAGAAGGCCGCGGCCTGGCGTTCGCCCTGCCGGTCACGGACGTGGTGGGCGTCAGCGTGTTTCAGGACGAAGACGCGTGAGATACGGCGCTTAGGACTTCCCCTATCGCCTCGTGTATCACAAGGCCGGCGCGGCGGTCGTATTCCGTCTGCGATTTGTTGATCAGCACAAGACGTTCGCCCTTGAAGTAGTTCAGGAAGCCGGCGGCGGGATAGACCACCAGCGAGGTACCCCCCACGATCAGCATGTCCGCCTCCCGTATGGCCGCTTCCGCCTTGTTCATGACGCTCCCGTCCAGCGGTTCTTCATACAGCACCACGTCGGGCTTGACCATGCCGCCGCATTTTTCGCACCAGGGCACGCTGCCCGCTTTCCCTTTCTTGTCCGTGCAGTGCGCGGGATCCAGCAAATATGCCAGGCCGTAGGCGGCGCCGCAGTCCATGCAGAAGTTCCGCAGCACCGATCCGTGCAGTTCGTGGACGGTCTTGCTTCCGCCCAGCTGGTGAAGCCCGTCGATGTTCTGCGTGACGACGGCGCGCAATTTCCCCGCCGCTTCAAGCTCCGCAAGTTTCAGGTGCGCCGCGTTGGGCTTCGCGCCGGGGTAAAGCAGGTTTTCTTTGTAATACGCGTAGAACGTCTCCGGATCCCGGATAAAAAACGAACGGGATATGATTTCCTCCGGAGAACGCCCATACTTCGCCTTGGCGTTGTAAAGACCCGATTCCGAGCGAAAATCAGGAATCCCGCTTTCGGTGGACACGCCCGCCCCGCCAAAGAATACGACCTTGTCGCTTTTCTCGATCCACGCCGCCAGTTTTTCAATTTGCGCCTGCATTGTTATGACCATTCCTTTCCGCGAAAGGCATGAAGCCGGGTGCCTTCGCACGATAATTGCTGTATGCTGTCAGGTGAGGATACGGCACGCTGCAAAGCGCCTCCGCCATCACGGCTGCCTTTACTTTGTTTATATACGCTTTGGCGGGCTTTGTCAATGGCATATCCGCATATTGCACGTTATTGCGAGCGAGCGACGTTACAAGCGAAATTGCGGTCAAAGCGATGCAATCCGGCGGCAGTTTCCTGCCGCGCGGAACGAATCGCCCGGCTGCGGCCCTATGAAAATTCAGTTAAATTTTTCCAGTACCGCGCTGGCATGAAGCGGCGCTGGCAGGCGGGGTTGTTCCGTTCCTTTATGGCTACCGCGCCGAAATATTCTTTCCACAGTTTTCTGTAAGCGGCCTCCGCCCCTGTCTGCGTCAGGGCGTCCGCGTCCCGAAAATCCGTTATGTACCATTCACCCGCCGCCGACACGAGCGCCTTGCTTCTTTTTTGGTCATGGATGATGAACGCCTCTTGTTTGAAACGGTCGCAAAAATGGGGCGCCAGGAATTCCACGACATCGTGATCCGGGTCTACGGGGGCGTAGAGAATGCTTTTCGCCGGATCCGCGCCGGGGCGGCCGGCGAAGCCGGG
>JAITOE010000133.1 GCA_031290135.1 Eubacteriales Family XIII. Incertae Sedis bacterium
CCGGAAGCGGAATCGAACATGTGGGAATACGCCTGCGTGCGGATTGAGTTTGTGGAGTGAACGTTGCATAACATGAAGAAAAAACTTATTCTGGCGGCAGCCTTTCTGCTCCTGGCGGCGACCCTCCTGCCGGCGTTCACGGGCTGCGCAACCGGGACTTCCGGGAGCGCGGGCGCGGGGAATACCGGCGGCGAAACACAGGAATTCACAGATTCGGCGGGCCGGACAGTCACCCTGCCCGCGGCAATCGACACGATAGCCCCGTCGGGCGCCTACGCGCAGGTGTTCCTGTACACCCTTTGCCCCGAAAAACTCATCGGGCTGTCCGGACCCTTCTCGCGGAAACAGAAAGAATACGTGGACGAAGCCTACTGGTCCCTGCCCGTATTCGGCCAGTTTTACGGCAAAAACGCCACGATGAACTTCGAAGAGATCATCAAAGCCGCGCCCGACGTCATCATCGACGTCGGAGAGGTGAAAGACGGAATCGGGGCCGACATGGACGGCGTACAGGCGCAGACCGGCATACCCGTCATATTCGTCGAAGCGACCCTGCGCTCCATGGCGGACGCCTACGACGCCCTGGGCGGGGTTCTGGGCGTGCAGGAACGCGCCGCCGACCTGTCCGGCTACGTGCGGGACGTGCTGGCGGTGGCAGACGAAAACAACGCGAAAATCCCGGCGGGCGAGCAGCTTCGGGTGCTGTTCGGCGGCGGCGAATACGGCCTGAACGTCAGCGGCGCTGGCAGCGTCCACGCGGAGGTTTTGGACGCGGCGGGGGCGGAGAACGTTGCCGTCCTGGGACACGTGTCCGACAGCGGCGGCGACGAGGTTTCCGTCGAACAGGTGCTTTTATGGGACCCGGACGTGGTGATCCTGGCGCCGGACTCGAACTACGGCGACATCTTCAAAGACTCGGTCTGGGCGGACGTGGCGGCCGTGCGGCGCGGGACGGTGTACGAAGTCCCCTCCGGACCCTATAGCTGGTTGGACAGGCCTCCGTCCGTGCAGCGCGCCTTGGGCGTGCTTTGGTTAGGCAACCTTTTATACCCAAATCTGTATGACTTTGACATGGCGAAAAAAACGACGGAGTTCTTCCGGCTCTTCTGGAACTACGGCCTCAGCGAGGAAGCGGCGCGGGAAATGCTGGAAAATTCGACCTATAGGACAAATCCATGAGCGTTCCGCAAACGGAAAAAATAGCGCGTCCCCCGGATTACGGCAGGAAGTTCGCCCTGCTCGCAGTGATTTTCGCGGCGGCATTCGTCACGTCGTTCATGATCGGGCGTTACCCCATAGACCCCGTGACCTTCGTGAAAGTGCTGCTGTCCCACGCGCTGCCGGCGGATTTCGCGATACTGATCGAAAGGACTTGGGAGGACGCGGCGGACACCGTCGTGATGCGGGTGCGTCTGCCCCGCGTCATGGCGGCGGCGCTCATCGGCGCGGCGCTTTCGGCGGCGGGCGCGGCTTACCAGGGCATGTTCAGGAACCCCATGGTGTCCCCGGACATCCTGGGCGCCTCTTCCGGCGCGGGCTTCGGCGCCGCTTTGGGCATCCTGCTCGACTTGGGCTACTTCGGCATCTCGGCCGCCGCTTTCCTTTTCGGGCTGGGCGCCGTGCTGCTTGCGTATTTTATCGCCGGAAAGAGCCGCATCAACGCCGTGCTCGCCATGGTGCTTTCCGGCATGATGGTTTCATCGGTGTTCACCTCCGCGACCTCGTTCATCAAGCTCATCGCCGACACGGAGGAAGTGCTGCCCGCCATCACCTACTGGCTCATGGGCAGCTTAGCCTCCATACGGGGGCGGGATACGCTGTTCCTCGCCATGCCCGTCCTGCCGTGCCTGCTGATCCTGATCCTGCTGCGCTGGCGCATCAACCTGCTCACCGTGGGCGAGGACGAGGCGCGCGCCATGGGCGTCAACACGGGGCGGCTGCGGGCAGCCGTCATCCTCTGCGCCACCCTGCTCACGGCGTCGAGCGTGGCCGTGTCAGGCATGATCGGCTGGGTCGGCCTCGTGATACCGCATTTTTGCCGCATGCTGTTCGGACATGACTACAGCCGGCTCATTCCGGCGTCCTGCCTGTTCGGCGCGGCGTTTTTGATCATAGTGGACGACATCGCGAGATTATTGGCGACAAACGAGATCCCCATCGGCATCCTGACATCTTTCATCGGGGCGCCGGTATTTGTCTGGCTGATACTGAAAGGGGGCGCGGGCGATGACCGGTGAAACGCGTATCCGGGCGCGGGGGCTCGGCTTTTCCTATGGCGGCATGCCCGTGCTGGCCCAGGTGGATTTTGCCGCCGGCCCCTCCGAGGTCGTGGCGCTTCTGGGTCCCAACGGCGCCGGCAAGAGCACGCTGTTTCGCTGTCTGCTGGGCCTTCTGTCGGGCTACAGCGGTTCCGTGGAGCTGGGCGGCGCGGACGTCCGCTCCCTTTCCCGGCGGGAGCTTGCGGCGGGGATCGCATACATCCCGCAGAGCGTGGCACCCGCGTTCAACCACACGGTGACGGAAACCGTGCTCATGGGGCTTGCCGGCCGGCTAAGGGCGTTCGGAAGCCCGGACGCCGGACATAGGGACGCCGCGCGGGCGGTACTGGAAGAACTGGGGATCGCCCACCTGCGGGACAGGGGGTTCGCGCGGCTCAGCGGCGGCGAGCGCCAGTTGGTGCTGCTGGCGCGGGCGCTCGTGCAGGACGCCCCCGTCCTCGTCATGGACGAACCTGCGGCGAACCTCGACTATGGAAACCGGCACCGCGCCCTGACCCGCGTCCGCGCGCTTGCGGAAAAGGGCTACACGGTTATCCTCTCGACCCACGACCCGGAGGATGCCTTCCTGTACGCCACCCGCGCCGTCGTGCTCGCGGGCGGGCGGATCATAGCCGACGCGCCGCCTGCGGAGGCCCTCGCGCCGGAACTGCTTTCCGGCCTGTACGGCATAGAGGTGGCGCTGGGCGAGATTGTATATAAAGGGAAAAAAATACCGGCCTGCGTCCCCGGCGGGTAAACGCCCGTCCCATAGCGGCGATCCCATACGATTCTACAAGGAGAAAGAAAATGTTTGCATGGACAGAGCAACGGCTGCGCTGGCTGAAAGACGCCATAGAATATACGGGCTATTCCGATGAAATTGCGCGCTATGTCCGTCCGTGCCTTTCGCCGGCGGACAGCCTCTGTGAGATCGGCT
>JAITOE010000073.1 GCA_031290135.1 Eubacteriales Family XIII. Incertae Sedis bacterium
TATGTTCCGCCACTGCGTGATTTGCGTCGGGCATATCCCCCGTCGTTGCGAGAAGCGGAGCGCCGAAGCAATCCAGTGCCTGTGGATTGCTTCGCTGCGCTCGCAATGACGGAGGGGTGACGCCCGCCCCGCAGCTGGGTGGAGTCGTTCAGTTTTGTGACGGAACCCCCCTTAATGGCGCTTGCATTTCCTTACCGTATCGTGTATCCGCCGTCCACGACCAGGTTGTGGCCCGTGACAAAGGACGATTCGTCCGACGCGAGAAATACGGCCGGGCCGACGATTTCGGAGATCTCCATCCACCGCCCCATGGGGGTCATGGCCTCCACCCGGTCCCTGAATTTCGGGGTGCGGAAAGCATCGGCGCTCATGGGAGTGGCGGAATAGTTGGGACAGATCCCGTTGCAGCGTATGTTCTTATCGGCGTAATCAATGGCCACCGCCTTGGTCAGGTTGAAGGTGGCGCCTTTTGCGGCACAGTAGGCTGTCTCGTACAGCAGGCCCACCACGCCGCCGATGGAACAGATGTTGACGATGACGCCACCGCCCTGTTTCAAAAATTGGCGCACCGCCTGCTGGCAGCCCAGAAACATGCCTTTCGCAGTAATGTCCACCGTGACATCCCAGTCCTCTTCGTTCAGCTCATGCAGCGGGCCGAACGCGGTGAAAGCGCCGGCGTTGTTCACCATGATGTCCAAACTGCCGAAGCTTTCGACGGCCTGCCCGACCATCTGTTTCAACTGCGTTACGGAACGCACGTCGCAGGGCACGTAAACGGCTTCGCCGCCCAGCTTTCGGATATGGTCGTCGGTGGCGACGCCCGGCTCGCAAGGTTCTTTTTCCAATGGTTCTTTGCGTATGTCGGCGCAGACGATCTTGGCGCCTTCTTTCGCGTATCCGATGGCGATGGCTCTCCCGAAGCCCGAACTCGAACCCGTGACGGCCGCCACTTTCCCCTCCAATCGTTTCATTTCAGTCCCCTTTCCCTGTATTACGTATGCGCGTTCGCGCCGAATTTTTTCAAAACCCCCCGCATGGTGAGGCCGCAGCCCAGACACATGAGCACGCCGCCGACAAGGTTGACCGCCGCCCATGTCGCCGCTTCGGCCAGCATGTTGTAGGACGCATGCCCCGGCAAGGACATCACCGCCTCAAGCCCGTTGATGTGGAGCCCTGACACAAGCTCCGCGGCGCCCATGATCAGGTACGCGAACGTGATGTTGTTCAGCGCGAACGGCAGCGCCGTGCCGCCGACGATGATGAGCGCGAGGGCGATCCCCAGGCAGATCCACAAGGCGTATCGTTCGCCCAGCAGCGGGGTCAGGCCTTCCATGCCGGAAAACATGCCCCAGGCAATGGCGATTCCCGCGACGCCGCTCACCAGAACGGAAGGTATTTTCTTGATGTCGCCGTGGGCGATCAGGAAGAAAAACGCCACGGACAAAAACATGGGCCACAGCGGAAGCCCCGTAAACAACGGAGGCAGTATGTTGAACAAGAATACGACAAGGGTCATCGCTATCGTCAGGATCAATTCGGTCTGGTTCGGTTTTCTCATTTATGTGCGCCCCCTTCATTCTTCGTTACGAAATCCCGACTTTTTTGCGGTAATCGTCCGGGCTGCCGAGTTCGCGGCCCAGGAGTTCCGCGATGGTTTTGGCCGTCTTGAACTGCGCAGCGTTGTTTTCGATTTTGTCGTCTTTATGCGGCCACTTCCAGACGGTGTCCTCCATGCCCACGCGGATGTCAAGGCCCAGCAGCAGCGCCAGGGTTGACAGGTAGCTGGACGCGCGGCCCGCTGCGCAGACCATCACGGAGGCGCCCTTGTCGATGTCCATGATGCGGTTGTAGAGATGCAGCAGGCCTTCCGCCATTCCCTTGGCATTGGGCATCGGGGAGCATCCGGGCAGCGCCGGGAGAATCAGGAAATGATAAGGCTTCTCCAGCAGGCCGGATTTGACCAAATAGCGGTCCGCGTTGTCGATATCTCCGTCGGAGTACACCGCGATTTGCGGTTTCACGCCGTATTGCTGGCAGAGACGCGTTTTTTCGATCATGGCGTGAGGCAGTTTGGTGAACAGCAGATCGCCGGTAAACGTGGCCGTCGTGTTGATGGGCGTGACGTCCAGAAGGCGGTCTTTGATGATTTGGGTCATGTTTTCCCAGTCTGTGGCCGAATAGGGGACTAAGCAGCCGTCAAAGACCGTGTCGGGAAATTCCTCGCGCAGCGGATCGATGATCTTGTGCAGAAGCTCCGGGCTCAGCGTGCTGCGGCCCTGCTCGTTGCGCGCGTGGACGTGTACGATGGGCGAACCCGCCTGGCAGCATTCCCGTGCGGACTGCGTGATTTCGTCCATCGTGACGGGATGGTTCGGGTTGTTGTTCTTGCTGTGGAAGCCGCCGGTGACCGCGGACGAGATGATCACTTTCTCCGGCGTGTTCCACTTGGGCTGGATGTCCACATCCTTGGACAAAAACGCGGAATGGGTGGGATCGGCGATTTCCGTTCCGCCCATGGGGAGGGCGACGCTCTTGAAACCGTACTGTTCGCCCATCTGTTTAACATAGTCCCAATTCACCTTGTTGTTTTGATTAGACATTTGAGGTTCCTCCTTTTCATGATTTTCCACACTTCGCCAACAATAAGAGCGCGTCCGGGCGGGCGCGGCGCCCGCCGGACGGACAATGCCTAAGAATATGACGCGCCGACAGCAGGTAGCACTATATTCATGATATAATAAAGAATAATAAAAGTCAATAAAATATAATAATAATCTAAAAACATTTATCAGATTCGTAACAGTCACTCCCAAAACGCCTTGCCACAATTATTGCACCGATAACTAAACCTTGGGGTCGTGACGGTCTTTTTTCCGTCAGGCTTCGTTGGCGGAACCCGTTGATACAGCCAGTATCAGCGGAACCCGCCGCCTTGCCTGGCGAAAAAAAATCCTCGCCACTTTGTCCAATGTTTAATTGTCGGAGCAATAAAGCTAAAGCACCAGCAAACGCTTCTCCGACTTCGTGAGATTTATTATACCAAAATTTGTGACGATTGCCAAGTCCTCTATGCGAACTCCGAACTTTTTCGGGATGTATATTCCCGGTTCGACGGTCACGGGCATGTTTTCCAGCAAAATTTCCTTGCTTTTGGCGTTCAGCGTCGGTTTTTCATGAACCTCCCGGCCGACGCCGTGTCCGGTGCCGTGGATGTAATGCGCCCCGTGTCCCGCCGCCGTTATGACATCGCGGGCGGCTTTGTCCACGTCCGCGCAGCGCACGCCCGCCCGCACCGCCGCCAGCGCCGCCTCCTGCGCCCGCAGCACGATGCCGTAGACGTTCCGCTTGGCGGAAGAAACCCGCCCCACCGCCACCGTCCGCGTCATGTCCCCGCAGCAGCCGTCCACGACGCCGCCGAAATCCAGCGTGAGCAGGTCGCCGGTTTCTATCAGCTCGTCGCCCGGTTCCCCGTGGGGCTGGTCGGAACGGACGCCCGAAACGCAGATCGTCGGGAACGCCAGTGCTTCCGCCCCGTTGTCCAGCAGGAATTTGTCGATCTCCGCCGCGACGTCCCGTTCCGAACGCCCCGGACGGATGCGCGTAAGCATATAGCTGAAGCAGGCGTCGCCCAGCGCCTCCGCTTTCGCGATGGCCAGCAGCGCCTTCGGCGTTTTCACCCGCCTGCTCCTCCTGATGGTTTCCGTCATGAGATTCAGCCTCCTTACTGTTCTGTGGCTATGATTCCCCGCCGCTCTTCAGGACTTCGCCCAGGATCGTGTACACGTCGTTGACCATCAGCGTAAAGCGCATCTCCGCCTGCACATACTGCGCGGCCACGGGATCCGCCATGAGAATCTGGTAGAGGGACTGCACCTGTCCCATGATTTCCTGCGTCAGGTTTTCGCCTGCCAGCTGCTTCCGCTGCAGTTCGAACTGCTGGGACTGAAAATCGTTGATCATGCCGGCGAGCTGCGGATTCTGCGCCGCGATTTCTTTCGCCGCCGCGTACTGGCGGTATTCGTCGGAATCCTTGATGGCCCGCGCCAGCGCGTGCGCCTGGTCGTGTATGTTGTCCATGTAAGCCCCTCCTCCTAACATTGTCACGGCACCGATGCCGTTTCGATAATCTCATCGATTTTCCTTCGCAGGTCAGATATTTCTGCTTTGATTGCGGATTGCTTGTCTGTCTCCGCCCGTATCTTGGAGACAATACGCTCCTGCTCAGACAACGGGATGTCGATCATAGGGAATTCTTGTATGACTATCGGGAATATGTTCTTGTTTTGCAGTCCTTTTTTATAAATTTCTATCAGGTACTGAAAATATGCCGTGCGAAAATAGTAACATGCAAACTGCGGAATAAAATTTGACAATCGTATCCGCATCGTGAAATCCGCAAATATTCCGTCAAATTCCTCTTTTATAAGCGCCGTTTTTCCAATCGCCACCCCTGACCGGGCCATTATTATATCGCCGGCGCGCACTTCTTTTTCTTTGTGCGCCGCGTAATATGCCGAGGAAAGCAGCTGCGATTCATCAAGCTCTGCTTCCAGCGTCTTAATCGTTGCCATTGACACATAGTACGCCGCGCCATCTTCGTCAAAATCCCCCGGCGACACGCTTGCCCCCAACACAATCGGCTCTGTTAAAAAGTTCTTGATTTTCTTGTCCGTGACTGCGGTTAGCTGTTCCATGACAAACGCGCCTGCAGCCCGGTGAAATTTTGCGCTAAACCGCAAGTCGGGATTGTTCGCGAGCGCAGACAGCTTTGCCGTATATGTGCGCTGCTTTTTTATATTCTCAAATGTGGCATAATCAAAACCAAACTCATGGGCAAAAACCTCGTCAACAATCGCTTGAACAGGCTTTATCGTTGTTTTCTTTGTACGGATGACATTTTCAATTTCCAATATTTGATCGCTTATTTTACCGCTGTCCGCAGACAAAGCATCTATTATCTTCTTGTCAAATTTCAGCAGCAGCAAGTCATTGGCATTTAGCGTCGGATAACCTTTGCCTTGCCGGGATATGGCGATTAAGTTTTGATGGAATATGCCTCGCAAGCAGTAGTAGAGAACAGCAGGCATTGTCTTTGGTTTCAACGATATAAAAGCGTTCGTAAAGTAAATACCCGAAGTTTCAGCGGTAACACGAACGAATTTTCGCAGATTCGGACGCACTTTAGACAATAAAATATCGTCGTGGTCAACTGGGATGATATCACCCTTTTCAATTTTTGCGTAGTAAGATTCGTTGAGCAGGTCACGATTGTCAAAATTAAGCAGTTCCGGCGATATGTCGCCGTCTTTGTTTGTATTCCCGATTTCGCAATACAGGAAATCCGAACGCAGATCGTCAATGCTCACCTTCAGAGAGTCATTGAGGATGAACAACTCAGAAAACGCATACGAATCTTCGGCAGTAACATTCTTGTACTGATGGAAATCATAATCAAACCGTAACGACGGTTCCCGGCTAATTCCCGCTAATGTTGAGCCAATCAGCTTCATATTCACCTCAGTCCCAATGTATTTTGCGTATTTCATCAAGAACCGTACCGGCAAGACCGTCATCAACCATCACGGCCCCGTCTTTGTCCGTGCGGTATAAATCGTTAGGCATCGGCTTTTCGCCTCGTTTAGAACGCTTGTAACCTATGCTGTCGGCTTCTGCCATAAACACGCTGTAATCAAACCGTGCGGCAACCTCGCCGAATACCCACCACGTATTGACGAATCCAAACAGGTCTTGCGTGTCCCTGTCATGCTTGCACATTTCTTCAATTTCGGAGCGGTACTTGTGGATAAGGGCAGTCGCGTCAAGCCCGTCATCGCGCACGGTTAAATGGTTTTTCAGCATATGGCGTATGCGCGTGGCCTCTTCTTCCGCAGACAAGTCTTTTATCGATGGCAATTTGCTCTTTTGTTTCGTTCCGTCATACACGGCAAGCAGATTTTCAACGATCGTTCTGTGCGCGGCGTATTCTTTGCTTGCTATCGTCCACGCCTTATTCCACGCCTCAATCTCCTGTTTCGTTTTCTTTTGGGCAAAGAGGATGCTCGTTTTTGTGGAGGTAAACGGCTCGAATGTCAGCTGTGGGAGGGACACGACCGCCTTAATTTTGAAATATTTATATAGAAACAGCCGGATATATTTGTTCTCCGTCGTGTCGTAAACGCTTTCAGGCAGAACGGCGGCAAGTCTGCCGTTTTCGCGAAGCAGCTGATACCAGCGCTCCACAAATAAGTTTTCCGAATTCTTTTTTCCGCCGAACATAAAGTCTTTTGTGACGGTTTTCTTCGTATCGTTGTCCAGTTCCACGCTGAACGGCGGGTTTGTGAGGATAAGGTCAAACTGTCCGTTGACCGCCCTGTCTTGGTAAAACGGGTCTTCGGCGTATTTGTTCATGGCGTTCGGTGTGGTTTCTTTTTCATACTTCGGGAACGGAAGCAAGCCGTCTTTCACAAAAATGTTTGTCGAACCGTCACCGTGAAGAATCATGTTGACTTTAATCGCCGTGCCGAGATTAAAGTTGATCTCACTGGCGTAAATATAGTCTTTCGCCCAAATATGCTCATGCCATTCGGGGTAAAACCATTGCTGTATATTGTTTTGTACGGCTCTTGAGGTTTTGATTTTATCCTGAAAGCGGTATTTGATGTTCTGTGTGATGAATTTCATATACTCCAACAGAAACGTCCCGCTCCCTGCCGATGGGTCAACCATATACGGAATTTCTTTGTCTTCGTTAATGCGCTTAATAGCCAGTTTGTCGGCCTGCATAGCCCACAGCATGAAACGCACTACGTTAATATGCGTGAAGAACTGTCCTTTGGACTGCTTAAAGCCGCCGCGGATGATACCCTCGAAGAAATCGCCGAGTATATCCTTGCCGCTGAAGCTGTTTTTACCGTCAACGAACGAAAGCCCTTCTAATTTTTGGATTGTGTATTTCAATTTGGCGAGAGAGAATTTCTTTGTATCGACAACATATGATTTCCTTAACTCTGCTTCGTCCGTAATATAGAGTTTTGCTTTAAGGGCACGGCGGTACAAGGCATTGATGCGGTCAAAGAGTTCGTCGTTCGTTTCAAATTCCTCGTCGCCATCGACGGCGAACGCCAACGACTGAAAATCATAGGTCTGTCCGTCTTCTTTCTCGTCCTCGTCCTGTATTTTGGCAAGGATAAGGTTCGTCAGCGAAGAAAACACTTCATTATCGTCCGTGCCGCCGCCGCCCCACAACACGTTATGCAAGTCCGTCTGTAAACGGTCAAGCGTTTCGTAGGTAAAATCACGTTCCAAATCCTTGCCGGATGCTTTTACATAGGGTATTCTGCGTGCTTTCCCATAACATGCGGGCAGCGAATTGACGCTTTCCCGGCCAGCCGAAACCCAATCGGCAAATGTCAAGAATTTTTCGCTGTCAATGATGATACATTCATCAGCCGCCTTGCCGCCGATGTCAGAGACGGTGTAAAGAACGAGGTACTTTACGCTCCGTCCGTCCGTTCTCTCCATTCCCGCCACCTTGAAGAGCTGCTCTTCAATGTCTATGTCTTTATCAGCTTTTGCATATTCAAGCGGAGATTTCAGTTCGAAGAACAAAAATGCGTCGCCGGCAGCATCGCGCACCACTACATCAATACGGCTTGTATTGGTATGCGGACGGCCTGCGGTATATTCTCGTTCAATTTCAATCCGGTCGGCGGGATAGCCTAACGCATTGACAAGGCGCGTCAATAAAAAGGCCCGGACCATCTCTTCATCGCCGTTGATTTCCTTGATTTCACGCCACTGTTTAATGTCCTGATAAGACACCTTGCCATTGGCCATATCAAGCTGAACAACGTTGATCGGCTTTGCCGCTATGTATTCATATATAATGGATCTGTCCATGTAAGCCCTCAAACCTCCATGAAGATCGGCAGGATCACCGGGCTTCTTCTCGTTTTCAGGTAAATGAAATCCCGCAGCTCATCGCGGATCGCGTTCTTCATGGCCGACCAGTCACGCGTGCCCTCCCGCCGGCATTTCTCCAGGCGCTGGACCACCGCATCCCTTGCCGATTCTATCAGATCCTCGTTTTCCCGCACATAAACGAAGCCCCGCGATATGATGTCCGGCCCCGCTATGATCGTCCCGCTGCTCTTTTCGATGGACGCGACGACGATGATCAGGCCCGATTCCGACAAAAGACGCCTGTCTCGAAGCACGATGTTCCCTACGTCCCCGACGCCGAGGCCGTCCACAAAGACCGGGGCGGCGGGAACCTCCTCCCTGGAGATGTTCACCCGGTTCTTCGAAAGGTTCAGAACCTGCCCGTTTTCCAATATGAACACGTTTTCCGATTTCATCCCCAGACTTTCCGCGATGACCGCATGCTGGTGGAGATGCCGGTATTCGCCGTGAACCGGCATGAAATATTTCGGCCTGATGAGCGCCTGGATCAGCTTGAGTTCTTCCGCGCAGGCGTGGCCGGACACATGAATGTCCGCGATGTCCGAGTAAATCACGTCGGCGCCCTTTTCAAAGAGCTTGTTGACCACGTTGGACACCGTGCGTTCGTTGCCGGGAATGGGGCTGGAAGAAAGAATGACCATGTCCCCTTTTTGTATCTGCACCGCCTTGTGGTCGTTGTTTGCCATGCGGGACAGCGCGGACATGGGTTCGCCCTGGCTGCCCGTGGTGATGATCACCAGTTCTTTGTTCGGAAAACTCTTGATCTTGTTCACGTCCACCATCGTCCCTGCCGGAATTTTCACATAGCCCAGTTCCACCGCCAGGGTCAGCACGTTGACCATGCTTCTGCCCGATACCGCCACTTTCCTGCCGAACATGACCGCCGTGTCAATGATGCGCTGCACGCGATGGACGTTGGAAGAAAAGGATGCGATGATGATGCGCGCCTCGGAACCCCGGAAGATGTTCTCTAAGGTCATGCCCACCACTTTTTCCGAAGCCGTGTAGCCTTTGCGCTCGGCGTTGGTGCTGTCGGCCATCAACAGCAGCACCCCGTCCCGCCCTATCTCCGCGAGCCTTTGGAAATTAATGGGTTCCCCGTCAACCGGGGTATAGTCGATCTTAAAATCACCTGTATGGAAAATTTTTCCAACTGGCGTGTCTATGGCGAGGCACAGCGAATCGGCGATGGAATGGGTGGTCCGTATGGCTTCGATCTGGAACGGGCCGATTTTTACGAAGTCGCCCGCTTTGATGGTTTTGAGGTTCCCTTTGACGCCATGCTCTTTCAGCTTGTTCTCCACAAGCCCCAGGGTGAGCCGCGTGCCGTATACGGGCAGGTTGATTTCTTTCAGCAGATACGGGATGGCGCCTATGTGGTCTTCATGCCCGTGGGTCAGGATCATGCCCCGGATCTTCTGGCGGTTCTTTACCAAATAGGCAAAATCCGGCAATACGATATCGATTCCGTACATTTCATCGTCGGGGAAGGACATGCCGCAGTCGATGATCAGAATGTCGTTCTGGTATTCCAGGATGGTGATGTTTTTTCCGACTTCGTTCAAACCGCCAAGCGGGATCAGCCGCATTGTCTGCCCTCCCGGCGTCGTTTCATTGTTTTTCAAATTATTTTCCTTTCTAAGTTTCTGTCTGTTTTCCGTTCCGGCGGATCCGCAGGGTCGGTCATCGACTATTACGGAACGAATCCACCCAGCTGGGGGGCGGGCGTTACCCAGAAGCGGGATTGCGGGCATACAAGGCGCTCTGCGCCGCCCGCATAGGCGTTAGCCGCCCCGCTGGCGGGTTATGCCCGTCCCCCGGCGGCGATCCTATGTACCCAGGATTCATAACAGTAACGAGACCATTAGGCCGCCAGGGCCGCGCTACTGCACGACAACGTTTACTAACTTGCCGGGCACGGCGACGATCTTCACGGGCATCCGCCCCGCAAGCAGCTGTTCAAACCGCGCGTCCTCCTTTACTTTCGCGATCATTGCGTCCTGGTCCAGGCCGCTTTGCACCCGGATCCGTTCCTTTACCTTGCCATTTATCTGAATCACGATCTCAACCGTATCCAAAATCAAAGCGTTTTCGTCATAATCAGGCCAGCGTTCGCCGTATAACGACTGCCCATGGCCCAAAGACTGCCACATTTCCTCGCAGAGATGCGGCGCGAAGGGCGAAAGAATGAGAATCAGGTTCGTCACGGCATTTTTCATGAGCGCCGTGGACCTGTTCTCCGCTTCCTTGTATTTGTACATGGCGTTCACCAGTTCCATGATGGCGCTGATGGCCGTGTTAAAGCTGAATCTGTCGCCGATGTCGTCCGAAACCTTCCGGACGGCATAGTGCAGGGCGTAGTGCATCTCCCTGTCGGCCGCCGTCACGGACGCATAGCTGTCCGGCGCGTCCCGCAGGGCGGGCGCCCATTCGTCCACGAGCCGGTACACCCGGTTCAGGAAGCGGTAGCTCCCCTCCACGCCCGCGTCGGACCATTCCAGTTCCTTTTCCGGCGGAGACGCGAACAGGATGAAGAGGCGCGCCGTGTCCGCGCCGTATTTCCGGATGATTTCCTCCGGCGAAACCACGTTGCCGATGGATTTGGACATCTTCTTTCCGTCCTTCAGCACCATCCCCTGCGTCAAAAGGCGCGTGAACGGCTCTTCCACGGGGCTTTCGCCGATGTCATAGAGAAATTTCGTGAAAAACCGGGCGTATAAAAGATGCAGGATCGCGTGCTCCACGCCGCCGATGTACTGATCCACGGGCATCCAGTATTTTGCCTTGTCCTTTTCGAAGATCCGCGCGCCGTTCCGCGCGTCGCAGTAGCGGAGAAAATACCAGGAAGAATCCAGAAACGTGTCCATGGTGTCGATTTCGCGCACCGCCGGGCCGCCGCAGAGCGGGCAGACGGTTTCCCGGAATGTGCCGCTGGTATGGAGCGGGGATTCGCCCTTTCCCGTGAATTTCACGTCCGTCGGCAGCAGAACCGGGAGGTTTTCCTCTTTTTCCGGAACCCAGCCGCAGGTTTCGCAATGGATCATGGGGATCGGCGTCCCCCAGTAGCGCTGCCTTGAGATCAGCCAGTCCCTGAGCCTGAAGTTGACGGATTTTTTCCCGAATCCCTCTTTTTCCAGAAAGTCCGTGATCTGCCCGATGGCCTCCCGGTTTTTCAGCCCGTCGAAGCGCCCCGAATGGATCAGTTTCCCCTCCGCCACAAAGGCTTCTTTCAGGTTAGAAAGATCGATCTCCGGGCATTCCGGGTCGATGACGGGCAGGATGTCCAGCCCGTATTTCACGGCGAAGTCAAAGTCGCGCTGGTCGTGCGCCGGCACGGCCATGATGGCACCCGTCCCGTAATCCATGAGGACGTAATTCGCAATGTAAACCGGGACGCGGCCGCCGGAAAGCGGGTTTACCGCGTAACAGCCTAAGAAAACCCCCTCTTTTTCCAGCGTCGTCGCCGTCCTGTCTATGTCGGAAAGATACTGGAGCTTGCGCAAAAATGCGTCCACCTGCGCTTCCTGTCCGCCGCCCGCCGCCAGTTCTTTCACAAAGGGATGCTCCGGCGCGAGCACCATGTAGGTCACGCCGAACAGCGTGTCGGGCCTCGTCGTGAAGATGCGGAGCTTTTTGTCCGTGCCTTCCACCGTGAAATCGACCTCGGCGCCCGTGCTTCTGCCGATCCAGTTTTTCTGCATCGTTTTGACCTTGGACGGCCAGCCGGGCAGCTTGTCCAGATCCGACAGCAGGCGTTCCGCGTAATCCGTGATCTTCAGGTACCATTGTTCCAGGTCTTTCTTCCCGACGGTTGAGCCGCAGCGGTCGCATACGCCGTCCACCACCTGTTCGTTCGCCAGAACCGTCTCGCAGGAGGGACACCAGTTGACGGGGTTCTTTTTTTTGTACGCCATCCCATTTTTGAAAAACCGGATGAAGATCCACTGCATCCACTTGTAATATTCCGCTTCGCAGGTGGCGACTTCCCTGTCCCAGTCGTAGGAAAGCCCCAGCCGTTTCAGCTGCGTCCGCATCTCGCGCATGTTGTCATGGGTCCAGAGGTTGGGGTGGATGCCGTTTTGGATGGCGGCGTTCTCTGCGGGAAGCCCAAAAGAATCCCAGCCCATGGGATGGAGGACGTTCTTCCCTTTCATGCGCAGGTACCGCGCCGCCACGTCGCCGATGGAATAGTTGCGGACATGCCCCATGTGCAGCTTGCCGGAGGGGTACGGGAACATTTCCAGCAAATAATATTTCTCGGCGTCCGGGATCTCGCGGGTTTTAAAAAGCCCTGCTTCCTCCCAGTGACGCTGCCATTTTTTCTCTATGCCGTCAAATTGGTATTTGTCCGCCATTTTCACGCTCCTTCGTTATGAATCTCAGGTATATAAGATCATCGTTTGCGAATGACGCCCGCTGCCCGCAGGGCGGGTATTACCCGGAGGGCGGTAAATTCTTAGCCGGCTAAAGCCGGAGAATTCTCGCATGGCACCTACCATCCGTTTGCTGCACAAACGGGGTTAGGTGCGCAGCGGGATTGCGGGCATAATGGTCTCGCTCTATTTCCTGCCGCAGGCTGGAAATAGCTAAGCGAACCTTATGCGGCAGCTTTGCTGCCGTATTCCAGCGGAGTGAGCGCAGCGAATGGAGCGCCCGCATAGGCGTCAGCCGCCCCGCCAGAGGGTCATGCCCGTCCTGCGGCCGAGTCACCCCGTCCCGCAGCTGTTTATTCCGCCTGTTCGAATTCCAAGAATTCGCCGTCTCCCCAAATCTTTTCAATCTGGTACAGATCCCGCTTCTCCTTTGTGAAAACATTCACAATCACATCGCCGTAATCCATCAGGACCCAGCCCGAATCGGGCTTGCCCTCGATATGGTCCGGCAGGATCCCTGCTTTTTCCAGCTGCGTGTCCACTTCGTCCACGAGGCCGCCGACCTGCCGTTCCGTGTTGCCGGACGCGATGACAAAATAATCCGCGAACGATGATTTTTCCCCGATGTCCAGCACTACGATGTCCAAGCCCTTTTTCTGGCTGATGGCGTTCGCCGCCAGCAATGCCGTTTCTTTGTTGGTAAGACTCATGTTTTGCTCCATTCCGCGCTTCACTCCTTTTCTTTTTTAGGGCCGTTATCGTGCAGCCACTGCCACGCTTTCCGCGAATCTTCGTCCAGCGGCAGTTTTTTCATTTGTACGTGGCGGATTGAATGTTCCAGCGCCGACATGCATGCCGCGTCCAGGTCGGTCTTCGCCAAAGCGCGCAGCGCGCCCAAGCCGGGATATTCCCGCGCGGGTTCTATGGCATCTGCCAGATAGAGCAGCTTTTCCAGTTTGGACATGCCGGCTCTTCCCGTCGTGTGGTAGCGCACGGCGTTCAGCAAGTCCGCGTCCGTTATGCCGCGCTCCTTTTCCATATAGGCGGCCGCCAGCTTGGCGTGGGACAGGTTCGGACGGTTCAGGAGCACCGGATCCAGCTCGTACAGCGCGATGAGCCGGTTCAGTTCTTCGTCCGGCGCGGCACGGAACCAGTCATGGAACAAGGCGGCGATTTCCGCTTTTTTCGCGTTGGCGCCGCCCCCCCCGTGGAGAAGCGTCAGTTTTTTCACCGTCTCCGCTACACCCTGGACATGGGCGCACCTGCGCCGGTCCAGACGGGTGCGCAGTTCTTCCCAGAGGTCTTTCACGCAAATGGCTTGCCATGCCGTTTCGTTTTCGCCGCGTTCACGCGTCTTTGTACATTCCGTTTTCATAGATATATTCTTCCACTGCTTTGGGAACCAATCCGCGAATCTTCTTCCCCTGGCGCACCTTCTCCCGGATGTCGGAAGAGGAGACGTCCAGCAGTTCGTTTTTCATATGGAGAATCCGCGTGCCGTAGGTATCGGAAAGGTATGCGGCAAAAGGTTCCACGCTGTCGCTGCCGGGCCGCGCCGCCACGATGAAGGAGAACTCCCGCAGCAGCTCGGCGGCAAGCTTCCATTTTTCCAGCATCAGCAGCATGTCCGCGCCAAGCAGGAAATAGATCTCCGCGTCCGCCGGCGACTGCGCCCGTATCGTCCGCAGCGAATGAATGGTGTAAGAAACCCCCCGCTCCCGGAGTTCCACGCCCGTCACCGAAAATTCCGGCTTGCCTTGCAGGGCGAGGCGGAGCATCTCCAGGCGCCGCGCGGGCGCACACATGGTTTTTCCGATTTTAAAGGGCTGCATGTATACCGGCATGAACAGCAGGCTGTCCAGCCCGGCCTCCGCAAACGCGTTTTCCGCAATCCGCAGATGGCCGTTGTGTATGGGATCAAAGCTTCCGCCGAATACGCCTATCTTCATGGCGTCACGACGCGATGCAAGGAAAGCTCTTCCAATTGCGCAGGTTCCACCGCGCCGGGCGCCCCGCTGACCGGGCAAACCGCCGTCTGGTTCTTCGGGAAAGCGATCACCTCGCGGATGCTTTGCTCGCCGAGCAGCAGCATGACCAACCGGTCCAGCCCGTAGGCTAGCCCGCCGTGGGGGGGGACGCCGTAACGGAAGGCTTCCAGCAGAAAGCCGAACTTGCTCTCCGCGTCTTCGGCGGTCATGCCGAGCACCCGGAACATTTTGGCCTGCAGGGCACGGTCGTGTATCCGGATGCTGCCGCCGCCCAGTTCCACGCCGTTTAAGATGATGTCGTATGCCAGGGCGCGGACCGCCCCCGGTTCCGTGTCCAACAAGGCGACGTCCGCCGGGTTCGGCGCCGTAAAGGGGTGGTGTACGGCGGTGTAACGCCCCGCCTCCCCGTCATATTCCAGCAGCGGGAAATCCACGACCCAGAGCAGCTTATACACGTCGTCCCGCAGCAGGCCCATACGCCCCGCGATCTCGCGGCGCAGAAAGCCCAAGCTGTCAAAAACCGTCTTGCTTTCGTCCGCGACCATCAGGAAGAGATCCCCCGGTTTACCGGAAAAAAGTTCTGTCAACCTAAGCAGCTCCGGCTCCGTGAAGAATTTCCCGACGGAGGAGCTGAACTGCCCGTCCGCCGCCCACTTGATCCAGGCGAGCCCTTTCGCCCCGAAGACCTTCACCGCCTCCTGCAGCTTATCGATGTCCTTGCGGCTGAACGCCGCCGCGCCGCCGTCGATCTTGACGCCGCGCACGTCGCCCCCCGCCGCCACCGCTCCCGAAAAAACCGGGAACGCGGAATCTTTCACGGCTTCGCTCAGGCATACGAGTTCAAAGCCGAAGCGCGTATCCGGCTTGTCGCTCCCAAAACGCTCCATCGCTTCCTTATGGCTGAAACGCGGGAACGGCGTCTCGATCTCAATCCCCATGACATCCTTGAACACCCGCTTCAGATAGCCTTCCTGCACGGCGATCACGTCGTCTTCGTCCACGAAGGACATCTCCAGATCCACCTGCGTGAATTCCGGCTGGCGGTCCGCCCGCAGATCCTCGTCCCGGAAGCATTTGACGATCTGGATGTAGCGGTCCGTCCCGCTTGCCATCAGAAGCTGTTTGTACATCTGCGGCGACTGCGGCAAGGCGTAAAAAGCGCCCGGGTTGACGCGGCTCGGCACCAGATAGTCCCTGGCGCCCTCCGGCGTGGGCTTGATCAGCACCGGCGTTTCCACCTCGGTGAAGCCCTGTTCGTCGAAATAATCCCGCGTCACCTTTGCCACGGCGTGGCGGAAACGCAAATTTCGCTGCATTTTCCCTTTCCGCAGATCCAAATACCGGTATTTCAGCCGCAGGTTTTCATCCACGTCGTCGTCGT
>JAITOE010000104.1 GCA_031290135.1 Eubacteriales Family XIII. Incertae Sedis bacterium
TATCCCCCGTCGTTGCGAGAAGCGGAGCGCCGAAGCAATCCAGTGCCTGTGGATTGCTTCGCTGCGCTCGCAATGACGGAGGGGTGACGCCCGCCCCGCAGCTGGGTAGTTTCGTTCCGTTTGGTGACGGAACCCGCCGTGATTGACCGTTATGAATCTTAGATATGTTCCGCCACTGCGTGATTTGCGTCGGGCATACCCCCCCGTCGTTGCGAGAAGCGGAGCGCCGAAGCAATCCAGTGCCTGTGGATTGCTTCGCTGCGCTCGCAATGACGGAGGGGTGAACCTGTTAAAAATACTGGCGAAATAACGCAAAATAAAACACTTGACAACAGCAGCAGGATGCGTTACCATAATAACATATTAAAAATATAAAATATATATGTTAAATCAACCGGAAAACCGGAGATGTAACTTGCTCGCATAAGTTATGTCTTCGGTTTTGTCTATTTGCAGGATAAAGATCCGGGGGAGGGGAATGGAATGCCCAAAGCAAATGTAAAAAAAACGCCAAAAACAAATGTAAACAAAATCCCGAATAAAATGTCCAAAGTAAACCTGAGCCATGCCAACGTTGAAAACCGCGAGGAGCGGCTCGGCTCCATCGTATCCTGGGACGGAAAGGCCAGCGAGCTTTCGCGGCTTTCGCAAAAACTAAACGAAACCCGTGAAATTTCAAGAAGCGGCTGCGGAGGCTGCCCCGGTTCCGGAAAAGGCGGCGCCTGCAGCATAAATGAACTGGATATGCCCTTCAACCAGCAGACGATGTGCAACAACGCCATCGTCGCCTGCCAGATCGGGAACCTGACGGACTGCATTTTGATCGAACATTCGCCGATAGGCTGCTCCGCCAACCATCCCCGCTTCGACCTCGGTTTCAGGATCGGGCTCATCCGCCGCCATAAGCCCGTGGAAAGCATACGCATTTTCAGCACGAACCTGCTTGAAAAAGACATGGTGTTCGGGGCAAGCGACAAACTGCGGCAAACCATACGGGACGCGTTCAGCAGGTACGCGCCCAAAGCCATATTCATATCCATGTCCTGCTCCACGGCCATCATCGGCGAAGACATAAGCGCGGTGGCGAACGAGCTTGAAAAAGAGACCGGCATACCCGTCGTGCCGCTTTACTGCGAGGGGTTCAGAAGCAAACACTGGTCAACGGGCTTCGACATTTCACAGCACGGCGTCGTCAGGCAGATCGCGAACAAAAAACCCGTCCGGCAGCCGGATTTGATCAACATCGTCGCGCTCTGGGGGACGGACTATTTTACGGACATGTTAAAGCCTCTCGGACTGCGCGTGAACTATATCATAGACATGGCAAGCTACGAAGAGCTGAAACAGACCTCCGAAGCGGCGGCGACGGCCACGTTCTGCCACACGCTCGGCTCCTATATGGCGACCGCGCTGGAGGAAGAATATGGCATACCGCAGATCAAAGGGCCCCAGCCATACGGCGTCAAGGGCACGGACGACTGGCTCAGGGCGGTTGCCCTGACCGTCGGCAAGGACGGGCAAATAGAGGACTATATCAAAGAGCAGCATGAAAAATGGCTGCCTGAAATTGAAAAACTCAAACATAAGCTTAAAGAATTTAACGGCGGCAAGACGGTAAAGGGCTTCATTTCAACGGGTTCGTCATTCGCCCACGCCATGATAGAAGTCGTCCGCGACCTGGGCGTGGAGGTGAAGGGATCCATCGTTTTCCACCACGACCCCACTTATGACGCGGGTTATCCCGAACAGGAAACCTTGCAGCATTTAATAGACGCGAGCGGCGACATAGACTATTTCACCGTGAGCAAAACCCAGCAATTTCAGTTTGCGGGCCTTTTAAGCCGCGTAAACCCGGACTTTATCATCATAAGGCACAACGGGCTTGCGCCTGTCGCGGCAAAGCTCGGCATACCGTCGTTTGCCATGGGCGACGAGCATTTCCCGCTCGGCTACGAGGGCATTGTCCGCACGGGCAACGCGCTGCTTGACATTCTGGCCCGCAAGAAATTCAACAACGTGCTGAAACGCCACGTCAAACTGCCGTATACCGAATGGTGGCTCAGCCAGCCCGACCAGTTCATACTCGCAAAGCATCCCGAAATATTGGACGAACCCCCGGCCCCGTTGCCGCTGCCGGTACGGCGAAGAAAAAACGCAAGGAAGGAGGCCGCGCAAAATGCTTGAACAGACAAACTCCATCGTCCATCCCCGTTACGGCTGTTCCATCGGCGCGGCATACACCGTCCTCGCCATCGACAGGGCCATTCCCATCATCAACTGCTCTCCCGGCTGCGTGGACAAACAGTACACGATACTTTCGGGGGAAAACGGTTACCAAGGGACGGGATACGGAGGCGGCGGCGCCATTCCGTCCGTAAACATCGGCGAATTGGATGTGGTGTTCGGCGCCGCGAAAAGGCTTGACGCCCTTATAAAATCCACGCTCCGCATCATGGACGGCGATCTGTTCGTCGTGCTGTCAGGCTGTGTCAGCGAGCTCATCGGCGACGACATCGAAAGCGTCACGAGGGCGTATGCCGGAAAAGAAAAACCTGTCATCCACTCGGACGTGGCGGGATTTAAGGGGAACAACCTCTACGGGCACGAACAGGTTGTCATTGACATCATCGACCAGTACGTGGGAGATTACGAAAAAGGCGGGCCGAAGCAGAAAAAACGCATCAACGTGCTTACGGAGGTTCCATATTTCAATACGTTCTGGCGCGGGGACTACGCGGAAATCAAACGCATTCTGGAGGGCGCGGGATATGCCGTCAACATGCTTTTCGGGATTGACAGCGGCGGCCTCGCGGAATGGAAAACCATCCCCGAAGCGGAGTACAACCTTGTTCTTTCGCCCTGGGTGGGACTGCGGATCGCGGAGCACCTTGAAAACAAATACGGCACGCCTTACCTGCATTATCCCGTGATACCCATCGGCGAGGAGGCGACCGCGGAATTCATACATAATGTCCTGAAATTCACGAAGGCAAGCAGGGCGCAGGCGGCCAAGGCCGACAGATTCATCGCCGAAGAGGCGCGGGTTTACTATTACTATCTTGAACACTTCGCTGAGTTTTTCGCGGAATTCTGGTTCGGGCTGCCGTCAAAATTCGCGATCGTGTCAGATGCCGCATATAACATCGCAGTCACAAAATTCCTTGCCGACCAAATGGGGCTCATACCGCTGAAAGCGATCATCACGGACGACACGCCCCCGGAATACCATGATTCTTTGCGGGCGCTGTATAAAAATCTCACTGACGGCATAAGCGTTGACGTGGACTTCATTGAGGACGGCTACATTATCGAACAGGAGATTGAAAATGTGGACTTCGGCTCCGCGACGCCGTTCATATTCGGCACTTCCTGGGAGGCGGACATCGCGGTCAAGCGAAAAGCGCAGCTGATCCGCATCGGGACGCCGATCACGGACAGGTTAGTCGTCAATAAAAGCTACGTGGGGTACCGGGGCGCCCTGTCGCTGATTGAAACGATATACACCGCGTCGGTAGGCGGCCAGCCGTAAAGTCACCGTGCGGAACGGCGGGTTATGCCCGCCCCCCTGCGGAGCCGGACATACAAGGGAGATGGATGCGCCATGACTGAAAAACTCGCTGTCAACGGACTTGACACGTCTTACATAATCAAAAAGAACCAGAAATTCACCGCGCTGAGCAATATCAGTTTTACGGTAAGCGAAGGGGAGTTTGTTACGATACTCGGCCCTTCCGGCTGCGGAAAGTCAACTTTGCTTGACGTGATCGCGGGACTGCTGAAACCCGAAAAAGGCGAGGTGCGGATCAACGGCAAAGAAGTCGGCAAACCGTCCCTTGAAGTCGGGTTTGTAATGCAAAGCTACGCGCTCTTCCCCTGGCGGACGGTGCGGAAAAACATCGAATATGGCCTTGAGCTGAAAAAAGTGCCGAAAAAAGACCGCAGGGAGATCGCTGAAAAATACCTGTCGCTCGTCAACCTCGGGGACTTCGCGGACAGATACCCATATGAGCTTTCGGGCGGAATGAAACAGCGCGTGGCCATTGTGCGCGCGCTTGCGTACAATCCCAACATACTCCTCATGGACGAACCGTTCGCGGCGGTTGACGCCCAGACAAGGGAGGGCTTGCAGGACGAATTGCTGAACATCTGGGAGCAGACGAAAAAGACCATCGTCTTCGTCACCCACAGCATTGAGGAGGCGGTCATACTTTCGGACAGGGTGATTGTCCTTACCGAAAACCCCGGAACCATAAAAGCCATAAAAAACATAGAGCTTGTCCGTCCCCGCAATTCGGACATACGCGGCACAATTGTATTTCGTGATTACGTCCAGCAGTTCTGGAAGCTTCTCCATAAGAGGTCGGAAGACGAGGATGTTCTTAGTGAAGGAGATTATAAGATATGAAAATTTTTTGCGGCTCTTATACTTGCGATTTTTTTCTTAGCGAAGGGGATTATAAGATATGAAAAAATTGGTGGGTTTCATCCTTGTGGTTTGTTTCTTCGGGATTTGGGAGCTTGCGGCGGACCAAAACTGGATTGACACGCAGTTCATCCCCGCGTTTTCCACCGTAGTCAAAGAAATGGCGGAAATGATACAGCTGCGCGTATTTTGGGAACACATCTATTACAGCTTTTTCCGGCTTGCCGCAGGGATTGTGATAGCGGTGCTGGCCGCGCTGCCGCTTGGCTTCCTGCTTGCGGCGAAACTGCCGAAAGTGGCGGCTTTCGTGACGCCGTTTCTAACAAACCTCTCGCTTGTGAACCCGTTCACGCTCGTGCCTGTGTTCATCATTCTCTTCAAGACGGGCGAAACAAGCAAGATCGTCATCATATTCTGGTGCGTCATATTCCCCGCGCTGTTCTCGGCGATGGAAAGCGTAAAAAGCTTTGACCCGGTGCTGATCAAAGCAGCGAAATCCATGGGGACGGACGGGGCCAAAATGTTTTTCGCGATCATCCTTCCGGGCTGTTTCGGACGGATCCTCACGGGGATCAAAACCTCGGTCACGTTCGGGTTCACGGTGCTTATCGCGGTGGAAGAACTGGGGGCGGACAGCGGGCTGGGATGGCTTGTGTATAACGCCGGGAAGAATTACAACATTCCCCGGATGTATGTCGGGATATTGCTCATAGCCGTCATCGGCGTGATTGTCGCAACCCTTCTTGACAAGCTGCAGGAATGGTCGGTGCGCTGGGAACCCAAGGAGGCGCTGTAGACATGGGAAAGCTTAAAAATTTCATTTCCGCGAGCGTGCTCACCGTCGCCCTGTTCGTCGCCTGGCACATAGCCATCGCCGCGGGCGCCATCGACAACGGCATACTGCCCGCGCCGCTTGACGTGCTGGGACGGCTTTGGGAAAACATACAGCAGCCGGACTTCTGGCAAAAGACGTTGTTCCTCACGGTAAGAAGAGGGCTGACCGGGCTGGGAATATCGGCGGCCGTCGGAATATGCATCGGCGTGTCCCTTGCGACTTACCTGAAATTCGCAAAGGAATACATCATGCCGCTGCTGCACCTGTTTGAAAAACTTAACCCGCTTGCGCTGTTTCCGCTGTTCATGCTGTTCTTCGGCATAGGCGACGCAAGCAAGGTGGCCATCGTGTTCTGGGTGGTGGTCTGGCAAATCGCGTTTCATACCCTTGCGGGCATTGAAAACGTGAACAAGGAAGTGATCAAAGGGGCAAAGGCCATGGGAACGAACCGGAGGGAGATGCTGGTAAAGATCATATTCCCCGCGTCGCTTCCGGAGGTGTACAACGGGCTGAAGCTCGGCGTGCAGATAACGTTTCTGTTCATTGTGTCCGTTGAGATGCTGAGTTCCTCAAACCTGTTTCCGGGGCTTGGGGGGTTCATCATGGAATCAAAAAAGGTATATAACCTGCCGAATGTTTACTCAGGCATAATCCTTACCGCAGTCATAGGCATAGTCCTTACGAAAACCCTTGACTTCATCGGCAAAAAACTTTTTGTCTGGAGACAAAAAGCGGTCTTATAGAAAAAAGGAGGAAAATAAAACATGCGTAACTTGCCTTATCTGTACGTAGATTGCCGATGTTGATTCGGCAAAAGTCGTTCAATTTACGTTACTGTTCAGAGGGTTCAGAGGTGTGTCCGTCTGGGGGCGGGCATCACCCCTCCGTCATTGCGAGCGAAGCGAAGCAATCCACAGGCACTGGATTGCTTCGGCGCTCCGCTTCTCGCAACGACGGGGGATATGCCCTACGCAAATCACGCAGTGGCGGGACATACCTAAGTTTCATAACAGTCAATCACGACGGGTTCCGTCACCAAACGGAACGAATCTACCCAGCTGGGGGGCGGGCGTCACCCAGAAGCGGGATTGCGGGCATACAAGGCGCTCTGTGCCGCCCGCATAGGCGTTAGCCGTCCCGCTGGCGGGTTATGCCCGTCCCCCGGCGGCGGTTCTATACCTAAGAATTCATAACAGTAACTTCAATTTACGGATCTGATAAAACCAAGGAGGAAGATTGACATGAAAATCAGAAAAATGCTCGTTTCGCTGCTGTTCCTGCTGACAGCCGTTTCCCTTGCGGCGTGCGGAAACACGGCGGCGACGACGGACGTCCAGACAAACGCGGACGTCCCAAGCACGGACGCCCCAAACGTAACAGCGGAACTCTTTCCCATTAAAACCGCGACGCGCATGGACTGCACGCTCGCCCCGTACATCGTGGCGATTGAAAAAGGATTTTTCGCCGAAGAGGGCCTTGAACTCGTATGGACGGGCGAAATCCCCGACAGCGAAACGCTTACATCCGTCGTTACGGGCGTGAACGATTTCCACGACGCGCACCCGAACCAGCTTGCGCTATGGGTGCAGGGAGGCGCAAAGGTAAAGGCCGTAGGGCGCTC
The DNA here is from genome assembly GCA_031290135.1 of Eubacteriales Family XIII. Incertae Sedis bacterium. GTDB lineage: Bacteria > Bacillota > Clostridia > Peptostreptococcales > Anaerovoracaceae > JAITOE01. Next base: position 6,880 of record JAITOE010000104.1, read on the forward strand.
CATCATCGAACCGGATCCCGAAAAAATAGGCGATACCGAACACAGGCTGCTGCATATGTGGTATTATGTTAATGATGCCGCCTGGGACGCGGGCGTAAAGACCATTGCCGACCTTAACGGATACAAAAGCGGGACAATACTCAAATCCGCTGGCTGGACGAACACCTGCGAAAGCTTCATACTTGAAACCATATTCGACAGGTACAATGTGCCGCGCGCCAACTTTGAGTGGATCGGCCTGGACTCGGACACGTCAAAGATCGAGGCGCTCAAGCTGGGGCAAGTTGACATAATCGGCATTCACCCGCCGTTCTATGATGCGGCGGAAGAAGCGGGGCTCCATAAAATCGCCGACAGCTGGGACGCGGGGCTCGGTGAAGCGACGGGAACCTATCTCTACTTCTTCTCGGATGAGTTCATCGCGAAAAATCCGGACAAAGTCCAGGCCTTTGTCAGCGCTTTGACAAAAGCGCAAATCTGGGCAAACGCGCATAAGGAGGAAACAGCAGCGCTTACGGGTGATTTCATCGGCCAGGAAGTGAAGGGCAACCATTACTATTCCGAAAACACCGAAATCCCAGAAGACGGCATCAAGCCCTGGATTGACGACCTTGTAAAATCAGGCGCGTTAAAAGAGGGCGAAATACAAGTTACCGACATCGTGACGCATCAATTTGAAGTAAAGTAAAGGAAAGGAGATTACTGCAATGGCAAAAATCACGGAACAGGATGTTAAAAACTGGTCTTTTGAAACGAAGCAAGTCCATGTGGGGCAAGAGGAGGCGGATCCGGTTACCGACAGCCGCGCTTACCCGATTTACCAAACCACGTCCTATGTCTTCAAGGATACCGCGCAGGCGGCGGGACGTTTCGCGCTGTCCGAAGGCGGCAACATTTACACCCGCATCATGAACCCGACCTGGGATGTGTTTGAAAAGCGCATCGCGGCGCTGGAGGGCGGCATCGCGGCGCTTGCAGTGGCAAGCGGCGCGGCGGCCACCGACTATGCCGTGCAGAACATCACAAGGGCCGGCGACCATATCGTGTCCGACAAATATATCTACGGCGGGACGTATAACTTCTTCGCGAACACCTTGGTTGACAGGGGCCTTGACCCGACGACGTTCATTGACGGCACGGTTCCCGAAAACTGGGAAAAGGCGATCAAACCCAACACCAGGCTTTTGTTCTTTGAAACCCTCGGCAACCCGAACAGCACGGTCATCGACATTGAAGCGGTCGCCGCCATCGCGCACAGGCACGGCATACCCCTTATCGTGGACAACACCTTCGCGACGCCGTATTTGCTCCGTCCCATCGAACACGGCGCGGACATTGTCGTACACTCCGCGACGAAGTTCATCGGCGGGCACGGCACGACCATCGGCGGCGTAATCGTTGACGGCGGGAAATTCGACTGGGCGGCGAGCGATAAATTTCCGGGCATCTCCAAGCCGAACCCGAACTACCACGGCGCGGTGATCAGCGACGTCGCGGGCGCGGCGGCCTATATCACCAAAGCCCGCGTCACCCTTCTGCGCGACACGGGCGCGGCGCTTTCGCCGTTTAACGCCTTTCTCCTCACGCAGGGGCTTGAAACGCTCTCGCTCCGCGTGGAACGGCACGTCGAGAACGCGCTTAAAGTGGTTGATTATCTCGTGAAAAACCCGAAAGTGGAGAAGGTCAACCACCCGGCGCTGCCGGAGCATCCGAACCACGCGACGTACAAAAGATATTTCCCGAAAGGCGCGAGTTCGATTTTCACCTTTGAATACAAAGGAACGGAAACGGAATCGAAAGCGTTCATCGACCGCCTGAAACTTTTTTCGCAGCTGGCGAACGTGGCGGATGTCAAGTCCCTCGTCATTCACCCGGCGTCCACGACGCACTCGCAGCTTAGCGGCGAGGATTTGCTGGACGCGGGCATTACACCCACCACTGTCCGGCTGTCAATCGGCACGGAAAGCATAGAAGACATCATCGGCGACCTGAACCAGGCTTTTGGCGGCTGATTTTTTCTGAAAAGGCACGGGGGCGAATTTTTCGCCCCCTTTCTTTTTCCGTCATTGCGAGCGAAGCGAAGCAATCCAGAGCGGCAATGTGGATTGCTTCGCTTCGCTCGCAATGACGGAGGATGTGACGCCCGCCTCCCGTTTTTCAACGCGCCTGCAGGATGCGCCCGGCAAACGTCCTTGTGTCTTCATACGAATCATAGAGACATTCTTCAAGGATTTCATCCGTCAAAACACGGCAATGCCGCATCGCCTGCACAATCCCATGACGGCAAAACGAGCAGTCGCCGTTTCTGTATACGTGCAAAAGGGAGGCAAAGGCGTTCTTTGAGCGATGGCGGGTGTACAGTTTTACCAAAAAGATCTGCACGTCGTGCGGAACACGTTTGGATTCCGTGACCGCCGCACGGATGGCGTCGTCGTCGGATTTTCTGTAATTCTCAGCCAACATGGGCAGCGCGGAGAGCCCGGCCGCGTTTGCCCGCAGGCAATCAACGGCAAAATCGTGGATTCTCCCGTCTTTTATCCCGCCGAGCGCATCGACGGACACTTCCGCCAAATATGCATTTTCAGAGAGCGCACATTCCAGCAGGGGCGCGATGTCTAACGGAAAGGGATTGCGGCCGAGGCTGAACGGCAAAAGCAGGGAGGCCTTCACCGACAGATCTTCTTCCCGCAACAGGGTTTTTGCCAAAGACACGCTTTCTTCCTGCGAAGCGCTGTTTGCAAAACGATAGGCGAGGCGCACCATTTTTGCTCGGGGATGTTCGGCTTTCGACGCTTCGTGCGCGCGTTCGTGCAGATGCACGGCGGAAAGCGGTTCATGGTCGAAACCCGTCCGGGATTCCGCCTGCGCGGACGCGTCTTCCCGCAGCGCGTCAACAAGGCTTTTTATAGGCAGGGATTTTTCGTACATTTTATCCAAGAAAGCGTCCACGCGTTTTTGGCCGAACTGGTTGTGCGCTCTGGCGGCAAACCAGTCAGAATAAAAGCTTCTCCTGCCGCGCGGATTTTTATGAAGCAGCGCCCCCGCGTCGAAACAGTAGCGTTTGAACGCAGGAAATCCATCTAAACAAGCGAGGTGATAAACCACTTCATCCCACTGAAACCCTTCATCGCAGCAGGAAGGGCCTTTCGTAAAGCGGCCGTTCTTGGCGGCGAAATACGCGTACTTGCGATAAAAAGCGTCCTTTGCGGGCAGGCTGCCGTCCATGGCATAGCAGACGAGGATGTCCCCCAGCTGGCAAAACAGCCTGTCCGCGCATTTTGACAGGTATTTTTCAATGATTGTTTTTTCAAACGCCTCTTTTTCGCCCAAGGCGGCAATCGCGGCGTAAAGATAGCGCCCTTTCGTGCCTTCGCTTTGCCAGTCATACGAAATATCGTGCAGACAGCACCAACGCACGGCGTCGCTGTACTGCGCGCGATTTCCGGATTTTTCTATCGCGACGACTGCGCTGCCGATGCCCCGGCGAAGCGCCCGCCTGAATGCGGAAATTGGCATTGCCCCTCCCGGCGGCAGACGGCTGCCGCCACGTTTTGTTTTCCCGGTTACTTTCCATATTATACGTGGCTTTCGCGAAAAACACAAGCCAAACCGCAAAAACAGCGAAAGCGAAAAATTTACAAAATTTACAAAATTATTGTAAATTTGCAAAATACCTAAAAAAGGATTGCATTTGCGCAGGAAGGGAAATATAATGAAGTAAATCATATGTCAGCCAGAGCAATATACGAATTACCGTAGTGAATTGAGAAAGGAAAGAATGATGTTTTGTGCGAAATGCGGAAATGAACTGCTGCCGGACGCTTTGTTTTGCGCGGCATGCGGAACAAAGACAACCCCGGACACCGAACCACGGGATTCCATTGCAAGGGAAGCGGATCAAACATTCGCGAAAACGTTCCCGCCGGGTTCCTCCCCTGCGCAGGCCGGCGGCCGGGACGCGGAGGACAACAAGCTGATGGCCATCCTTGCCTACATTGGCATTCTGTTCATCGTCCCGCTTCTGGTCGGCGCGCACAAGACGTCGGCTTTTGCCAAGTACCACACGAACCAAGGCATAGTGCTGTTCATCGCGGATGTGATTTGGAGCATTGCATACACAATCTTGGCGGCCATATTCAGCGGCATCCTGTTTACCATAGGCGCGTGGGGCTTGCTGGCCGTCGTCATCATGATTCTCAGGCTTCTCTGGCTGGTTCCCCTCGCGTTCTGCATACTTGGAATCTACAATGCCGCCACAGGCAAATGCACGCCCCTGCCGGTCATCGGCAAGTTCATCATTATCAAATAGTTCCGCCGAAAACAAATTACAGGGGAAACAGAACCAGGTTTTACGGGCGCGGGAGATGATCCTCCCGCGCTTTTCGCGTTTTCCGCAAAACAATGCATGTGAGCTAAAAATATTACAGCCATGTGATGCAAAGGGCGCAGCTGCGATCCTATATGTACCTAAGATTCATAACAATAACCGGAATTTCAACGCGGCTGCGGTTTCGGCATGATTTTTGCTTGGTATATTGACACAAATTGTAGTCCGGTAAGCCTTTGGGCGGAATTTCCAAAGACATACGGAAAGGAGAAAACCATGAAGTACGCGCACACCAAATTTTTCGTTATCTTTTACGCCATCGCCATGCTGATGATGGGCACTCCGCTTATTAACATCGCAAATAAACCCGTTATGCTGCTGGGCATGCCAATGCTTTTGACCTGGCTTACCATTTGGTCGGTTCTGGTCATTGTCGCGCTGATAATCCACTATCAGGCAGATTTGAAAGCCGAAAAGAATTCTAAAACGCAATGATTGTTCTGGCGATGAAACATTTGTCAAACAATGAATCGCAGCGACACAAAATGTGCACAAAATGAAAGGAGCCGCATCATGTCTGTTATCCCGTTTATTTTTATTGGAATATATTTTGCAGTCATTATCATTTTAACCTTACGAACGCCAAAAGCCGGACAGCACAGCAGTTTTGAGGATTTTTACACGGGTTCAAAAAGCATGGGCGCCATTGTCGTGGCGCTGGTCATGATGGTAACGTATTACTCGGGGTCAACCTGGACCGGCTGGACCGGCTTTACGGCGCTGAACGGCGTGTTTGCGGCATACTGCATTCCGTACTCCATCTTTGCCGGTATCGGAATGTACCTTCTTGCGTCTAAAATATGGCCGCTCGGCAAGGAATACAAGCTGTCCACGCTGGCGGACTTATATGAGCTTCGGTACAGAAGCACCGGCCTTAAAATACTGACGGGCCTTCTGGGCGCGATCATGAACGTCACATGGATCACCATGGAAATCGTAACGATCGGATATATCATCAAGGTTGCCACGAACGGCACGGTTCCCGCGGCCGTCGGCTCGCTGATCGCCGTAATCCTGCTTACCGCGTACACGCTTTGGGGCGGGGTAAGAAGCGTCGCGTCCGTCAACACCTTCCAGTCCGTCGTCATGGTATTTGGCGCCATTATCGTCGTGATCGCTTTGGTTTATCTTAACTACGGGACGCTCGCCGAGATGTTTGAAAAGGCATATGAAGTGAATCCCATGCTGTACGTCATATCAGGGGAAGGGATGCAGGCGCAGTGGTTCTCCTTTATATTCCTGTGCTCCGCAGGCGTGCTGTGCTATCCTTCGCTTTACCTCAAGATGTATTTGGGCAAAAATACCGCAGAAATCAAAAAAGCCGCGATATTGAACGCCACAGGCGGGCTGTGGGTGCTAGCGTTTGTATTTGCGGGTTTTGCCATCACCGGATATACGCTCGTAACCGGCAATGTCATAGACAATGTGGAGGAAGGCCTGCTGATCATATTGCAGCAAACAGGCGGTCCCGTCATATTCGGGCTGGGCTGCATCTTTATTCTTGCCGCATGCATGGGCACCGTTGACGGAACGCTGCTGGCCATTTCCGGGATCCTGTCGAGCGACGTAATAGAAGGCTTTAAGAGAATTGCCAGAAAGGCACCGCTGACAGGGGATGAAACCGGCGAAACCGGCGGTGCCGAATCATCCGGCAAGCTGGTGCGCAGAACCCGGATCATCGTCGTCATAATTGCCCTATGCGCCTATCTTATCACCTTGTTCGACCTCCCGCTGCTGGTTCAGGTCGCAATGATCAACTACCAGGGGATCGCGCAGCTGTTCATCCCGCTCATCGGCGCGCTGCTGTGGAAAAAGGCTACCCGGGCCGGGACGTTTACCTCCATCATCGCATCCTTCGCGGTGACCGCGTTCCTCGTGTTCGCGCCCCACGGAATCAACCTTCACGGATTCCTTCCGGGGATATTCGGAATCATAGCAGGCACCATATTGTTTGTGGTCGTAAGCTTGGCGACCTATAAAGAAGCACTTCCGGAGTCGGTGTACTTTGGGAAACTCACGGACACGATGAAAAAATACGCGTAAGCGAGTTATGGTTCCGGGGGCATGCCGCCGCAGGTTCATCGCGGCGGCGCGGTCTATGCAGCCCCCGGAATTTCTTTTGTCCGTTTGGCCAGGGCAATATAAACGAGAACCGTCAGGGCGTTGGCCAGAAGCGCTATAAAGCCTGCCATGAACCCAAAAGGCCGTATGCCGGCAAGGGTTAAGGAAACAAGGATGACGCAAGCCACGAGGATTCCTGCAAGGGCAGCCCGGCCATCGCACTTTTTTGAAAAGCAGGCGTAAAACAACGCGGGGAAGAGCTGCGCCACAAGTTCATAGCTGCGCAATGCCAGCTTGATCACGGCATCGTTATACAGCAAAGAGATGGCCGTACAAAGCACGGCTATGATGACAATGATGATTCTGGACATTTTTATATAGCTGCCCTGTGAAAAGAAGATGTTTTGGTTCTTAAAGAAGTTTTCGGATATGTCCACAGTCAACAGGGTCGATGCTGAAAGAAGGGATATGTCCAAGGTTCCCATGGAGGCGGCAATGAAAACCACATAGGCAAAGCCGAGGAGGTAAACATTTCCGGTTCCGTATAAAAGCGTGAATATCTGAGATTTTGAATCCATATAGGGCATGTCTCTTGTGAGAGCGGCAAAACCGATGGCAACAAAAAAGATGCACCAGAGGGCGGCCGTGGAATACAGAACCGCCGCTTTTTTTTGAACCCATTTGTTTTTCCCCATGAACATGCGTGGGAAAACCTGCGGCAAACAGACCGCGCCTACGCCGCATAAAACCACATAAGATGTCCAAAGATGCATATTGGCATCGGGATTGTCCTTGTAACCGCTGACCACGAGCAAATCCTTGTGGTGGCTGAGGGCTTCGCCGAAAGCGCCGAATGAATCAAAATAATAGGAGCACAGCATGACGGAGAGGACAATGCCGCCGACGGTGATAATGCTTCCCTGGAAACAAGAAGTCCAGATAACGCTTTCAAGGCCGCCCCAAAGAATATAGGCCAGTATGACTAATACGCCTATGGAAACGGCAACCAAAGGAGGAAGCCTCTGGCTGAAAGCAAAATTAACAATCTCGCCCAAGGTGGTGATCTCTATCGTGATCCAGAAACATACGGTGATCAGGCTTATTACGGACGACACGTTCCGAATTTTCGCATTTTTATATTTTTCCATCAAAAAACCGCTTAACGTAAGGGTTTCCGACGCTTGCCCGACGAGATAAACCTTGTCGGACAAAAAGAAATAAAGGAGCGCGCTAATGGAGATGTACACAGAGCAATACAAGGTGAAAACCCCGTAATTTACAGAAAACGAAACCCAGACCGTCCACGTGGAGCTTGTGAATATGGATGCCATAAGACACAGAAACACAACTGTGGAACCGGTGGAAGCCGCAGCGGTGTGAAAGTCCCGCAGCGTGTCCACTCTCTTCCGGCCATAGGGCAAAAAACCCAGAACCATCGTAATGACAATGTAGCCGAGAATCATAATAAAGGGTATGGCTAAATATTTATCCAAAATCATTCGGATTTGCCCTCTTCCTTTTTCAGCCCCAGCTGGTTGATTTTTTCGTGCAAATTTCTTCGGGACAGCCCGATTTCTTTTGCGGTGACGGAGATGTTCCAGTTGTTTTTGCGAAGCATCTTAAAAAGATAGTCTTTTTCAAATTTACTTTTGATATCTTTGTAGTTCCCGCCCATTTTTGCAGGATCCGGACCGCCGCATTCCCTGTCGGCGGGGCCTTGTGACAGCAGTTCCTGCGGGAGGTCGCCCGCAGTGATTTTTTCGCTGCCGTTTGCGAATACGTATATGTGTTCTATCACGTTTTTAAGCTCCCTGACATTGCCCGGCCAATGATAATTTTGAAACACGTCTAAGACATCCTTGTCGAAAACGACACGGCCTTTGTTGAATTTCCCGGAATACATGTCGGAAAAATAACCGATCAAAGCCGGTATGTCGGCCGTTCTTTCGGCAAGAGGCGCAACATGGACCGTGACGACGTTGATCCGGTAATAGAAGTCCTCGCGGAACCTTCCGGCTGACACCATTTCTTTCAAATCCTGGTTTGTGGCGCTGACCAGCCGGAAATCCAC